>NZ_JACUUD010000099.1 GCF_014859505.1 Halomonas sp.
ACCTGCTCACCAACCCGGCGCTGGACCCCTTCGGCAAGATCCCCGAGTTCAAGTACGCGGCCTGTCGGCTGTCGCCGGCGGCGTCCTGACCACCAGCACCACGCCGGCGATGGCGACGGCCATGCCGACAAGCGAGATGGGCGGCAGGGCCTCGTCGAACAGCCACCAGGCCTGCAGGGCGGTGACCGGCGGTACCAGGTAGAAGAGGCTGGCCACCCGGGACGCCTCGCCGCGCCTGATCAGCGCCATCAGCAGCAGGATGGCGGCGATCGACAGCACCATCACCAGCCAGGCCAGGGTGAGGGCGAAGGTGGGCGTCCAGGTCACGCTACGCTCCTCGAAGAGCAGGGCACCCAGCCCCAACAGTGTGCCCGCGGCCAGGTACTGCACCACCGTGCCCGAGAGCAGCGGCATGCCGGTGCAGTGGCGCTTCTGGTAGAGGGTGCCGCCGGAGATGCCGACCAGGGCCACCAGGATGGCCAGCAGGGCGCCGGCGCCGAAGCCCTGGAACAGCGCCTCGCCCGGGTCCAGCTTGCCGCCCAGCACCAGGGCCACGCCGACCAGCCCCAGCACCAGCCCAGACCACTGGCGCCTACCCAGCCTTTCCCCCAGCAGCGGCCCGGCTAGCCCGGCGGTGAGCAGCGGCTGCAGCCCCACCAGCAGCGAGGCGAGCCCCGCAGGCATGCCCAGGTAGATGCCGTAGAAGACCCCGCCCAGATAGCCGCCGTGAACCAGCAGGCCGGAGACGGCGATGTGTCCCCACAGCCGCGCCCCCCGGGGCCACTCGCCGGAGAGCCAGTGGGCCAGCGGAATCAGCAGCGCCAGGGTCAGGGCGAAGCGGATGAACAGGAAGGTGAAGGGTTCGGCGTAGGGCAGGCCGAACTTGGCACCGATGAAGCCGGTGCTCCACAGCGCCACGAACAGCAGTGGCATGGCAGCGAGCCACAGGCTGGCAGCGCGGGAAGCAGGAGCGGGGGGCATGTGAAACGTCCATGTCGGGAGGTTGGGGTGCCACAGACCATACTGTGCCGCTCGAGTTTCGCCTAGTCCCCGAGAGCACGGATCAGTTCACTTGGATAAATGAAAGTCATTACTATCTTCCTGAGATTTCCTGAAGGCGCATATACGGGGCCACCTGGCGAAGTGATCGCTCAGGGTGTCGCTCTTCGGGGACTGATGTAACGTTGTGCGCACTTCATGTTTCAATGTTTTACACGAAAACTCTGAACATCGGCCGGCAGTTGTCGTCACACTTGGAGCATGCATTCAACGCCCCGCCGGGGTTCTCATTCCAACTGGAGGAATTCATGAATCGGATGACCGCTCTCTTCTCTGCCGCTCTGCTCAGTGCTGGCCTGATGTCCGCCACCGTCCACGCCCAGCAGGACCCGGCGGCCGCCCCCGAGCAGCCCCAGGCCGCCGCTCCGGCCATGGACTTCTCCGATGACCAGCTTCAGCAGTTTGCCGACGCCTCTCAGGAGATCGCCGTGCTTTCCCAGGATTACACCGAGCGTCTGCACGCCGCCGAGGACGAGGCGACCCAGCAGGAAGTTCGCATGGAAGCCAACGACAGGATGGTGGAAGTGGTCGAGGACAGCGGGCTCGATGTGGATACCTTCAACGCCATCGGCCAGGCCATCCAGCAGGATCCCGAGCTGATGCAGCGCGTCCAGGAGATGGTCCAGTCGTAAGACGGACATGATCTCACGCCGACTCCCACATCGGCAGTGCAAACGGCCACCCTTCGGGGTGGCCGTTTGCCTATGGGCTCTTACCTTCTGTCCGTGGCGGTCGAGGCGCCGCTCCGGGCCGGCTTTACAGGGCACCACCGAACTCCCAGACTTGGCACAGATGGCCTGCCGGACGGGAGCGTGACCGATGGAAGTGGAACTGCTGGACATTCGCCAGCACATGGGACGCTTTGCGCCCTTCGATGCCCTCTCCGACGACCTGCTCGACGAGATCGCCAGCCAGGTCGAGGTGGCCTACCACCGTGCCGGCAGCGACATTCTGGTGCTCGATCAGGAGATCCACGAACTGGGCTACATCCGCAGCGGGGCCGTGGAGGTCTATCGCCGCAACGGCGACCTCTATGATCGCCGCGGTGAAGGCGACATCTTCGGCCACTTCAGCCTGTTGCGAAATCACCGGGTCCGCTATCCCGTCCGGGCGCTGGAGGACAGCCTGATCTATTTCCTTCCGGATGCGCTCTTCCAGCGTCTCTGCGAGGAGGACGAGTACTTCGCCGACTTCGTGGAACTGGAGCGTCCGCGCCTCGAATCCGCGGTAGAGCACCAGAAGAAGCAGAACGACATGATGATCACCCGGGTGCGCAAGTTGCTCACCCGCTACCCGGTGATGGTGGTGGCGAGCACCACGGTGCAGGAGGCCGCGCGCCTGCTGGGCGACTTCGGCGCCTCGGCGGTGCTGGTGCTGGATGCCCCCGGCGACAACCCCCGCTACACCTTCCGCGACAGCGAGGAGCGCGCCTGGCAGGTGCGCGGCATCCTGACCGACAGCGACTTCCGCCGCCTGGTGGCCGAGGGGCGCCCGTCCGACACGCCGGTGGGGGAGATCGTGGTCGACCGGCTGGTGGCGATCCAGTCCGACGAGTCGGTCCACGAAGCGATGCTCACCATGCTGCGCAACAACATCCACCACCTGCCGGTGATGCATCGCCGCCACCCGGTGGGCATCGTTCACCTCTCCGATATCATCCGCTACGAGACCCACTCCAGCCTCTATCTGGTCAGCAACATCTTCAATCAGTCCTCGGCCGAGGGGCTGGCCAAGCTGGCCCCGGACGTGCGCGCCGCCTTCGTGCGCATGGTGGAGGATGGCGCCGACTCGCGCATGATCGGCAGCGCGCTTTCCACCATCGGTCGCAGCTTCACCCGCCGCCTGCTGGAACTGGCCGAGGAGGCGCTGGGCCCACCGCCGGTTCCCTACTGCTTCATGGTCATGGGCTCGATGGCGCGCAACGAGCAGAGCCTGGTCACCGACCAGGACAACGCCCTGGTACTCGGCGATGCCTTCGACCCCGAGGCCCATGACGACTACTTCCGGGAGATGGCGAAGATCGTCAGCGATGGCCTGCATGCCTGCGGCTACAGCTACTGCAGCGGCGACATCATGGCCACCAACCGGCGCTGGCGGCAGCCGCTCTCCGTGTGGAAGGGCTACTTCCGGGAATGGATCCGCGACCCGACCCCGGAGCGACTGCTGCACAGCTCGATCTTCTTCGACCTCGACGCCGTCTACGGCGAGAACGTCTACGTCGAGCAGCTCCAGGATCTGGTGGCCGAACAGGCCCCGCAGAACGCGCTGTTCCTGGCCGCCATGGCCCGCAACGCCCTGAATCGCACGCCGCCGCTGGGGTTCTTCCGCACCTTCGTGATGGAAAAGGATGGCAAGCAGAACAACACCATCAACCTCAAGCGCCGCGGCACCGCGCCGCTCACCGACCTGATTCGGGTCCACGCGCTGGCCTGCGGCTCCCGGGCCCAGAACAGCTTCGCGCGCCTGGATGACATCGACCGCACCCAGCTGCTGGCGCAGGGGGTCAGCGACAAGCTGCGCTATGCCCTGGAGTTCCTCTCCATGGCGCGCATCCACCACCAGGTGCTCGACCTGCAGCACGAGCGCACCCCGGGCAACAATATCGAGCCGGAGAACGTCAGCGACACCGAGCGCCACACGCTCAAGGACGCCTTCCAGGTGCTCAGCAACGCCCAGAAGTTTCTCAAGTTTCGCTATCCGGTCCCGGCAGCAGCGGCGCGCCGCCCGCGAGGGCCACGGTGATTCGGCTGCCAGGCGCGACGCGGCAGCAGGCCCCCGGCTGGCCTGAGTACCTGGCCGATCGCGCCGCCCGGGTCCGGCACCCGCTGCTCAAGGACTATTTCGCCGCGGGCTGTCCCGACCCGGCCACCGCCATCCGTGAGGTGCCCCTGGCCGCCCTCGACATCGAGACCACCGGGCTGGACCCGCGCCGCCACGCCATCGTCAGCGTCGGGGTGGTGCCCTTCAGTCTTGCGCGCATTCCGCTGCGCGAGCGGCGCTACTGGGTGCTCAAACCGGCTCGCGAGCTCACCGAGCAGTCGGTGACCCTGCACCGCATCACACACGCCGAGGTGGAGAATGCCCCCGATCTCGCCGAGATCCTGCCCGAACTGCTCGAGCTGCTGAAGGGGCGGGTCGTGGTGGTGCACTATCGCCAGATCGAGCGCCCCTTCCTGGACTCCGGCATCCAGGCCCGGCTGGGGGAGGGGCTGCGCTTCCCGGTGATCGACACCATGTCGCTGGAGGCGCGCCGCCACCGCCAGTCGGTGCTGGCGCGGCTGCGCCGCTGGATGGGCCGTCCCCCGGTGTCGATCCGCCTGCACAACAGCCGTGAGCGCTACGGGCTGCCGCCCTACCAGGGGCATCATGCCGTGGTGGACGCCCTGGCCACCGCCGAGCTGCTGCAGGCCCAGGTGGCCAGCCGCTACTCCTCCGAGACACCCGTGAGCGAGCTATGGAGCTGAATGCCGAACGTTGAATGAAGAAGGGCGGCCAATGGCCGCCCCTTGAATGCCTTACCGAATGTCGGGGATTGGTGTCACACCGGCCTGGGCTCGCTCATCAGCCCTTTGACGATGGCGTAGCAGCCTACCAGCAGCACCAGCGTGAAGGGCAGGCCGGTGGTCAGGGCCGCCGTCTGCAGGGCGGCGAGACCGCCACCCAGCAGCAGGGCGATGGCCAGCGCCCCCTCGATCAGCGCCCAGAAGATACGCTGGGGCTTGGGTGCGTCCACCTTGCCGCCGGCGGTGATGGAGTCGATCACCAGCGAGCCGGAGTCCGACGAGGTGATGAAGAACACGATCACCAGCGTGATCCCGACGAAGGAGGTGATGGCCGTCAGCGGCAGGTACTCCAGCATGGTGAAGAGCTGCAGTTCCAGGCTGGCATCCTGTACCGCGGTGATGCCCGAATTGACGACCTGGTCGATGGCGGTGGTACCGAAGGCGGTCATCCACACCACCGAGGCCAGCGTCGGCACCACCAATACGGAGATCAGGAACTCCCGCACGGTGCGGCCACGGCTGACCCGGGCGATGAACATGCCCACAAACGGCGACCAGGCGATCCACCAGGCCCAGTAGAAGGCCGTCCAGCCCTGGCTGAAGTTGGCGTCCTCGCGCCCGAACGGCATGGAAAGCGCCGGCAGGTGGGTCACGTAGCCGATCAGGTTCTCGACCACCCCGGTAGCGATCAGCAGCGTCGGACCGACCAGGATCACGAACAGCAGCAGCAGCAGGGCGAGCACCATGTTGATCTGCGACAGGCGCTGCACGCCCTTGTCGACGCCGAGCATGATCGAGCCCAGCGCCACCAGGGTAATGCCGAGTATCAGCAGCACCAGGGTGGCATCGCCCGAGGGAATGCCGAACAGGTAGTTGAGGCCCCCGGCCGCCTGGGTGGCACCGATGCCCAGTGAGGTGGTCAGGCCGAACAGGGTGGCGAACACCGCCAGGATATCGATCACGTGCCCCGGCCAACCCCAGATGCGTTCACCCAGGATCGGGTAGAAGATCGAGCGCATGGTCAGCGGCAGGCCCTTGTTGAAGGCGAAGATCGCCAGCGACAGGCCGACGATAGCGTAGGCCCCCCAGGGGTGAAAGCCCCAGTGGAAGATGGTCGCGGACATCCCCAGCGCGATGGCGCCGGCCTGGTCACCCTCGGCGCCGCCCAGCGGGGCCCAGTCGGTACGCAGGCCATCCTCGCCGATGCTGATACCGCCCATGGCGGTGCCGTAGTGGCCGAGCGGCTCGGACACGCCGTAGAACATCAGGCCGATGCCCATGCCGGCGGCGAACAGCATCGAGAACCAGCCGGCGTAGCCGAAGTCCGGCGTCGCGTCGGCGCCGCCGATGCGCACCTTGCCCAGCGGGGTGAAGATCAGCACGATCGCCAGGAGCACGAAGACGTTGGCACCGAGCAGGAAGACCCAACCCAGGTTGGTGGTCAGGAAGCTGAACATGCTGTTGAAGATCGGCTCCATCTGATCCTGCAGGGCCAGCGTCAGGATCACGAACAGCAGGATCACGATGGAGGAGAACATGAAGACCTTGCCGTGCAGGTCCACATCGATCCCCATGGGCGAAGCGGTGATGTTGTCCTGACCGATCACGTAGTCGGTATCGATGAGGTTGGCTGCCCCCTCCGGGGCGGGAATGCCCTCGGAAGCCGTTGGCTTCTCGTTGGCGTTCTCGTCATTGGCCATGGTGGCTCTCTCCCTTGCGTAGCGTCGTAATGTGGATCCGGGGTGGTCGGTCTACCCCTTGGTCGGGCGCACCAGGAACACCGAGACATCGGTGTGGGTGGCCACCTTGCCGCCGTGGGACGGCATGATCACGTCGATATGCTTCGGTGGATGGGTCGGCATGACCACCAGGTCGGCACCCACGTCCTTGATCGCCTGGATCAGATCGTCATCGAGGTCGGCGATGGGATCGGGACTGACGATGGTGTGGGTGCTGACCGGCTGGCCATGGACCTTGGCCCGCTCCTGGGCGAAGGCCTCGAGCTTCTGGCTGAACTCCTGGGGGGTGCGGGCGACGCTGCCCGGTGCGCTGGAGGTAACGCCGACGTAGCACACCTCGGCGTCGTAGTGCCGCGCCAGGTCGGCCACGGTCTGCAGGGTGGGCTCGATCAACTGGATGTGTGCCAGGTCGATCGGCACCATGATCTTGCTGTACATGACGTCGTTTCCCTCTTGGCTGCGATGATGCGGTGCAAAGGTCGCGTAGTGAAGCGTAGTCCCTCTCCGGGGCGAGGATTCAACGACCCTTCACGATACTTGTACGATAATTGTACGCGGCTTGATTGCTGGAGGCGAATTCCCGACCCTGGCCAGGCGCTGCGGCACCGTTCGGTGGCGGCGGCGGGACCATGCAAAAGGGGGAGGCACCCGCCGGTGCCTCCCCCAGTTCACCGGCCGCACGGGCCGTCAGGGACCTCAGCTCTCGCCGAGCCAGGACTGCACGACGTCCTGATTCTGCTCGACCCACTGCTTGGCATTTTCGTAGGGGTCTGCGCCATCCTCCTGGTTCATGAGCATGACTTCACCCATCTGCTCGGGCGTCCACTCGAAGGCATCGAGGATGGCGTAAGCCTCCGGCATGTCGTCGGCCAGGCCCTGGCGCACGATGGTGTGGATCTGCTCGGCACCGCCGTAGACGCCCTCGGGATCCTCGAGGTACTTGAGATCCCAGCTGGCAAACATCCAGTGGGGCGTCCAGCTGGTGACGACGATAGGCTCCTCGTTGTTGATGGCGCTGGCCAGTGCCGCGACCATGGTGGCATCGCTGCCGCTGCGCAGGCGCAGGTCGAGGTCGTAGGTGTCGACGACTTCCTCGGTCAGGCTCATCAGGCCGGCGCCGGGGTCGATGCCGATGATCTCGCCGTTGAAGGCATCGGCATGGTCGTTGAGGTCGCGGATCGAGTCGGCCTCGACATAGCCGGGAACCACCAGGCCGAGCTTGGTGCCGTCCAGGTTGACACCCAGGTCCTCGACGTTGTCTCTGACGCGGTCGAGATAGTCGGCGTGGGTGGTGGGCAGCCAGGCGGCGACCATGGCGTCGGCATCGCCGCTGCCCATGGCCTGCCACATGGCGGCAGCGGAGAGCGAGGTCATGTCGACCTCGTAGCCGGCCTGCTCGAGCACGGCGCGGACCACGTTGGTGGAGGCGACCTCGGAGGACCACTCCACGTAGGCCAGGTGAACGGTACCCTTGTCCTGCGCCTGGGCGGCGCCGGCGGTGAGGGCGGCGCCGGTGGCCAGTGCCAGGCCGGCGAGACGGATGCGACGGTTCAGCGGATGCTTCTTCATCGTTTTTTTCCTTCTCTTGATGTTTAACGTTTTACCTTGAGGGTGGCGAACGGCGGTTTCAAGGCCGGCGCTCAACGCTCAGGACTTGCGCTGCTTGCGGAGTGACTGGGTCAGGCGGTCGAGCAACATGGCCAGGATCACCACGGCGATGCCGGCCTCGAAGCCGTCGCCCGGGCGCAGCCGCTGGATGGCGCGCCATACCTCGCTGCCCAGGCCATCGGCGCCGATCATGGCGGCGATCACCACCATGGAGAGGGCCAGCATGATGGTCTGGTTGATGCCGGCCATCACCGTGGGCAGGGACATCGGCAGCTGCACCTTGAGCAGCTTCTGGCGGCGCGTGGCGCCATAGGCGTCGGCGGCCTCGATCAGCTCCACCGGCACCTGGCGGATGCCCAGGGTGGTGAAGCGGATCGCCGGCGGCATGGAGAAGATCACCGTGGCGAAGATCGCCGACACCGAGCCGATGCCGAAGAACGGGATCGCCGGAATCAGGTAGACGAAGGCGGGCATGGTCTGCATGAAGTCGAGCACCGGCATGATGCCGCGGTAGAGCCGCTCGGAGAGCGCCGCGGTGATGCCCACCGGGATGGCGATGGTCACCGCCACCAGGGTGGCGATCACCACCAGCGTCAGGGTCTCGATCATCGGGTTCCACAGGCCGAGGTTCCAGATCACCGCCAGGCCGGCCACGGCGCCGATGGCCAGGCGCAGGTTGGCCACCCTCCAGCAGATCGCGGCCAGGATCGCCATCAGGCCCCACTCGGGCAGCCACATCAGGGCGTCGTTGAGCCCGTCGATACCGGTCTGGGTGACCCGGGAGATGCCGCGGGTCACCACGGAATACTCGCTGGTCAGCCAGTCGAGGCCACCCTCGATCCACTGGCCCAGCGGAATTCGCGGAAAGTCGATCGCCATTACTGTTCTCCTGCCGCTGCGGTGTCGTTGTCGGCGTCTGCCATCGGGGCCGCTTCGGCGGCCTGTGCCAGCTCATCGAGGACGGCGCCCTTGACCACCACGCCCAGCAGCCGCTGGTCGTCGTCCACCACCGCGATGGGAAAGCCCTTCGCACTGAACATCGCGAAGAGGTTGTGCATCGGCTCTTCCGGGGTCACGCGGCGGAAGTCCTGGGTCATGGCCTCGCGGATGGTGTCCTGCGCCTGCTGGGCGGCCTTCTGGGCGGCGTCCACCTCGAGCAGCCCCAGCAGGCGGCGGTCGTGGCCGGTGACGTAGATGGAGTCCAGGTTGTGCTCGCGCATGCGGCGAAGCACGGTGCGCGGGCCTTCTCCCTCCCGGGCGGTCGCCCGTAAAGGACGCATGGCGTGCTCGGCGGTGAGGATGCGGGACTTGTCCACCCCCTCGATGAAGCGACGGACATAGTCATCGGCGGGACGGGTGAGGATCTCCTCGGGGGTGCCGATCTGCACGATCTCGCCATCCTTGAGCAGGATGATGCGATCGCCGATGGTCAGCGCCTCGTCCAGGTCGTGGGTGATGAAGACGGTGGTCTTCTGCATGCGGTTCTGCAGCTCGAGCAGCTCCTGCTGCATGTCGCCGCGGATCAGCGGATCCAGGGCCGAGAAGGCCTCGTCCATCAGCAGCACGCTGGCATCGTTGGCCAGGGCCCGGGCCAGGCCGACGCGCTGCTGCATGCCGCCGGAGAGCTGGTTGGGGTAGGCGTCCTCCCAGCCCTCCAGGCCGACCTGCTTCAGGGCATGGCGGGCGGTCTTGCCACGCTCCTCGGCGGGAACGCCGCGGATCTCCAGGCCGAACTCGGCGTTCTGCTGCACGGTGCGATGGGGGAAGAGGGCGAAGTTCTGGAACACCATGGAGAAGTGGCGCCGGCGGCACTCGAGCAGCGCCCTGGTATCGAGCTGCGGGATATCCTCGCCGTCGATGACGATCTCGCCTTCGGTTGGCTCGATCAGCCGGTTGAGGCAGCGGATCAGGGTCGACTTCCCCGAACCCGACAGGCCCATGATCACCAGCAGTTCGCCCTCGTAGACGTCGAAGTCGATGTGGGAGAGGCCCAGCGTCTGGCCGGTCTTCTCGAAGATCTCCGGGCGCTTGAGGCCCTGGTTGCGCAGTTCGAGCGCCTTCTTCGGATGGCTGCCGAAGACCTTGCTCAGGTTGCGAACCCGAATCTTGACGTTTCGGTTCTCGTTCATTGGCGATGCCTTTCTGTCAGCCCCTGGCGCGGCGCGGGGGGGGGGCGCCGTGCGCGATGCGCTGCCGCACCAGCCTGGCAGGCAGGCGGCAGCGTTGGCGGGTGCGAAAGGTTTCCTACCCTACGAGTTCTTGAATGATCATTCAACGTAACGGACGGGTCGCAGCCGGCGTCGCCGGGTGTGTCAGGACGTTCCCATGTGCCATTTTTCACCACTCCCGGCCGGGTCCACAGGGGGACGACGGACGTTCGGGAGGTGATTACAACATTCTGATATATATCGATTTATAGCCATAATGGCATGGCTGGCACGGTGCCTGCATTCACTGGGTGACACCACAGGGAGGGAAGGAGATCCCGAATGAGCCAAGACCCGTTGAATCATCGTCAAGGCAGGCGCCGTCGACTGAGCGCTCTGGCGGCGATCACCGCGATGACGCTGGGCAGCCTGGCGCTTGCCGGGTGCGGCAGCGACGACGAGCCGCCCCCCATGGAGCAGC
>NZ_JACUUD010000251.1 GCF_014859505.1 Halomonas sp.
AGCAGTTTGCCGCGCTGTTTGGTGTTGAGGCTGATCTCGTTCTCTTCGCACCAGGCGAGGATGGCCTTTTCGTGTTGTTTTAGGATGTCGCCGCTGTAGACGGCATCGCCGTATTCTTCGTAGATCCACCGCATCGGCTCGCGCAGGGCCTTGTCGAAGCGCAGGGTTTCGATGCGCTCGGGGGTAAATTGCGCCTTGCGCCGGTCGGGGCGCTCGATGGTGACCTTGTAGTAGCCGAAGTCGCTGTTGTCGAAGACCTGTGCAGCAATTTGATTACTATTGGCCTCCTCTTCGGCACCGCGCTCCACCTCGGTCAGTTGCAGGTAGGTTTCTATGATCTGCTCGACATGCTCGGGGGCGAACTCGCAGTTCTTGTTGCCCAGGTTCTTGCGCAGCTTGCGGTAGAGCTGGCTGGCATCGATGAGCTGGACCTTTCCCTTGCGCTGCTCCGGCTTGTTGTTGGAGAGCAGCCAGATGTAGGTGGTGATGCCGGTGTTGTAGAAGAGGTTGTTGGGCAGCTGGATGATCGCCTCCAGCTGGTCGTTTTCGATGATATGGCGGCGGATGTTGCTCTCGCCACTACCGGCATCGCCGGTGAAGAGGCTGGAGCCGTTGTGGACCGAGGCGATGCGCGAGCCACTGGGGCTCTGCCCCGGGTCCTTCATCTTGCTCACCATCTCCATCAGGAACAGGAGCTGGCCGTCGCTGGAACGCGGGGTGGCGTCCACGGTCTGCTCATTGCCCCAGTAATCCTTCAGCTTGACGACGAAGCGCGGGTCGATAACGTCGCTGCCGTCCTTGATATACTTCTGCTCGCTGGCCCAGCTCTTGCCATAGGGCGGATTGGAGAGCATGAAGTCGAAGCGCTGTCCGGCGAACTCGTCGATGGAGAGGGTGGAACCGGACTTGATGTTGGCCGGGTTGTTGCCCTTGATCATCATGTCGGACTTGCAGATGGCGTAGGTCTCGTCGTTGATCTCCTTGCCGTAGAGGTAGACATCGCCGGTGGCGCGGATGGCACCTTCCTCGTCCTTGATGTAGTTCTGCGATTCGGTGAGCATGCCGCCAGAGCCACAGGCGGGGTCGTAGATGGTCATCACCGGCGGCAGCTTGTCCTTGATGGGGTCGAAGATGAGGTGGGTCATCAGGTGGATCACCTCGCGGGGGGTGAAGTGCTCCCCGGCCTCTTCGTTGTTCTCTTCGTTGAACTTGCGGATCAGCTCCTCGAACACATAGCCCATGCCGAGGTTGCTGAGGGCCGGGAGTCGGTTGCCGTCCGGGTCCTCCACCTCGTGCGGGGTGAGGTTGATGGTGGGCGAGGTGAACTTCTCCAGCACGTCGAGCAGCACGTCCTTGCTCGCCATGTGGCGCACCTTGGCCTTGAGCTCAAACTTCTCGATGATCTCCTTGACGTTGGCGCTGAAGCCGTTCAGGTACTCCTCCACATTGGCCAGCAGGATCTGCTGGTTGTTGGTGGCGGTCTTGTAGAGCTGGGTGAGGGTCCACTTGCTGGTGTTGTAGAAGACGTAGCCGGAGGCATCGCGCAAACCATTGTCGTCCAGCTCGGTCAGGCCCATCTCCTCCTGCTGGAAGCGCAGCTCCTCCAGTACCTTCTCCTTACTGGACTCCAGCAGGGTATCCAGACGGCGCAGCACCACCATGGGGAGGATGACATCGCGGTACTTGCCGCGCACATAGACATCGCGCAAGCAGTCATCGGCGATGGACCAGATAAAGGAGACAAGCTTGTTATGGGCGGCGTGGTTCAC
>NZ_JACUUD010000014.1 GCF_014859505.1 Halomonas sp.
AGCGCAACACTGGCAGTGTTGAGGTCAGCGGTTCGATCCCGCTAGGCTCCACCAACAAGATACGACGAACAAGGCACCCGGCGCACCGCGCCAGGTGCCTTTTTCTTGTGGCGATGTTCTTATGGCGATGTTCTTATGGCGATCATGTCGCTGATGGCAACATGTCCTGAGTGGACCTGGGGCGAGTCAGGGTCGGCCATGGCCTTCGGGGTTCGCGCAGCAAAAGCCCCGTCGCGGTGATGCCGGGCGGGGCTGTGATCTCTCCGGTCGCGTCATTTTCCTGTCGCGCCCATGCCTTGAGGGCATCAGAGCCGTGTCGCGTTCAGGCGCAGTCGGCGGCGCCTTCACCGAACATGTCGAACAGCAGTTCACGGCCAAGCGAGGTGAGTACCAGTCGGTTGTGTTCGTTCCACGAGGCCGCCTCGCTGTTGATCAGGACCCTTTCGCAGGTCTGCCATTCGCTGGAGGCGCTCGAGAGGTTCGCCACGTCATGGCGTTCGAGGCCCCGATGGGGGATGGAGATGGTCTCCAGCACATAACCATGGTGATAAAGCAGGGCTGCCATGTTGGAGAGGCATTGCCGCAGGCTGCGCTGCATGCCGGCGAGAGGGGAAGCGTCGATCATCATGTGCCGCATTTCCTTTCACGCTGAGGATGTGCTGCGGCGCAGTATACTACCAAGGTCTGAGTTATACAAAGGTCTTACATGAAATGCCGGGCAGAGTCCCTGGAGTGGAGCGCCACAGGGACTCGTCGTGATCAGCCCTCGACTCGTCCGAGCAGCAGGAATTCGATCAGCGCCTTCTGGGCGTGCAAGCGGTTGCCCGCTTCCTGCCAGACCACGGCCCGAGGGTCGTCGAGCAGGGTCTCGCTGATCTCCTCGCCGCGGTGGGCGGGCAGGCAGTGCAGGAAGAGCGCGTCGGGCTTGGCCCGGTCGAGCAGCGCCTCGGTCACCTGGAAGCCGGCGAAGTCGGCCTCGCGCCTGGCCTGCTCCTCCTCCTGGCCCATGGAGGCCCACACATCGGTGGTGATCAGGTCGGCGTCGACTACCGCCTCGGCGGGGTCGCGCAGGATCGTCACCCGGTCACCGGCCGCGGCGAGGATATCCTGGCGGGGTTCGTAGCCCTCCGGGCAGCAGATGCGTAGCTGGAAGTCGAACTGGCGGGCGGCATTGATCCAGGAGTGGCACATGTTGTTGCCGTCGCCGATCCACACCGCGGTGCGCCCGGCGACGCTGCCGCGCAGCTCGGTCCAGGTCATCACGTCGGCCAGCAGCTGGCAGGGGTGGTAGTCGTCTGTCAGCGCGTTGATCACCGGCACCGAACTCGAGGCGGCATATGTCTCCAGCCCGGGATGGGAGAAGGTGCGGATCATTACCGCGTCGACCATTTCCGAGAGCACCCGGGCGGTGTCGCCGATGGGTTCGCCGCGGCCGAGCTGGGTGTCGCGGGGCGACAGGAACAGCGCATGGCCCCCGAAGTGCGCCATGGCGGTCTCGAAGGAGACTCGGGTGCGGGTCGAGGACTTCTCGAAGATCATCGCCAGGGTGCGGTTGCGCAATGGTGCATAGACCGGGCCCTCGGCCTTCAGCTCGTTCTTGATGGTGATGGCGCGCTGGATGAGATAGCGCAGCTCGTCCTGGCTCAGGTCCAGCAGGGTCAGGAAGTGGCGGGTGGCCATTGGGCGTGCTCCACGGGAAAAAACGTCCATCCTAGCCAGGCGCCGGGGGATGCGCAACGCGCTCGGTATCAGTAGAATGGGAGATCAAGACCTAGCGTCGGGCTCGGGTATTGGCCCGCACCGGCATTCGCGACGAGAACAGGGAGACGCCATGAGCACCACCCTCGAGAACATCCAGCGCCAGATCGGCGATAACCCCATCCTGATCTACATGAAGGGCACGCCGCAGTTGCCCCAGTGTGGCTTCTCCGCTCAGACCGTCCAGGCGCTGATGGCCTGCGGCGAGCGCTTCGCCTTCGTCAATATCCTGGACAACCCGGACATTCGCACCGAGCTGCCCAAGTTCGCCAACTGGCCCACCTTTCCCCAGCTGTGGGTAGAGGGTGAGCTGGTCGGCGGTTGCGATATCGTGGTGGAGATGCACCAGAGCGGTGAGCTCGAGAAGCTGATCAAGGAAACGGCCGCCAAGCATCAGGAGGATCAGCCCCAGGGTTGACCCGGCTTCGTCCCGGGCGGCGAGTCACCGGGGTCAAGCAGCGAGTAGACAAGCGGCCGGCAGAAACGCCCATCCGATCCCCGGGTGGGCGTTTCTGCGTTTGTCGTCTTCCGGCAGGATTGGCCTAGGGCAGTTCGTCCATCCCCTGCTCACGCTGGGCCTGGGACCAGCCGCCCAGATCCTTGTAACGGTTGACCATGGCGCAGAACAGCTCGGCGGTGCGTTCGGTATCGTAGCGGGCCGAGTGGGCTTCTCCGTTGTCGAAGGGGATGCCGGCGGCGCCGCAGGCCCTGGCCAGCACGGTCTGGCCGTACATCAGGCCCGCCAGCGATGCGGTGTCGAAGCTGGAGAAGGGGTGGAAAGGATTGCGCTTGATGCCGCAGCGGCTGACGGCGGCGTTCAGAAAACCGTGATCGAAGGCGGCGTTGTGGCCGACCAGCACGGCGCGGGTGCAGCCATGGGCCTTGATGGCCTTGCGCACCGGCCGGAAGATCTCGCCGAGCGCCTGGGCCTCGGAGAGCGCGACCTGCTGGCGCAGCGGGTCGTCGAGCCTGATGCCGGTGAAGTCGAGCGCCGACTGCTCGACCTCGGCCCCCTCGAAGGGTTTCACATGAAAGGCATAGGTGGATTCGGGCAGCAGGTTGCCCTGGGCATCCATGGTCAGGGTCACCGCGGCAATCTCCAGGATCGCGTTGCGTTCGGCGTTGAAGCCGCCGGTTTCCACGTCTACCACGACCGGCAGGAAGCTGCGGAATCGCTGTGCCAGCAGGTCGCGGGCGATCGCCTCGCTCATTCACCCTCTCCTTGCGTCTTTCGGTCTCGGTCTCCCCGTCCCGAAGGCCCCGGGGCGAATCCGCGCAAGTCTAGCAGGTTGACCTCCGGGCGTCCCGGGGCCGGTATTCGCCGTGCCGATGGCGCGCTATACTGCATCCTCTGATGCCAACCCCCTAGCTTTCAACGAGGAGCCCCGAATGTCCGATGTCAAGAAGGTCGTGCTCGCCTACTCCGGTGGCCTGGACACCTCCGTTATCGTCAAGTGGTTGCAGGAGACCTACAACTGCGAGGTGGTGACCTTCACCGCCGACATCGGCCAGGGCGAGGAAGTCGAGCCGGCGCGCGCCAAGGCACAGGCACTCGGCGTCAAGGAGATCCACATCGAGGACCTGCGCGAGGAGTTCGTGCGCGACTACGTCTACCCGATGTTCCGTGCCAACACCATCTACGAGGGTGAGTACCTGCTCGGCACCTCCATCGCGCGCCCGCTGATCGCCCGGCGCCTGATCGAGATCGCCAACCAGACCGGCGCCGATGCCATCTCCCACGGCGCCACCGGCAAGGGCAACGACCAGGTGCGCTTCGAGATGGGCGCCTATGCCCTCAAGCCCGGCGTCAAGGTGATCGCGCCCTGGCGCGAGTGGGACCTGACCTCCCGCGAGAAGCTGATGGCCTACTGCGATGAGCACAGCATCCCGGTGGACTTCTCCTCCAAGAAGAAGAAGTCGCCCTATTCCATGGATGCCAACCTGCTGCACATCTCCTACGAGGGCGGCATCCTCGAGGATCCCTGGGTCGAGGCCGAGGAGGACATGTGGCGCTGGAGCGTCTCCCCGGAAACCGCCCCGGACACGCCCACCTACGTGGAGCTGACCTACGAGAAAGGCGACATCGTGGCCATCGACGGCACCCCGATGCGCCCCCACGAGGTGCTCGAGACCCTCAACAAGCTGGGCGGCGACAACGGCATCGGGCGCCTGGATATCGTCGAGAACCGCTACGTGGGCATGAAGTCCCGCGGCTGCTACGAGACCCCCGGCGGCACCATCATGCTCAAGGCCCATCGCGCCATCGAGTCCATCACCCTGGATCGCGAGGAGGCGCATCTCAAGGATGAGCTGATGCCGAAGTACGCCAAGGTGATCTACAACGGCTACTGGTGGAGCCCGGAGCGCCGCATGCTGCAGGCCGCCATCGACGAGACCCAGAAGAACGTCTCCGGCGTGGTGCGCATGAAGCTCTACAAGGGCAACGCCATCGTGGTGGGCCGCAAGTCCGAGCAGTCGCTGTTCGACGAGTCCATCGCCACCTTCGAGGATGACGCCGGCGCCTACGATCAGAAGGATGCCGAGGGCTTCATCAAGCTCAACGCCCTGCGCCTGCGCATTGCGGCCGGCAAGGGCCGCAAGCAGGACTGAGACCCGCCTGCGTGACCCGCATGCGACGCCGGCTGATGCCGGCGTCGCTGTTCTTGGGTAATGAAGAGAGGCCAAAGGAGAATCACGATGCTGAAGAAACTGCTGTCCGGGCTGTTCGGCGGTGGCGAGAAGGCGCCTGCCAGCGCGCCGGCCGCCGAGTCGGTAACCTACCAGGGCTATCAGATCATCTCCGAGCCCGCCGATCAGGGCGGCCAGTATCGGGTCAGCGGCTGGATTCGCAAGCCCGGTACGGACGGCGAGGTGCAGGAGCACCGCTTCGAGCGCTCCGACATGGTGCCCGGCCGCGAGGCCTGCGACCAACTGATGGTCAGCAAGGCGCAGCGCTTCATCGACGAGGTGGGCGAGGAGATGTTCCGACCCCGCTGAGCGGAGCGCGTAACCTGTGTCACCAGGGCGGTTGCCATGCCCCTTTCGCCCAAGTGTTTCCGGGTGGGCGCGCGGCTACACTGGGTCGGTGTCTGTTGCTCGGAGCTGCCATGCGCCTGCTTCACCGCGCCTCCTCGTGGCGTTTGCTGTTCGCCGACGGCGAGCTTCCCGACCCCGGGCGGTTGCCGCCACTCCTGGCCCCATTGCGTGACGCCCTGGCCGAGTTGGGGCCGGCGCCGACCCTGCCCGACGCCCACGCCTGGCAGCCTCGCCTGGTGGAGGCGCTCATGCGTCTCGATCTCCCTGCCTGGCGCATCAGCCAGCTGATCAGTGACCACAACGACTGGCTCTATCGTCGCGCCATCCAACTGGCGCAGAGCGAGATGCTGGGGCAGGGCTGGGGGTCCCCCCCGGTCGCCTTCTGCGTGTTGATCATGGGGTCGGGGGCCCGCCAGGAGAGCCTGCTGGCGCCCGATCAGGACAATGGCATGATCATCGCCGACTACCCGGACAGCCGGCACACCGAGATCGATGGCTACTTCCAGGCGCTGGGCGAGCGCTTCACCGACCGGCTGGACCAGGCCGGCATTCCGCTGTGCAGCGGCCACGTGATGGCGCGCTGGCCCATGTGGCGAAAGCGTCTCTCCGAGTGGGGCGAACAGCTGATCCTCTGGACCGCCGAGCGCCGCACCAAGCGTGTGCAGCAGGCCAATATCCTCCTCGATTTCCGGCCGGTCCATGGTGAAGGGGTCCTGGCCGAGGCCCTGGCCGACCGCGTGGCCCGCCTGATGCCCCGGGCCGGGCTGTTCCTGGATGAGATGGGGGTGCTGCTCGACGATCTGCCGATGGCCCTGGACCGCTTCGGGAGGCTGTCGGGCTCGCTGGAGGGAGCGCCCCACGAGAACGCGATCGACCTCAAGCGACAGGGACTGCTGCCGCTGGTGGCCGCTGCCCGGCTGCTCTCGCTGCGCCATGGTGTGCGCGAGATCGACACCCGGGAGCGGCTAGCGGCCCTGGTGGTGAAGGAGGTGCTGCCCGCCGAGCGCTGCCGCGCCCTGACCGCCGCCCTGGAGCGGCTCCAGGGATTGCAGCTGGAGGAACAGTGCCGCGGGCTCAGGACGGGGCGTGGCGCCGATGGCTGGGTGGATGTCTCGCGCCTCGGCGAGGATCAGCGCCTGCTGCTGCGCCATGACCTGCTGCAGATCCGACGGCTCAAGCGGCGGGCGAAGCGAGGGTAGGCAGGGTCAGGCTCGATCACCGTCACCTGGCGAAGCGTCAGCCCTCATCGCCCTGCGTCGGCGCATTGGGCAGTTCCATGGTCAGGCAGGCTCCGCCCAGGATGGGGGCGTCCTCCACCCATAGCCGGCCGCCCAGATGGGCGACGATCCCGCGGCTGATGGGCAGCCCCAGGCCGCTGCCCCGAGGGCGTCCGCGACTCTTTTCCGGGGATTCGCCGGGGCGCTGGATCTGGTGAAACTTCTCGAACACCCGCTCGCGCTCTTCCTCGACGATGCCGGGGCCGTTGTCCTCCACCGACAGGCGGTAATGGTTCTTGTAGCGCCCCAGACGCAGCAGCACCTTCGGGTTGGCCTCGTCGGCGAACTTGCCGGCGTTGTCGAGCAGATTGATGATCACCTGCTCCAGGCGATCCGGGTCGCCCACCACCGGGGCCTGCTCGACCTCGATCTGCACCTCCAGTGCCACGCCACGATTCTCCTGCATGTGGTGCACGGCATCGACGCTGTGGCGGGTCAGCTCCACCAGGTCCAGGCGCTGGGGGTTGAGGGTGAGTCGTCCGCTCTCCAGGCGTGCCAGGTCGAGGATCTCCTCGATCAGCCGTGACAGTCGCTGGCTTTCCTTGACCACCACGTTGAGGAAGTGCACCCGTTTCTCCTCGGGCAGATCGCCACTGTCGCGCAGGATCTCAGCGAAGGCGCGGATCGAGGTGAGCGGGGTGCGCAGTTCGTGGCTGACCATGGCCACGAACTCGTCCTTGAGGCGGTCGAGCTCGCGCAGGCGCTCGTTGGCGGCGCGAAGATCCTCGCTGGCCCGGGCCAGCTCCTCGGACTTCTGCTCCAGGCGGCGGTTGACCTCCAGAGTCTCCGAGGTGGTGTCGAGGATGCTGAGGATCGACTCCAGGTCCAGCGCCTCGCCGCGCACCACGGAGTTGATCAGCACCCGTGCAGAGGCATTGCCGAGCGCCCCGGAAAGGGCCTGCTCGGCCCGGGCGATCAGCTCCGGCGGGGCCGGCTGGTCGTTGGTGGGCTCCTCTCCCGGATACCCGGTGAAGACCCGGGCGCTGGCGCCCGCGCCCAGATAGCGGTCGAGCAGGTTGCGCAGCTCACCCCGGGTGGTCTGGCCGTGCCACAGCGAGGTCTCCATCAGGCCGGGGTGCATGGCCTCGGTGAACAGCGCCGCCTGGGTCTGTTCCAGAGGAGACTGGCGGGTGAACAGCGAGATGCCCACCAGCAGGCCGACGTTGGCGGTCAGGCTCCACAGCAGTGAGTGGGAGTAGATGTCCCAGTCTTCCAGGCCGAACAGGGCATAGGGCTTCAGCCACTCCAGGCCAAAGGGGCCGAGTGTCAGGAAGGTATCGTCTACCCAGCCGGACTGCGCGAAGCCCGGGATCAGCAGGGTCCAGGCCCAGATCAGGGTGCCGGCGATCATACCCAGGGCGGCGCCACGGCGGGTGGCGCCGCGCCAGTACATGCCGATCAGCATCGCCGGGGCGAACTGGCTTGCGGCGGCGAAGGAGACCAGGCCGATGGTCACCAGGCTGTAGGAGTCGCCGATCAGGGCGTGGTAGAGGTAGCCCAGCAGCAGGATCAGCACGATGGCCACACGGCGAATGCCCAGCAGCCAGCCGGCCAGCTCGCCGCGGCTGCCCAGGTGCAGGCGCCGGGAGCGCAGCAGCAGCGGCATGATCAGCTGGTTGCTGACCATGGTCGAGAGCGCGATGGTCTCGACGATCACCATGCTGGTGGCCGCCGAGAGCCCGCCGATGAAGACCAGCAGCGGAAGTGCCTCCAGCCCCGCCGACAGCGGCAGAGTCAGCACGAAACTGTCCGGATCTCCGGCGGAGAGCAGCATGCCGGCCAGGGCAATGGGGATCACGAACAGGTTGATGGCCAGCAGGTAGAGCGGAAAGAGCCAGCTGGCCCGCTTGAGGTGGCGCTCATCGACGTTCTCGACCACTAGCACCTGGAACTGGCGGGGCAGGGTGATGAAGGCCAGGAAGGCCAGCACCAGCATGCCGATCCAGCCGCTGGCGCCACCCGGCACGGCGTCCAGGCCCATGGCGCCCACCAGCTCGGGGCTGGCTGCCACCTGGGCGAAGAGATCCCCGGGACCGTGGAACAGCACGAACACCACGAAGATGCCCACCGAGAGGAAGGCCACCAGCTTGACCAGCGATTCGAAGGCGATGGCCGCCACCATGCCCTCGTGGCGCTCGCTGGCATCCAGATGGCGGGTGCCGAAGAGGATGATGAACACCGCCAGCACCAGCGCCACCCAGAACGACTTGTCGACCCAGAAGGCCTCCTCGACCAGGCTAAGCTCCGGGGCCTGGGGATAGTTGACGAGCACCGCGTGGCTCACCGTGATCGCCTTGAGCTGGAGGGTGATGTAGGGGGTGATGCCGACCAGGGCGATCAGCGCCACCAGGGCGCCGAGGCTCGAGCTCTTGCCGTAGCGAGCGCTGATGAAGTCGGCGATGGAGGTGATGCGCTGGGCGCTGGCGATGCGCACCATCTTGCGGATCAGGAAGGGCGACAGCAGCATGGCCAGGGTCGGCCCCAGGTAGATCAGCAGGAAGCTGGGACCATGCTCGGCGGCGCGTCCCACGCTGCCATAGAAGGTCCAGGCGGTGCAGTAGACGGCGATGGAGAGGGCATAGACGGTGGGGGAGCCAATCAGCGACCGCCCCTGTTCGGCGCGACGATCGCCCCAGGCCGCAATCACGAAGAGCAGCGCCAGGTAGCCGAAGGCGACGCTCAGGACGACTGCATCGGTTCTCATCGCTTCGCCGTCTCCATGGTCACTCCCCCGAGCGCTGCTCGAGGAGCCAGGCGGCCAGGGCGATCACCACCCCCCACGCGAGGAACAGGTAGAGCGGCAGCCAGGAGGGGCCGCCGGCCGGGCGGTCGAAGACCAGCACCAACGGCGGGGTGAACAGCAGGGTGGCCAGTAGTACCAGGGCCACCAGTCGCTCGCCGAGACGTGGAGTGTTCATGCCGGCACCCGAAGGGTCCTGGGGGGTGAGTTCATGAGGCGCAGGCGTCCTCCTTGTCCAGGGCGCTGGTCTGCAGGGCCAGCGCCTTCTCGAGGGTGTCGATGCCGCGGGCCTCTAGCCGCGGCAGCAGGGCCAGCCACAGCTCGGCGGTGACCCGGGCGTCGCCCAGGGCGGTATGCCGCGTGCCCGGCGGGAAGCTGAGACCGTAGCGCTCGGCCAGGCTGTCCAGATCGTGGCCGTCCAGGCTGGCGTCCAGGGCCCTCGAGATCAGCAGGGTGTCGAGCACCGGCATGTCCAGGGTCACCCCGGCGCCAGGCGGCTGCAGGGCCAGGAGGTCGAAGGCGGCATTGTGGGCGAGGATCACCGCCTCGCCGACGTAATCGCGGAAGCGCGGCAGCACCACCGGCAGAGGCGGGGCGCCCACGACGTCGGCGTCGGTGATGCCATGGATGGCGGTACTGGCCGGGGGGATCGGCTTGCCGGGGTCGACGCGCACGTCGAACACCTCGCTGGCCAGCAGGCGGGTATTGACCACGCGGCAGGCGCCGATGCTGATCACGGTGTCGCCTCGGCGCAGCTCGAGGCCGGTGGTCTCGGTATCGAAGGCCACCACCTCCAGGGCGCGCAGCGGGCGGGCGGCCAGCGCGGCGTCGGGTGGCGGCAGGTCGGCGATGCCGAAGTCATGGAACTCGGGGCGCGGCGGGGTGGCCGGCCGCGGGGCGCCGACCCGATCGGTGGCGGGCATCGGCAGGCGCAGGCGGGCGTGCACGCCGTCGTCATCGGCCAGGCTCCAGGCGTCGCTGGCGTGCTGGCGCAGCACGTCGGCCACCCGCGGCGAGAGCGGCAGGTCGTCCAGGCGTTGCTGCTGCCACTCGGTGAGCTGGCCTTCGTTGAGCGGCGCGCCCTGCCAGATCAGGTCCAGATAGACCCGCTTGTTGCCAAGGCAGACCTCCCCCTCGAGTTCCTCCGGAGCTCGATGCTCCTGAAGCCCCTCGATCAGCGAGCCAAGCATCACCAGCAGCGCCGTGGCATCGCCCTTGAACCAGGCGGGCATGCCGACCGGCACCACCTTGACCTGTCCGGCGCGGCGCTCGTTGAGGGCCTCCCACAGGTCGTTGGACCACAGCGGCACCAGTCGCTCTCCCTCGTGCTGCATCTGCTCCACGAGGGCGGCGAGATGCTCGATGTCCTGGCCCAGGGACTGGCTCTCCTCGTCGATCACACGTTCAAGGCGCTGGCGCATCTCACCCGAGGCGCTGCCCAGGGAGGTCAGGGCATCAGCCGCACTGGTCAGGCTGGCGCTGTGGCGGCGCAGGCGGGGCAGGCTGTCGAGCAGGTCGGCGCGGGCACCCATCTCGCTGGTCCAGGCGGCGGTGGTGTCGCTCAGGGTGAGCAGGGTCTCGCCGTGGCTGCCCGGTACCCGACGCATCACGGCGCGCAGCCAGCGTTCGTCACAGGGCACCAGAGCCTCCCGCGGGGAGCCGTCCCGAGGCAACTGCCCCAGGGCGTCCTGGAGGCTGACGGCGGGCAGCAGGCTCTCGAGACGCTTGCCCAGCCCCAGTCCATGATGGTCCTCGAAGAGGCGCTCGGCCGCCTGGTTGAAGAGCAGCACCCGGCGGTGCTGGTCGCAGAGCAGCAGCGGGGTGTCGAGCACCTGCAACAGGGTCTCGAGTTCCTGGCGAATGCGGGCGGCGCTGCGTGCGCCCTCGGCGTGAGCAGTGGCCAGGCGACCGCGGTCGGTGCGCCAGGCATCGCGTACCCGCACCAGGTCAGGCCCGAGTGCGCGCAGCCAGCCCTCGGGGGGATAGTCCTCGCGGGCGTCGGGATTGGCCACCAGGCGTGCCAGCTGCACCTGCAGGTGGCGCAGCGGGGTGAACAGCTGACGCTCCAGCAGCAGGCCCACCAGGAAGATGGTGCCGCCCCCGGAGAAGCAGCCCAGCCAGAGCACCAGGCGGGCCATACCCGTTGGCTGGAAGAGGGTGTCGAGCCACAGGGCGAAGGTGGCACCGCCGAAGATGCTGACGCCGCTGAGCAGCAGCCAGAGACCGATCAGACGCTGGCGGCGGGGCAGCCCGGGGAGACGTCGCGCCATCAGGAGACCTCGGCGAGCAGCGCCTTGACCTTGTCGACCAGCGCCTGGGTGGAAAAGGGTTTGGTGATGTAATCGTCGGCGCCCAGCGCCAGGCCCTTCTCACGCTCCACCTCGCGGCCGTGGGCGGTGAGCATGATGATCGGCAGGCGGGCATGGTCGGGGTCGGCGCGCAGGCGTTCGAGCACATCGAAGCCGCTGATGCCCGGCAGGCTGATGTCGAGCAGCACCAGATCCGGGGTGCCTTCTGCGACCCGCGCAAGGGCACTCTCGCCATCCTCGGCGGTCACCACCTCGAAGCCGGCCTGCTGCATCAGGAACTCCAGCGACAGGACGATGTTGGGTTCATCGTCCACCACCAGGACCTTGGCCATGGCGTTCTCCATCTCTGTTGTGTTGTCGTCATTGTTGTCTTGATGACTCGTTGCTGGTCAGTCTAGTGCCCGACCGGGGCGCCGCAAAGGCGACCTTGGCAGGACATCGGGGGTGATCGGCGTTAGGGTTCGCCAATGATTCGACGCGAGGAAACGACATGATAGAGGTTCATCACCTGGAGAACTCCCGCTCCCAGCGGGTGGTCTGGCTGCTGGAGGAACTGGGGCTCGAGTACAAGCTGATCACCCACCGGCGTGATCCGGTGACCCTGCAGGCACCGGACTCGCTGCGGGCGGTGCACCCGCTGGGCAAGGCGCCGGTGATTCGCGACCTGGCCCGCGACAATCGGGTGATCGCCGAGTCGGGGGCCATCAGCGACTACCTGATCGAGCATCATGACGCCGAGGGGCGGCTGGCGCCGCCGAGGGGCGGCGATGCCTGGGAACGCTACCGGTTCTGGCTGCACCATGCCGAGGGTTCGGGGATGGGGCCGCTGGTGATGCGCCTGGTGTTCTCGCGGCTCGGCCAGCCGCCGGTACCCGCCCTGGCGCGTCCGCTGGGGCGGTTGTTCGCTCGCGGGGTGGAGCAGCAGTACCTGGGGCCGGAGATTCGGCGGTTGCGGGACTTCTGGGAGAGCGAACTGGCCGAGGGGCCCTGGTTTGCCGGCGAGACGTTCAGCGCCGCCGACATCCAGATGAGCTTCCCGGTGCTGGCCTTGGCCGGGGGAGGTGGTATTGCGGGCTGCCCTCGCCTCCAGGGCTTTCTCTCGGCCTGCCGTGAGCGAGAGGCCCATGCGCGTACGGTGGCTCGCATCGGCGAGTTCCGCCTGGCCGGCGACTGAGATTCAGCGCCCCGGGTCATCCTGCCCGGTGCCCCGGGCGGCCGGGCCGAAGGGGCCGAGCCACAGCCAGATCTGCAGCACCACCAGCAGGGGCAGCAGCCACAGCGGCGCCCCAGTGGTGGCCACCAGCACACGGTAGATCACGAAGCCGATCGTTCCGGCGATCAGGCCCACCAGCGGGAAGAGCAGCGGGCGCCGGTAGCCCGGGCGTCGGGAGAGTCGGTAGAGGGTGCCCACGATGGCGCCGAAGGCACCGGTCATGGCCAGGGGGAGCAGCAGGTCCTGCATGGCGGTCTCGCTTGCGTCGTTGTCGTTGAGGCATGAGTCGCTGAAGCATCAGTGGGTCATACCATCTCCACCGATCAACCGCCAATGCCTCCTTTGGTGGGTTGTCGCCCCCCGGGTGACTGGCGGCGGCGACCGATCGCCGGCCCGTAACGAACCACCCCGCAGCCAGTGGCCGCGGGGCGGGTGTTCACGAGCCGTCGAGGGAGATCGGGTCACGCTCCGCTCCCCCGCCGCTGAGGCTTATTCCAGTCCTAGTTCGTGGGTCGCTTCCTCGCGCATCTTGAACTTCTGGATCTTGCCGGTGACCGTCATCGGGAACTCGTCGACGAACTTCACGTAGCGGGGCACCTTGTAGTGGGCGATCTTGCCCTTGCAGAATGCCTTGAGCTCGTCGGCGGTCAGCTGCTGGCCATCGGCCAGCTTCACCCAGGCCATCACCTCCTCGCCGTACTTCTCGTCCGGCACGCCGATCACCTGGACGTCGGAGATGGCGGGGTGGGTGTAGAGGAAGTCCTCGATCTCGCGCGGGTAGATGTTCTCGCCGCCGCGGATGATCATGTCCTTGATGCGCCCCACGATGGCCACGTAGCCCTCGTCGTCCATGGTGGCCAGATCGCCGGTGTGCATCCAGCCGGCGCTGTCGATGGCCTTGGCGGTGGCCTCGTCGTTGTTCCAGTAGCCCAGCATCACGCTGTAACCGCGCGTGCAGAGCTCGCCGGTCTCGCCGCGGCCCACCACGGCACCGGTCTCCGGGCTCACCAGCTTCACCTCCAGGTGGGGGTGGATGGTGCCCACGGTGGTGACGCGCTTCTCCAGCGGGGCGTCGGTCTGGGTCTGGAAGCTCACCGGGCTGGTCTCGGTCATGCCGTAGCAGATGGTGACGTCCTTCATGTTCATGCGGTCGATCACCTTGCGCATCACCTCGATGGGGCAGATGGAGCCCGCCATGATGCCGGTGCGCAGGGAGGAGAGGTCGAAGCGCTCGAACTCCGGGTGCTCCAGTTCGGCGATGAACATGGTGGGTACGCCGTAGAGGGTGGTGGCGCGCTCCTCGGAGACCGCGCGCAGGGTCGCCTCCGGATCGAAGCCGTTGCCCGGGTAGATCATGGTGGCGCCGTGGGTCACGCAGCCCAGGTTGCCCATCACCATGCCGAAGCAGTGGTAGAGCGGCACCGGGATCACCATGCGGTCCTCCTCGGTGAGCGCCATGGTGCGCGCCACGAAGAAGCCATTGTTGAGGATGTTGTGGTGGGACAGGGTCGCGCCCTTGGGCGCGCCGGTGGTACCCGAGGTGTACTGGATATTGATCGGGTCGTCGAACTGCAGCGTGGCCTGTACCTCGGCCAGGTGTTCGGCGGAGACCTCGTCGGCGTGGGCCAGCATCGACGGCCAGCTGAACATGCCGGTCAGGGCACGATCGGCATCCAGGCAGATTACCCGCTCGAGCTCTGGCAGCTTCGCGCTCTGGAAGGTGCCGGGACTGGCGTCACGCAGCTCCGGGGCCAGCTCGGCCAGGGTGGCCACGTAATCGGAGCCCTTGAACCCGCCCTGCAGGATCAGCGTGGAGGCAGCAGACTGCTTGAGGGCGTACTCCAGCTCGTGGGTGCGGTAGCTGGGGTTGATGTTGACCAGGATGGCGCCGATCTTCGCCGTGGCGAACTGGGTAACGGTCCACTCGGCGCAGTTGGGCGACCAGATGCCGACGCGGTCACCCTTCCTGACGCCCAGGGCGAGCAGGGCGCGGGCGGCCTGGTCGACGGCGGCCTGGAGTTCCTGCCAGGTGTAGCGCAGGTCCTGGTGGAGGCTGATCAGGGCATCACGATCCGGGAAACGGGCGACGGTCTCATCGAAGCAGTCGCCGATGGTCTGGCCCTTGAGGGGGGTGTCGCTGATGCCGCTCACGTAGCTGATCGGAGTATGTTGGCGTGTCATCGTCTACCGTCTCTTTGTTGTTGCTGGGTGTGCAGTGGTGCAACACGGTCATGACCCTGGTCGCTGGCGGCCTCAGTGCTTCGGGGGTTCGACGCCGAGGCCGGACAGCACCTCACGGGCGCGGCTCTCGACGTCGTCGAGCTCTCTGTGCATCAGCCGGATATCCTCGAGCTGACGCTCCAGGTTGGCCCGCTTGTCGGCCAGGATCTCGAGAAGACGCTGCAACTGGCGCGCGTTGCCGTCGGGCATGGCGTCGTACATCATCACCACCTCGCGGATCTCGGCCAGTGAGAAGCCGAGGCGCTTGCCGCGCAGGGTCAGCTTGAGACGCACCCGATCCTTCTCGCGGTAGACGCGAGTCTGGCCGCGGCGCTCTGGGGCCAGCAGCCCCTCCTGCTCGTAGAAGCGGATCGTGCGAGGCGTCACCTCGAACATCTTGGCCAGCTCCCCGATGCTGAAGGTGCGCCGTTGGCGGGGCAGGCCGCCTGGCTGAGCCGCGTCGCTCTCTGTGCGCTGAGTCATGAGCGTCTTCCTTTAATTGTGTGGCGGGGCGGGGCGCACGCCGCTCGCTGAGGGCAACACTAGCCGAGGTTGACGTTAACGTAAAGTGCTTGTTAGACCATGGGGTGATGTGGGATAAACCTAGCAAGTGCTAGGTTGGTGCCAGGGCCGTGCGTCAGACGAGCGACGAGCGAACTCGGCATGCGCCAACTCCTGAATCCAGTCAATGCAGCCAACTACAACGCAACCGATACGCAGACGAGGATACCACCATGGATTTCTCCCTGAGCGACGACCAGAAGGCGCTGGTCCAGGCCGCCGCCGACTTCTCGAAGGCCGAACTGGCCGACCACGCCGCCGAGTGGGACGCCACCTCCCACTTCCCGCTGGATGTCATCCGCCGCGCCGGCGAGACCGGCTTTCTCGGCATTTATACCCCGGAGGAGCACGGAGGCCTGGGGCTTTTGCGTCTCGATGCCTCGCTGATCTTCGAGCAGCTTGCCCAGGGCTGTGTGGCGACCACCGCCTACCTCACCATCCACAACATGGTGACCTGGATGATCGCGACCTGGGGCGATGACGCCCTGCGCGAGGCCTGGGTCCCCGCCATGGTAACCGGCGAGGTGCTTGGCTCCTACTGCCTGACTGAGCCCGGTGCCGGTTCCGATGCCGCCAACCTGCGTACTCGGGCCGTTCGTGACGGTGATGAGTATGTGATCAGCGGCAGCAAGATGTTCATCTCCGGCGCCGGCGCCACCGAAGTGCTGGTGGTGATGGCGCGTACCGGTGAGCCGGACAGCGCTGCCGGCGGGGTATCGGCCATCGTGGTGCCGGCCGACGCCGCCGGCGTCGAGTACGGCAAGAACGAGGAGAAGATGGGCTGGAAGAGCCAGCCGACTCGCCTGGTGAGCTTCGATTCCGTGCGTGTGCCGGTCGGCAATCGACTGGGTGCGGAGGGCGAGGGCTTCAAGTTCGCCATGAAGGGCCTCGACGGTGGCCGCGTGAACATCGCCAGCTGTTCCCTGGGGGCCGCCCAGCACGCCCTGACCCTGGCCCGTGACTACATGGCGGAGCGCAAGCAGTTCGGGCGTGAACTGAACCAGTTCCAGGCGCTCCAGTTCAAGCTCGCCGACATGGCCACCGAGCTTACCGCCGCCCGCTTGATGGTTCGCCAGGCCGCCTGGCGCCTGGATCAGGACGACCCCGAGGCCACCGCGCACTGCGCCATGGCCAAGCGCTTCGCCACCGATGTGGGCTTCACCGTCTGCAACGAGGCCCTGCAACTTCACGGTGGCTATGGTTATATCCGCGAGTACCCCCTGGAACGGCTGGTTCGCGATACCCGTGTCCATCAGATCCTCGAGGGCACCAACGAGATCATGCGGTTGATCGTGGCCCGGCGGCTGATGGCGGATGGCGTGATCGAGTCGATGCAATAAGGAGATAACTCTCGATGTCGGATCTTCCCGTACGCTTCGACGAGCTGCCTACCGGTGACGGTGGGCGGATCGGCGTGGCGACCCTCAATGCCCCCAAGTCCCTCAACGCCCTCTCCCTGGAGATGGTCCACCAGCTGGATGCCAAGCTCGAGGCCTGGGCGGAGGATCGCAGCATTGTCGCCGTGTGGCTCGAGGGCAGCGGCGACAAGGCCTTCTGTGCCGGCGGCGACGTGGTGGCCCTCTACCGCTCGCTGACCGAGGAGGGCGACAATCGCGGAGCCGGCCGCGACAGTCTGCTGGCCGAGACCTACTTCACCGCCGAGTATCACCTCGACCATCGCATCCACACCTATCCCAAACCGCTGATGGTGTGGGGCGACGGCATCGTCATGGGGGGCGGCCTCGGCTTGATGGCCGGCGGCTTCCAGCGCATCGTCACCGAGACCACTCGCATCGCCATGCCGGAGATCACCATCGGCCTCTACCCGGATATCGGTGCCAGCTGGTTCCTCAACCGCATGCCACCCGGCGTGGGCGCCTACCTGGGCCTGACGGGCGCCCACCTGAACGCCCGCGATGCCCTGGACCTGGGCATGGCGGACCGTTTCATTCCTCGCGAGCGCCGCGGCCTGGTGCTGTCCGCGCTGGCCGAGGCGGACTACGGTGATCGCAGCGGCCCCGCCCTGCGTGGCGCCGTCCAGCAGGCGCTGGACCACCACGAGGCTCGCGAGGGGGCACCGGCCGGCCAGGTATGGCCGAACCTCGACCATCTGCAGGCCCTGGTAGGCGCCGTAGATGCCGCAACCGCGGTGAAGCGAATCCTGAGCGATACCCGCGACGACAGGTGGCTCGCCGCCAACCGTCAGCGCCTGGCCGACGGCTGTCCGCTGAGTGCCCAACTGGTCTGGCGCATGCTCGCCCGACACGCCCATTCCAGCCTGGCCGATGCCTTTCGCGACGAGCTGGTGCTTTCTGTGCAGTGCTGCCGCCAGGGCGACTTCGTCGAGGGTGTACGGGCGCTGCTGATCGACAAGGACAAGAGCCCGCGCTGGAGCCACTCGGATGCGGACGGCGTGCCGGAAGAGACGATCCAGGCGCTGTTTACCTCGCCCTGGGACAGCGAATCCCACCCCCTGCGTGACCTTGGGCTCGGGCATCGGGTCGGATAACACATCAACAACAAGGAGTACGAGCATGAATATCGCCTTTATCGGCCTCGGCAACATGGGTGCGCCCATGGCCACCAACCTGGTCAAGGCCGGCCACAGCGTTACCGTCTTCGACCTGGTGGAGAGCGCCATCCAGACCCTGGAAGCCGAAGGGGCCAAGCGGGGCGAGAGCGCCGAGGCCTGCGTCCGCGGTGCCGAGGTGATCATCTCCATGCTGCCCGCCGGTGCCCACGTCAAGGGGCTCTACCTGGGCCGCAACGGCGAGCCGGGCCTGCTTGACACTCTGGATGGCAAGCCGCTCTTGATCGACGCCTCCACCATCTCCCCGGATGACGCCCGCACCGTGGCCGCCGCCGCCGCCGAACGCGGGATCAGTTACCTGGATGCTCCGGTTTCCGGCGGGGTCGGCGGCGCCAAGGCCGGCATCCTGACCTTTATCGTCGGCGGTGATTCGGCCGCCTTCGACAAGGCCAGGCCGGTGCTCGAGGCCATGGGCAAGAACATCTTCCACGCCGGTGACAACGGCGCGGGGCAGGTGGCCAAGATCTGCAACAACATGCTGCTCGGTATCCTGATGAGCGGCACCGCCGAGGCCCTGGCGCTGGGTGTCAAGAACGGCATGGACCCGGCGGTTCTCTCCGAGATCATGAAGCAGAGCAGCGGCGGCAACTGGGCGCTCAATGTCTACAACCCGTGGCCAGGCGTGATGGAGGGCTCCGCCGCCTCCCGCGACTACCAGGGTGGCTTCCTCACCGACCTGATGGCCAAGGACCTGGGCCTCGCCTGGGAACTGGCGCTGGGCTCGAAGTCCTCGGTGCCCATGGGCTCCCAGGCCCGCAACCTGTTCGCGCTGCACAGCGCCCAGGGTAACGGCGCGCTGGATTTCTCCAGCATCCAGACGCTCTATCGCGCCGGCGACGAGTAGCGACCAGCCGCTGGGCGCCCGGGGAGCTCCTTGCAGGGGCTCCCGGAGGGTGTCAACGGCTCGCTGGCTCGAACCTGCCCGCCCCTCGCTCGTCGCTGCCGGTGTGGCACAATAAGTGCCCAGTATCGCAACGAAGGATTCGCGCGATGGCGTATGTTCTGGTGATGGGCGGGCTGGCGCTGTCGGTGAGCTTCACCCTGGGCTGGGTGCTGTGGCGCTCAGGTCGCTGGGTCTGGGGGCTGTTGGCCGGGCCTCCTGTCCGGCGTCGGGTACAACCCAAGCCACGCACCCGAAAGGCTCCGGCACCGCCCAGGCCGGCCGCCAGGCCTGCTCCCAAGCCTGCCGAGAAACCGACCCCGCGCGAGCCCTGGGCCCTGACCCGCTGGCTGGCGCGCCGGCACTCTGCTCTGCCCCTGGCGAGTCTCGCCCTCATTCTCTACGGCCTCACCCGGGTAGTGGAGTTCGGGATGACCCAGCGCCCACTGTCTCCCCCCCCGGGCTATCATAGCCTCGTGGATGCCCTGGGTTGGGCAGCGGCTACGCTGCTGACCCTGGCGCTGCTGAACCTCGTGGCGCGCTGGCGCTGCCGGGAGGGGTGAGCCCCCGGCAGCGTCCTCTTTTTACCTTCCTTTTTCTTCCCCCCGCCTTACGCTTGTTCATCTTGATGTATCCCCTCCTTTGCCGACCCCTTTACGGGTGTCGGTTATTTTTTTCATCCCCATCTATTAGTTCTCTAATGCTGTTTGTGAAGTAAATGCTTAGTGGTTTTCACACTGATATATGGGCTTTGCATAACTCCATGACGTTTATTTTAATGTTTTATGTCATGTCTGCTAGCTGTTGAAAATCAGAATGTATAAGTTCTGTAACCATGTAAGATGATGTTAGCGGAGTCATGCGCCTGGTTTTCCTATCCCATGGATCGGAAAAAAGGCTTACAAGGCCAGCTCGTCAAAGGGCTGTCAGAGCTCCCATGGTCTCGGAAAATTACCATGATTCCGGGGCGGTAGCGTGTCCAGAGAGAACGGCAAGGGGATACTCATATGCTTCCTGTGACAATGAATGAGGTTGAGGAATTTCCCTCGAATAGACCTGTAATCGGAAGCTCTTATAGAGCGGCAGGGCTACTGTTCGCAATGCTGATGCTCGGAGGTTGCGCCCTATCTCCGGGAGGGTATATCGACCATAAAAACGTGGATTCCTCCCTTGACTCTCGTGTGGAAGTGGTGCCAATCACGCCTGAGCTGGTCAATGCTCCGGTTGAGGAAGTGGTCACCTCCCGCCTTATTTCTGGCAGCCTTCGCCAGGAAATCGAGAACTATGAGTACCGGATTGGCCCCGGTGATGTCCTTAGTGTGATCGTCTACGATCACCCGGAACTGACCATCCCGGCGGGGAGCGAGCGCGCTGCGGCGGAGACCGGCAACCGGGTGCGCCCCGACGGCACCATGTTCTACCCCTATGTGGGCAGAGTGCGGGTGGCCGGCATGACACTGGAAGAGGTTCGGAGCCTGTTGACTCGCCGTCTCTCCGAGGTGATTGCCGCGCCCCAGGTGGAGGTCGGCATGGCCGCCTTCCGCTCCCAGAAGGCCTATGTCAGCGGGGCCGTGGAGAATCCCGGCACCCTGCCGATCACCATTGTGCCGATGACCGTGCTGGACGCCATCAGCGAGGCCGGGGGTGCACGACCCAACGCCGACTGGCACAACGTCACCCTCAACGGCAATGGCCGCGACGAGACGATTTCCCTGCATGCCATGCTCCGTCAGGGAGACCTTAGTCAGAACCGGCTCTTGCGCGACGGGGACGTGCTCCACGTGCCCACCTCGGAGAATCAGAACGTGGTGGTATTGGGGCAGGTTCTGCGCCCTGGCGCCATTGCGCTGGGGAATGAGCGGGTCACCCTGACCACGGCCCTTGCTCGTGCGGGGGGGGTCAACGAGAGTCGCGCCCAGCCCTCGGGCATCTTCGTGGTGCGCGCCATGCCGCCAGGCGCTTCCGCCGACAGGGTAGCCACCGTCTACCAGCTTGATATCCGCGACGCGACTCGGCTCGTGCTGGGCACTCGCTTCTCTCTGGAGCCTCAGGATGTGGTCTATGTCACTTCCGCACCGTTGGCTCGCTGGAACAACGTGATCTCGCTGCTGTTACCGTCGGTAAGCCTGCCGGGTGATGTCGCAAGATCGGTCGATAACGTCGGGGATCTATAACAAGAGATCATGGCCATGACAGCTTTTCCAGGTCACCACGGGTTGTCGAGTGAGCCTTCGCGCGACACTCCGGATATCAGTCTCGTAAAGCTGGTTTCCATCCTGCTGGATAATAAATGGAAGATCATCTTCACGGGGATCCTGTTCCTGCTCGGCGGGTATTTCTACGCCAGCTCCCAGCCGAGGATCTATCAGGCGGATACCCTGATACAGATCGAAGGGCGCACCACCACCCTGGGGCTGCTCGAGACCCTGGCGGTGGGCGACCAGGGGGGGAACCCCACGACTGCCGAACTGGAGATCCTCCAGTCCCGCATGGTGATAGGGGAAACCGTGGATCGCCTCGATCTGGCCATCCAGATCGCGCCGCGACGCATGCCCATGGTAGGGGATTTCCTGGTCAATCACGGCTTCACCCGTGAGCAGGTCGATGGGTTGACGCCGGGGTTCCTGGGTGACTGGCTGGGCAGGATAGGCGGCTGGGAGCAGAACGAGAGCAGCCCCTTTGTGTGGGCCGGTGAAACCCTTCGGGTGTCTCGCTTCGATGTGCCAACCCAGGCCGAGGGGAGAATCCATGTGCTGAGGGTGGCAGACGATGGCCACTACGTGCTGACCCGGGATGAGGTGACCGTACTGAGCGGGAGAGTGGGGGAGACGGTTCACGACGAGACATCAGGCTATCGTCTTTTCGTCAGCCAGCTCGAGGCCCATGCCGGAGCGGAGTTCGAGATGCGTCGCGTGTCGCACCTCGATGCCATCGCCCAGCTGCAACGTAGACTGACGATTGAGACCCGCGGCAAGGATTCCGGGGTCTATCAAGTGATGCTCAGCGGCCAGGACCGCGAGCAGATCGTCCGGGTGCTCGATACCATCACCGGGGTCTTCCTGTCCCAGAACGTCCAGCGGCAGTCCGAGGAGGCCGAGAAGCAGCTGGCTTTTCTCGAGGAGCAGATCCCGCAGGTCAATGTGGAACTGACGGACGCCGAAAATGCCCTGAATGACTATCGCGCCGAGCGGGACTCAGTCGACCTGACCTTCGAGACACAGAATCTGCTGCGTAGCCTGGTCGCCGTGGACAACCAGCTCTCGGAGCTGGCGCTGGCTGAGGCGGAGCTGGCCGAGCGGTTCCGTCCCACCCACCCGAACTATCAGGCCTTGCTGCGCAAACGCTCGCAGTTGCAGGCCGAGAAGGTGCAGCTCGAGGCCAGCGTCAACAATCTGCCGGAGACCCAGCAGGAGGTGCTTCGCCTGACCCGTGACACCCAGGTGAACCAGGAGATCTACGTTCAGCTACTCAACAAGCGTCAGGAGATGCGGCTGGTCAAGGCCGGTACTGTCGGCAACGTGAGGATACTCGATACTGGCGTGTTGCAGCGTGGCAGCATCGCACCTCGGGTCGGCCTGCTGACGGTTGGCAGCGCTCTGCTGGGGACCCTGCTGGCCATCGTTGGGGTGATGCTCAGGCTGGCCTTCAACCGTGCCGTCGAGACTCCCGATCAGTTGGAGGCGATCGGGCTGCCGGTCTACGCGATTGTGCCGGTGTCATCCGGCCAGGGCAGGCTATCGCACTTCCTCAAGCGTCGACGCAAGGAAGGGGTCAATGTCTTCCGCGGACTGTTGGCTATCACCAACCCCGAGGAACCGACGGTCGAGGCCCTGCGTGGCCTGCGAACCAGCCTCTACTTCGCCATGCTGGAGTCCAGCGACAACCGCCTGATGATCACCGGGGCGAGTCCTGAAGCCGGCAAGAGCTTCATTGCTGCCAATCTGGCCGTGGTCTGTGCTCAGGCCGGGCAGAGAGTGCTGCTGATCGACGCCGACATGCGCAAGGGGCATCTGCACCACGCCTTCCAACAGGCCGCCAAGGGGGGGCTATCTGAACTGCTGTCCAATCGCCTGAGCATCGACGAGGCCATTCGTCCCAGCGGACTCGAAAATCTCGATTTCCTTTCCCGCGGCAATGTGCCCCCCAACCCCTCCGAGTTGCTCATGCAGAAACCCTTCCATGAACTGCTCGCCTGGGCTGCACCACACTACGACCTGGTGATACTGGATACTCCGCCGGTGATGGCCGTGACCGATGCAGCAATAGTCGGCAAGCATGCCGGCTCCTGCCTGATGGTTGCACGCTATGGCCTCAATCCTCCCAAGGAGCTCGAGATCGCCAAGCGCCGTCTCGAGCATGCCGGAGTTCGGGTGAAGGGCGCGGTGCTCAATGCCGTGGACTATTCCACGAACAGGCAATACGGCTACTACAACGTCTATGCATACCGCTAGCCTCCGTTGCCTTTCCTGGCATCGGAGTGCAGACCAGTTCGGGAGTAAAGGCCATATGCTCGCGTATATCTGGGCGCTTGGCGTCTTTCTGTCCCAGTTCTATATCTTGCCGAGCGGGCTGCCTCAGCCGGCACACCTGCTGTTTGCCCTCAATTTCCTGCTGTTGGGCTACTTCTATTCGCTGACGATTCCCCTCAGCAGCCATGACGAGAGGCTGACAGCGCTCTTTCTGCTGGCCTTCTGTGCCTATGTGGCAATCTCCAACCTGGCCTGGGTGCTGGTGGAGCAGGATACCACCTTCATCAAGGCCACCATTTACTGGGTCTATGGGTGTTTGCTGTTTCTGTTCCTGCTGTCGTCACTCGGTGATGATCGAGTCAGAAGGGCAGTGGTAGCCTCCTGTGCAGTGAGCATCGTGTTGCTGTTCCTCTTCTGGACCACCGGGATGGGTCGCTATGAAGTGGGCAGCCGCTACCAGGGGTTCTTCAACGACCCCAATCAGATGGCGTTCTACGTGATCTGCGTATTCTCGACTTTCTTCTATCTCTTCAGAGGGAAGGGCAGTGGCCACCTGTTGTTCGCCATCGCTGTCATCAGCGTGATGCTGGTATTCGTCACACAGTCCAGGTCTGCCCTGCTCGGTATCTTCTTCTCACTGCTGGCGGCCTATCTTCGCTTCATCGACAACATGGCGGTCGGGTCAGGTGGAAAAGATCGGATACTCGCCTACATCATCGGGATCATGGCCGTGCCCGTTTTTCTCTACCTGCTGTTAAGCATGGAGACCGCCGATGTGGCCGTCTCGCGTTTCTCCGGTACGGATTACGGCAGTCAGGCAGAGATCAGGGGCTACACCAGACTGCAGGAGTTCCCGTCTTATCTCGCTCTGGGATCGGGTCAAGGACTGGATAGGCGTTTCGGCGGCCGGCATGAGATTCACTCCACCTGGGTGGCGGTGCTCTTCTACTACGGTATAGCGGGCTTTGTGATCTTCATGGCGTTCATTGCCAGGATCTTCCTGCGACTGGACCTGGCCGGAAAGATCGCCTTCCTCGGCCCGGTGTTCTATGGCATCTCGACCTATGGCGCGAGGACGCCCATCTTCTGGGTCTTCCTGGCGGCTGCCGCCCTGGCCGCCCGGGAAACCCAGCCGGCGCCCTCAATAACACCTGTCAGGGAACTCTCACCATGAAGATCATGTTCATTGGCACCGGCGTCTCCTCCGTCCTGGGCTTCAGGCGAACCCTGATGGAGAAGCTGCTGGCCGACGGCCACCGGGTATATGCCCTGGTCGAGGGCTACTCGGAGGAGGAGGAACGGCAGGTGCGGGCGATCGGGGTACTGCCGATGTCCTATGCCCTTGACGGCGCCGGGAGGATCCGCCGCAACCCCTTGTCGTCCTTCATGAGGATGGTATCGGCGATCCGGAAGGTTCAGCCGGATACGGTGTTCAGCTACTTTGCCAAGCCGGTAGTGATCGGGACCTGGGCCGCTGCCATTGCAGGTGTCCGCCATCGGGTCGGCATGCTGGAAGGGCTGGGCTACTACTTTTCCGAATGCCCCGGCAGGCGCTCCCTAAAGCGGCGTGTCATCAAATGGGCACAGCTTGGCCTGTTCCACCTCTCGGTGCCGCTGCTCGACACACTTGTCCTGCTCAACCCCGATGACAGGAAGGACCTGATCGACCGCTACCGGATACGGGCTCGTGATGTCTTTGTGCTGGGCGGAATCGGCCTGCGCCTCGAGGAGTTTCCCTGCTCCCCGCCGCCGACGGAGCCGGTTTCCTTCATCTTCGTGGGGCGGCTGCTGCTCGAGAAGGGAGTCAACAACTATCTGGATGCGGCCGAAATCGTGGCAAGCCGGCATCCCGAGGTGCGGTTCGTGGTCCTGGGCCGCTTCGATTCCGGCAGGACGGATGGGGTGGATCCCGAACGCTTCAAGGACCTCGCGCGCAGGGGCATCATCGAGTATCCGGGCAAGGTGGGCAACGTCCACGAGTGGCTCACCAACGCGAGTGTCTTCGTGCTGCCCTCCTGGTATCGCGAAGGGGTGCCGCGCAGCACCCAGGAGGCTATGTCGGTCGGACGTGCCGTCATTACCACCGATTCGCCCGGATGTCGGGAGACCGTGGTCGACGGAGAGAACGGCCTGCTGGTCCCCCCGGAAGACACGTCCGCCCTGGTCGCTGCCATGACGCATTTCATCGATCACCCCGAGGCGATCATCGCCATGGGCGTGCGGTCACGTGAACTGGCCGAGGCCCACTACGACGCCGATCGAGTCGATGCCCTGCTGATCCATCACGTCATGGGACTCCCGGACCCCCAGCTGAGCTGCGCGTCATGACCCCTTACGGGCATCGACAGCATGCGTAAAACCGATGGATTCGAGGCCGGTGCACGATTTCTGGCCCCTTTTTCCCACACGACGCGCCCCGACAAGCAAGGAGTAGGTGACATGACCTGGCTAGACGCCCTGATGACGATGCCTCGTCATCGCAAGCGCCGCATGCTTCAGCTTATCGATGGCTTGACCATTGTGGTCAGTCTCAATCTGGCGGTCATGCTGCACCGCGACAGTGTCCTGACTCTTGCGGACATGTGGCTGTGGAGCCTGACAGGCCTGGTCACACTCTTGACCCTGCTGTGCTTTCGCTGGCTGGGGGTCTACCGGCTGGTTCTGCGTTACATGAACCACAGCGCCGTGCTCAGCCTGGGGGCAGGGGCACTGGTCTCGTCGCTATTGGTGATATTGCTCGATAAGGTGATGGGAGACATGTTCTCGGCTTCGGTGGCGGTGATCCATGGATTGGCGCTTCTGGTGGGCATAGGTGGGGTGCGCTATGTGCTGCGAGAGCTATACCTGATCAGTCAGCGTCGCCAGCGGCGTCCGGTGTTGATCTATGGCGCTGGTGCCGCCGGCTGCGAACTGGTGTCAGCGCTGCGTCATGGGGGCGAGTACGAGCCCGTGGCCTTCATCGATGACTGGCGCGGACTCGAGGGCAACCTGGTCGATGGCCTGCGGGTACATCAGCCTTCCAAACTTGAGGCCCTGATAGACGAACATCGTGCCGCCATGGTCCTGTTGGCCATACCCAGTGCGACTCGAAGCCGTCGGCGCGAGATCCTGCAGCGTCTATCGACGCTCTCCATCCCTGTGCAGACGATACCCGGCAGTGCAGATGTGATTGCCGGCCATGCCAGTATCAACGATGTTCGGGACGTGGCGGTGGAAGACCTGCTGGGTCGCGATCCCGTGCCCCAGTTCCCCGATCTGATGGATGCCAACATCCGAGGCAAGTCGGTAATGGTCACCGGTGCCGGCGGGTCGATCGGGAGCGAGCTGTGTCGACAGATCATCGAGCAACAGCCCGCTCGGCTGCTGCTGGTCGACAACTGCGAGTTTGCGCTCTTCTCCATCGAGCAGGAGCTACAGGCGCACCCCGGAGTCGGCAAGTCAGGGGTCGAGGTCATGCCGCTGCTGGCCTCCATCCAGCGGCGCGATGCCCTGGCCTCGATCTTCGACGGCTTCGAGGTCCATACCCTCTACCACGCAGCCGCCTACAAGCATGTGCCGATGGTGGAGTACAACCTGATCGAGGGGATTCGCAACAACGTCTTCGGTACGCTGAATCTGGCGCGGGCCGCCATGAGCGTCGGGGTGGAGACCTTCGTGATGATCTCCACCGACAAGGCGGTGCGCCCGACGAACGCGATGGGCGCCTCCAAGCGTTTGACCGAGCTGATCTGCCAGGCCCTTGCCCATGGTGGATGCAGAACCCGCTTCTGCATGGTGCGTTTCGGCAACGTGCTGGGCTCCAGCGGTTCCGTGGTTCCGCGGTTCCGGGAGCAGATCGAACGCGGTGGGCCGGTGAAGGTGACCCATCCCGAGATCACTCGATATTTCATGACCATACCCGAGGCGGCTCAACTCGTGATTCAGGCAGGCGCCATGGCACGGGGAGGCGAAGTATACGTCCTCGATATGGGGGATCCGGTCCTCATCCAGGATCTCGCGGTCAACATGATTCGCCTCTCCGGCCTGGAGGTGAAGGACAGCGAACACCCCGATGGCGACATCGAGATCATCCATACCGGTCTGCGACCCGGGGAGAAGCTCTTCGAAGAGCTGCTGATCGGCGAGGCGGTGTCGGGGACACGCCATGATCGGATCATGACATCGCGGGAGCCGTTCTGGGAGTGGCCCCAGCTCGACGCCTATCTCCAGGAGCTGAAGCGGGCGCTGGGCGCGTCAGACCACATGGAAGTGCGGCGCCTGCTGCAATCTGCACCCCTGGCCTATCGGCCCGACGACACCATGGTTGATCTCGTCTGGCAGGCTCGTAATGACCGCCTGCTGGCGGGGCCTGGACCGGCCGCGATAGGGCAGAGGGCAAGAAATTTCTCTGGCCCGGTCGGTCTCCATTCAACGAAGCCAGTTTGAGCGAGACAGAGAAGGTGATGCCATGTTGAAGGACCTGCGTGAATTCTATTCCCTGCTGAGTCGAGAACAGCGCCGACGGCTTCTCCGCTTGCAGGGCCTCATCATCATCATGTCGTTCGCCGAGATCGCGAGCGTGGTCTCGATCGGGCCCTTCATGGCCGTGGTGGGAAACATTCAGCGCCTCAATGGTGACGGGCTCATGGCCCGGATCTTCCAGGCCACCGGGCTGCAAAGTCCGGAGGCGTTTCTGACCCTGCTCGGCGCCATGGTACTGACGATCCTGTTTCTCTCGGCGATGTTCTCCATGTACACGACCTGGCGGCTGTCTCTCTTCAGTGCCAGCGTTGGGGCGGAGATATCGAGCCGCCTCTACCGCTACTATCTGCATCAGCCCTGGCTGTTCCACTCCGGTCAGAGTACGAGCCGCCTGATCAGCAAGGCGTCTCAGGAGGTACAGAGGACCACAACTAAGATCATCTCCCCGAGCCTGCAGCTCAATGCCAAGCTGGTGATGGTGACTACCATGACCCTGGCTATCTTCTTCTATCATCCGGGCGTGGCCATGGCAGGCGTGGTCATCTTCGCTGCGGCCTACCTGCTGCTCTACAAGACGGTACGGCGTTTCCTGGTGGCCAATGGCCGGCGTGTCTCTCGCGCCCAGGCCAAGCGCTTCAAGCTCATGACGGAGGGCTTCGGCGGCATCAAGGACCTGCTGTTGCTGCATCGGCAGGATACCTATGTCTCACGTTTCGAGAAGGCTAGTTATAAGGTCGCTCGCGGCCAGGGCGTCACCCAGGGGCTGAGCGATGCCCCTCGCTATGCCATTGAATTGATAGCCTTCGCCTCGATCGTCCTGCTGGTGCTCTATCTGCTCAACCTGTACGAAGGAAACCTGGGGGCGATCCTGCCGGCGCTGTCGATCTATGCCCTGGCCGGATTCAAGATGCTGCCAGCCTTCCAGAGAATCTATTCGGCCATCTCGGTGATTCGGGGAAACCTCTCTGCCTACTACACCATTCGCGATGACCTGATGGCGAGCCGCGAGAGCGAGCATGACGGTGTTCCTGGACAGGAAGGAGAGATAGTGCCGCTGGTTCCCGAGCAGGCAATCGAGCTTCAGGACGTGACGTTTGCCTACCCGGGAAAGAAGGACAGGGCACTCAACGGGCTGACATTGACCATACCTGCCAACGCGATGGTGGGCCTGGTCGGAGCGTCTGGGAGCGGCAAGAGCACCGCGGTCGACCTGCTGCTGGGTCTGATCCAGCCCGATACGGGCGACGTGCTGATCGATGGGGTGGCATTGACGCCGGAGAATCTACGCCATTGGCAGGCAAGCCTGGGACTGGTACCCCAGCAGATCTTCCTGGCCGATGCCAGCATCCTCGATAACGTGGCATTTGGCGTTCCACCCGAACAGGTTGACGAAGCCAAGGCCTTGAAGGCTCTCAAGATGGCACAGCTGGATGAGATGATCGAGAAGCTGCCCGAGGGCGTCAACACCTGGGTCGGTGAGCGCGGCGTGCAACTCTCCGGAGGCCAGCGGCAGCGGATCGGGATAGCCCGAGCCCTGTATCAAGAAGCGAAGGTGCTGGTGCTGGATGAGGCCACCAGCGCACTCGACGGCATCACCGAACGCCGCGTGATGGAGGATATCCAGCGGCTGGCCGGCAACTTGACGATCATACTGATTGCGCACCGTCTGACCACCGTCAAGGACTGCGACATGATCTATATCCTCGATGCCGGGCGGGTCGCCGACAGCGGTACCTATGATGAACTTGCGGTGAATAACGCTACCTTCAAGATGATGGCCAACCTCTGATGTCTCCTGAGTTTGATCGCATGCACGGTTCCATATCCGAGGTGTCTGATCCCATGAGCGAGATCGCTGTGAAGTTGCCCCCCTCGAAGCCCTTCTTTTCCGTGGTCATTCCCGTTCACAATAAGGTCGACCATCTCGAGAGCTCTCTGGCATGTGTCTATGCCCAGACATTCAGTGACTTCGAGATCATCGCAGTGGATGACTGTTCCACCGACGGCTCCCTGGAAATACTGAGGGAGCATGAGAAGGCGGGAAAGTTGAGGCTCTACCGGCGAAGCGAGCCGGGCCCCGGAGGGTATGCGGCAAGGAACCTCGGGGTCAGAAAGGCCCGTGCCGAATGGATCGTGTTCTTCGATGCCGATGACATCATGCATGATGACCACCTGATGGTCTTTCACGATGCCATCAGCGAGAATGGACGCCTGGATTTTTTTTGCAACAACTACGTCATGAGGGTGGGCAGCAAGGTCGTCGGAAAAAACAAGGGGATCTCGTCCGGAGTATATAATAAGCTGGACGGACTGACATTTTTTGCTCAAAACGATTTTGTACACATGAATTCGGCCTCCATTCGAAGGCGGCTGATTGAAAAGCTTGGGGGTTTTCCTGAAGGAAGATACAAGCGAGGGGGGGACGTCTATTTCTGGGTGAAATTATTGGCAGATATAGAAGCATTTTACTATAGCGACATGGTTACCTCCGAGTGGCTCCTGGATAATAGTTTTGTTACAAAAAATCCCGATAACCTGACGGTTCATCCACTGGCAGATTTTATCAAGACGGAGAGGCCGCGGCTGGACGAGATGTGTGACATTCAGTTAAGGCGAATAATCAACAGGAAAATAATAGCCTGGGCAACGGAGAAAAGGCTTCAGGGCAGAGGGTGTTACCATGACTTCCCCCACGTGAGCCTGAAAGGCTTGGGGTATGAAAACATGTTAAGACTGTTGTTGTTATCCATGCCCTTGAGCATCTACCATGGCGCCATTACTATGAAGCGTACCTGGAGGGCGTGATCGAACCGGGGAGCGTGCACACCCCTGCCATATGAAGCGGTTTGGCGTATGGTGATAGCCTGTCTTTCTGATAACCCCCGAAGTAACCAGGCGGAGTATGCACCTGCGGGTGGAACTTATGAAAATGACCAGAATTCTGAAACGCGTGTCTATCGACTTTGCCTGGATGCCCCTTGCGCTGCTGACTCTTCTGGTGCCAAGAAACAGGAAACTCTGGGCGTTCGGGAGTTCGAATGGCCAAAAGTACGCAGATCATTCCCGTATGTTGTTCGAAAACCTGCAGGAACATGGGGGTGGGGCCGATATACGAGTCGTGTGGAGCACGAAGTCTGAAGAAGTATTTCATGAGCTGATGGGGCGTGGATATCCGGTAATAAAGTCTGATACCTTACGGGGTTTCCTGACAACACTGCGTGCTGGTGTATGTGTCTACACACACTATGCGCATGATCACAACCGGATCGCGGCATTTGGTGCCTACAAGTTGCAGTTGTGGCATGGCATCCCGCTGAAGCGTTTCAAGGCAGTGTCCGGGTTGCTCGAAAAAGGCAAGGCAGGCAGGCAAAGAAGGGACTTTCATAATTGGATGCTGAATGTTCAGAAGAAGATCTTTCCCTGGGCAAACCCGACTTGGGACCTGCTTGTTTTTCAAAGTAATGTGGATCGCGAGCGCACCGGGACAGCTTTTGATGGAACCTATCGTCGTGGCCTGGTGGCGGGATCAGTCAGGGTGGAGAATTTGAAACAACAATTTTCACCTCAGCTGCCAGAACGAAAAGCGGGTGACAAGAAGATGCGAAGAATACTTTATGCCCCGACCCACAGGGCGCTAGGTCATGAATCGCTTTTCGAGAAGGTGCCCGTCCCCGTGGGAAATATTCTCCATGCGGAGTTGCAAAGGATAGGGGCAACGATGGATGTGAGGCTGCATCCATTCCAGGAGGGAGAGGCCGTTCCGGATATCATGAAGTGTGGCCCAGTGCAACTCGTCGCCAATTCCGCCTGCGACGATATTTACAGTGGGCTTCATGATTTCGATATCCTGATTACCGATTATTCCAGCATTTTTATAGATGTCCTGCCTCTTGGGATGCCGGTCATTTTCCTGGCGCCGGACCATCTGGAATATTCTAAAGATGATCAGGGTTTTTTCAGCGAGACGTTTTCCGTCCCAGGACCTGTTGCGCTGACGTGGGAGGAGGCGCTAATTTATTGTGACGGGGTCCTTAATGAAGGCAAGGATCCATGGCTGGAATCCAGAGAAGAGGCGGCCAGGTTTTACTTCGATAGCCGTGCTGGAAAGAAATCTGCGATGGAGAATGTTATCTCCACGGTTATGGAAGAACTCAGGATTGAATAATCATGGATATCGGTTCTGGGGTTTCTGCAAGTTGAAAAACTCTGGGGTGTCAGCGCTGGTCAAGCTTCGCTCTGGGATTTATGAAGCATTGCCACCCGTAAGGCTGCCGGGGAGCGTGGGTCTGATGAGGGGTGCGTCATGTCCAGTTTGAGAAAAAAAGGGATCGAGTTTATCAGGATCGTCCTGGCTCGTGTTGGTTATAAACTCAAGCCCATAAGTTCTTCAATTCCTATCGCACTGCCTTCGTTCGACGGTGACCCCCGGGCACTGAGATACCTCAGAAAGAATAGGGACTACTTGATTACGGCAAGACTCAAGGATGGTCGTTCGCTATTTGTTTTCCCGCTCAGTGATATCCATGGACACCCCTTTTCAGGGGCTGTCAAGTCGGCGCTTGATGTGTCGTTGACAGGCGGAGATGAGCGGGAGGCAATCAGGCTCGGGTTGCGGCGCTTCTATTGGTTCCATCAACCGGAGTTTGCAGCTGAGGTGCTTGGAGTTGCACCCAAGGACATTCCCATGTTGGGAGTTCAGCCACCTTGGGTGGTGATCAAGCCTTGGGAAGATATGACAGTAACAGAGCGCCAGGAAAAAATAATCAGGCATGAGAGGAAGGACAACAGTCATATTTCAAAAGTTGATATGAGTGTCGAGCATGGCTGTAACTTTTGTGGTCCTGTGTCAGAAGAAAAACTCGAGGTTGAAGTTGAGCGACTATATAAAATCATGAAGTCCATTCGAAAGAATGGATTTATTCGTCATGATTTCCTCGATGGTGACATTCGGGTCGAGTTGCTGGTTGATTCATCCGGTAACTGGAAGTGGCTCGTAAAGTCAGGCCAGCATCGTGCCGCAGTCATCAGCGCCCTCGGTTTCTCTAGCGTTCCTGTCAGAGTCGGCAGTGTTGTGTGTCGCGATGAGGTTGACGTCTGGCCTCAGGTACTGGCAGGCAACTACTCCAGGAAAATAGCGCTGCAGGTGTTTGATAATATTTTCGTTGGTGTTGGATTGGGTAAAGGATGCCGGATCGGAAGCCCTGGTGTGGCTGCCAGACCTTGGCGATATGATGCAATGTTTAGCAGTATCGATAAGGATGGATGAAGGATGAAAATCAAGAGAGGCATCAGGCGCCGTCTTTCAAGACTGCTGAGACGTCCGATCAATCAGCGCAGGTTTGTTGATTCCTCGCTCGGAGCGAGTGGTTTTCTCAAGATATTGAAAGAAGAAGATGTTGATTATGTTGTGCTGCGCTGGTTCGAAACATTGCCCCATGTTGCTCCGGGCGAAGATATCGACATCCTTGTTGCTGATAACGATATCGAAATAATGACATCCTATATGAAGTCGGTTGGGAATAAAGGCGATATTCCCTGTGATGTCTATAGTGTCAGTGGCCTGCCAGGTTCAAACTCGAGGAATATGCCTTATTACCCCGTGCCAATCGCCAGGAAGATATTGGATAATGCCATCTGGGTGAATCACCTCGTCAAGGCTCCTTCCCATGATGATCATTTCCTATCTCTTTGCTATCACGTCTTGTACCATAAAGGCTATTCATCGGGAGTCCCCTCCGAGGACGCAGAGCGTAACAAGAAGGTGCTCCCCTGTAATGATCATGATTATGTAGCAATGCTCGAGAGGCTGTATCAGGAATCCAGTCTGAAGTCTGCGCAATTTGTGGTTACCCTCGAAGGGATCGATAGAATATTGAGTGAAGCCGGGTGGAAGCCTGCCCATGATACGCTCGAGAAGATATCAATGCGAAATCAATGGATCCGCGATGCGCTCTGTGAAGACGCGGTCGAGATTCCTGATGATCTGAGAGGGTTATCCATTTTCCTGGTCAGGGAAGAGGGGATGGAATATCTTGATGTCATCAAGAAGATCCTCTTTGACCAAGGTTTTGATCACGTCATGGAGGGGAGTATTCCGGAGGAAAGAGTCGGCCGGGTTGCATCCGGTATTCGCGGAGGAAACTGGGGAAAGGGCCCTTGGCCAAAAAGCGGAGGTTTGCCCTCTTATTATTATGTTGTCTATGATGCCAAGCCTATTTCACCCAATAAAAAAATGCTCAAGGATCATCCTGGACTTCATAATGAAAGAATCTCGATGGCGAAGCTCAATATACGGGATAAGTACAATCGTGAGGTGGGCCCCAAGTTTAGATGTAATATTCTTCATTCGGCTGATAATGCTGACCAGACGCTCTATTATCTTGGGCTTATAAATACTGGTTGTATTCCCTTTGTCAAGGAAGAGGCTTGCAGGAAATATTCCGCGTTTGCCACCCCATTTGCGGTTGTCAAGGATCTCAGTAAACATGCGCGACGAGCGAAGGTTGAGCTGATCGATTTTCATGGGAAGAAAGCCATATGCAAGACGTTCAAGGAAGGTCGTGAGCATTTCCTGGAGAGAGAAATTACAGCACGTAAAGTCGGTGCGGGCTTGAGTGAGGTATCCAGCCTCCTAAAGGCCGGGAAAAACTATATTGTCATGGAGTTCTGTGAGGGTTCCCGTGATGAAATATCGAGTATTCGACCATTTTTTCACAGTCATGATTATTTGCCGATTTGGGCAATAGAACAAATGAAACAGATAATTATTTATTATCGTGCGCGCGGCTATGAATGCGTTGACTTCAGTCCGAGAAATGTCCTGATTGACTCCAGTAAGGGGCTGAAGGTCATTGATTTTGAATTTTTGCAGAAGGTGGATGCTCAGTCGGCAGGACTGGTGGGTAATTTGGCCTGGTATTCTCCTCCTGATGGTTTTGAAGGCGACCTGCCTCAGGGGAAGACTAACGTTTCTCTGTATCGTAGGCGCTGGTTTCGCTATACGGGGCTCCCGATCTATTTCTGCCTCAACGATTTTCCCAAGGCCGTTCTTCACCTGGTTCGTGGGGTGACCTTCATTTATTTCTCTGTCAATAACGCCAGACGAAAAGCCGTTTCACTACCCTTCAAGAAATTTAACTTCCGCTGAGTTGATTGCCGGATATTCGAGGTTGTCAGCTTCCTGATACGCATGAAGTCAGATTTAATAGAATAACTTCTCCGATTTTCACATCTCGTGTCGCCTCAACAGCGACATGTTGGCCATTCTGTTTGGGGAGAACGAAAGATGACAAGAACAGTGATTACCTACGGCACATTTGACATGTTTCATATTGGTCATCTCAACCTGCTTCGGCGCATTTCCGAGTTGGGGGACCGGTTGGTCGTTGCGGTATCCACGGATGAGTTCAATGCCGGTAAGGGCAAGCGAACCCTCATTCCCTTCGAGCAGCGTGCCGAAATCGTGCGCAATATCCGCTATGTGGATGAGGTGATACCGGAGGCCTCCTGGGATCAGAAAATCGACGACGTGAAACATCACCAGGTGACCACCTTCGCCATGGGAGACGACTGGATGGGCAAGTTCGATTTCCTTTCCCCCCATTGCGAGGTCGTGTATCTGCCGCGGACCGAGGGTGTCTCGACAACCGAGTTGAAGCGCTCCCTGAATCGCTTCTGCAGCGTTTCCCGCGAGGATATCCTGCGCGCCTTCGACGTTATCGAGCAGTTGCGCAAGGATTTTGGCTAATCGTGACTTTCCCTATCGGGCTCTATCTTGCGGTGAGTCTTATGCCATGTACAGGAAAGTGGATTTCAGCCGCTCGTCGGCTACCCATCAGGGCGTTGGCAAGGGCAGGATTCGGCGTCTATCCAAGCCGCGACCTGAGAGGGGTGGCGATTACCGTTCCCGAAGTGCTCGATCGATACGCGCAGCGCCCCTGCATCGTGGAGTGCCCCATTTCCCATTGCCTATGGTTCGGTCCCACGGGCCTCGCCTATGGCAAGGAGTCATCGCACCCCTATGTGCAGAGCCTGTTGCAACAGCTGCGTGGCGAGTGTCGCTACTATCAGGAGACTTGCCTGGCGCACTACTGGCGGTCATGGACGCCGGCGACACTGGCGGAGTCCCTGGGAATCGATGCTGAATCGGCGCATCCCTGGTTGAACGACAGCCCCCCGCTGAGCGACTTCATGCCCTGGGGGGGCATGCCACAGTTCGAGGCCCTCAAGCTGTCCGTACAAGCCTCCGAACAGGGACGCCTGGCAGATGGAGAGATGCCGGCGGTCAGCGAGATCGCCGTCAGACAGGTGGGTCCCAAGCCCGACTGGTTCGGCGAGCTCAGGATTCAGCATCTTGTGTCGCTACATGCGCAGATAGCCTCGGAGGGCTACCGCCAGCGGGCCTCGTCGAGTCTTTCGTACAAGCATCAACATGTGGTGGTCGACTCCATGGTGCGCGGTGGCGAGGTCAGGTTCCTAGTGGCCAACGGCCAACATCGGGCTTCGGTGCTGTCCGCCATGGGACACGAGAGCGTGCCGGTGCTGCTCAACGTCTCCCACAAGCGTGGACCATCGGTCATCCGCCGTGGCGACGCTGCTAACTGGCCGCTTGTCCGGATGGGCATCATTTCACTTTCCGATGCGCTCGACGTCTTCGACAGAGTCTTCGAGGGTCGACAGCCCCGCGGTTTTCCGGCCCTGAAGCGAGCGGGCGACCCCTGGCCGTGTTGCACCTGCCAAGGGGAATGAGGGTCGGTCATTGCTTCGCCTTGCCTTCCCGAGGGCATCCCCAGTTCGTTTTTCTGCACGCCAAGGAAGTAACCCCATGTCGATTCTTGTGACAGGTGGGGCCGGTTACATTGGCTCTCACATGGTGCTCGCTCTGCTTGAGCATCACCATGAGGTAGTGGTGCTGGACAATCTGAGCAATGGTTCCGCCGCATCGCTTGAACGAGTCGCGGCGTTGACCGGCAGGGACGTGGCCTTCATCGAAGGCGATGTGCGCGATCGAGAGCTGCTGGATCGGCTCTTCCACCAGCATAAGATCGATGACGTGCTGCATTTTGCCGGTCTCAAGGCAGTTGGAGAGAGCGTCGAGCACCCTCTGCGTTACTTCGATTACAACGTGTCGGGAACCGTGACCCTCTGTCGTGCCATGGAGGCCGCTGGCGTCCGTCGTCTGGTCTTCAGCTCCTCGGCAACGGTCTACGGGGATAACGACACCGTCCCCTACGACGAAGCGCTGCCTACCGGGGAACCGACCAATCCCTATGGTCGTTCCAAGCTGATGGTAGAGGAGGTGCTAAGGGACCTGGCGCGGGCCGATACGCGCTGGTCCATTGCGTTGCTGCGCTACTTCAATCCTGTGGGGGCGCACCCCAGTGGACTCATCGGCGAAGACCCGCTCGGCATTCCCAATAACCTCGTGCCTTACATCACCCAGGTCGCCGTCGGGCGCCGCGATGCGCTATCGGTGTTCGGCAACGACTATCCGACTCCCGATGGCACCGGGGTGAGGGATTACATCCATGTGATGGATCTTGTAGAGGGGCACCTGGCGGCCATGAAGGCGATCGGCAGGCGTCCGGGCGTCTCGGTCTGGAACCTCGGGGGCGGACGGGGATACTCGGTACTCGACATGATTCAGGCCTTCGAGAAGGCCGCCGGGCGCAAGATCCCCTACCGGATCGCGCCACGCCGAGACGGGGATCTGGCGCAATACTGGGCCGATGCCTCCAAGGCCGAGAGAGAGCTGGACTGGAAGGCGACACGTGACATTGAGGCGATGATGGCGGATGCCTGGCGATGGCAGGTCAACAATCCCGGGGGCTATGCCTCTTGATCCGGCCGTGTCCCCTGTCCCCGCATGCTGCCCCCCGGCCTGGCCCGGTGAAGCCGAGTCCTCATACCGAGAGTCGAATACCATGAATTACCTCTTGCGTCTGTTGCAGCAACTCGCCTGGCTTCCGCTCTGTCTGTTCGGTTGGATGAGCTCTCGCGATGACACGCTCTGGGTGTTCGGTGCCTGGCACGGTCGCCAGTATTCGGACAATGCCCGGCATCTCTATCGGCACGTTCGCGACCATGAACCAGAGCTTCGTGCGGTGTGGCTGAGCCATGACCCCGATGTGGTAAGGCAGGTCCGTGAGGAGGGGGGAGAGGCCGCGCTGGCCTATTCGCTGGCGGGTATCCGGTTCTCCCTGCGGGCACGCCTATTCCTCGTGACCCATACCGCGGAGGACGTCAACGCACATGCTTCCGTCGGGGGCACCCTGGTCAACCTGACTCACGGTACGCCATTGAAGCGGTTCGGAAAGGATGCCAGGTCCAGCAGGCTCGGCGGTTTCACGCCGCTGTTTGACCTCTACCTGCGCCGACTGCTGCCGGCGAAGCGGGGGCCGGATCGAGTCCTGGTGGCGTCGGGTGTCGGGCGCCAGCGGATGATGACGGCCTATGGCCTTCCTGCCGAGCGCGTCTCGGTGCTGGGCTATCCCCGCTGGGCTGCGTTCCACACCGATGCCGCCTCGTTGCTGCGTCGTGAGGGCATCGAGCCACGTCGCTACAAGGGTGTCGTGCTCTACGCCCCAACCCTGAGGCAGCAGGGCAGGGGTGGGCTGGATGTGGCCCAGGGCAGGCGGCTCGAGGCGCTGTTGCCCTGGCTCGAGCAGCAGCAACTGCTCCTGCTGGTGCGTGGTCATGTCGCGTTGAAGATGACGGGGGTTGAGGCCCTGGCCCGGCACTCGTCACGGATCATGGAGGCTTCGGCAGACCGCTTCCCGGACGTCAACGAGCTGATGCCTGAGATCGATGTGCTGATCACCGACTACTCCAGCCTGATGTTCGACTACGCCTGCTTCAAGCGCCCGATCATCCTGATGGCGCCGGACCTGGAGGACTATCTCCATCGCGACGTCGGGGTCTATGGCGACTATGTCGAAGACGCCCCGGGACCTGTGATCCGCGACTGGTCCCAGGTGCCCTCGGCCTGGCAGGAAATTGCCGAGGGCCGACATGACCAGCGACTCGCTCGCTTTACGGCTCGCCATGCCGCCATGAATGACGGCCGGGAGTGCGAGAGGGTCACCATCTACCTGCGTGACCACTATCAGCTCAAGACGGTCGTTCCTGCCTGACGGTTCGCGCCGGGCGGTCTGCCCCGTGCCTCCTTTTTCTCGTTAACCGACCTTTCCTGTTGACCCAAGGGCCTGCTGTGTCCTCTGCATGCCCACGTCCGGGCCGCGGTCATCCTGCCGTGACGTGCCGCCGTGGGCATCGGGGGCGGGTTGGCCCCCTCTTTCCCCTTCTGTTGGAGATATCATGCAACACGAATCCGAAGCCACAGTGCTGTTGACCCAGGGATGGTGCCGAAGCAGCTATTCGGCGCTGCGCGGTCTGGCGCAAAATGGTGTCGAGGTGGTGGTCTCCGATACCTCGAGGATCGGCATGTGCCAGGCCTCGCGATTTGCCCACGGGCGGGGGCGCTATGCCTCGCCCTATGGTGACCCGGAGGGGTTCGTCGCGGACGTGGTCGGCCTGTGTGAGCGTCATGACATCGGTCTCATCCTGCCGGGGCACGAGGAGGGTGAATTGCTGGTGCAGGCCCGTGAGGCAGGGCGGCTGCCGGCGCACGTGGTGCTCCCCATGGTGGATTCGGCCACCCTGGCGCTGGTCAATGACAAGGATCGAATGAGCCGTCTGGCCCGCGACCGGGGGGTGTCGGTTGCCTCCATCGTTGACTACACGACCCCGGCGGAGGCCGGCCAGGCGTCCGATGCTTCCTGCGAGTACGTGGCCCGAGCGCGTCGTGGTAACAGCTCCAAGGGCGTGCGCTTTTCCCGAGGTGGCGGAACGCTGGCCCAGACGCTGGACGAGATGATCGAGGATTTCGGGCTGGATCCCTCCCGACCCCCCATCGTCCAGGAGCGGGTGGTCGGCGATGGCTGGGGCGTCTCCTGCCTCTACTGGCATGGCCAGCGTATCGCCTCCTTCACCCACCGGCGGCTGCAGGAGAAGGTCGCCACCGGCGGCACCAGTACCCTGCGGGTGAGTGACGCGCATCCAGGCATGGAGGCGGATGCCCATCGGCTGCTGGACTCGCTGGAGTGGCACGGCCTGGCGATGCTCGAGTTCAAGCACGACCCGGCAACCGGACGTCACGTCTTCATCGAGGTGAATCCCCGTCTGTGGGGCTCCATCGACCTCTCGCTGAGCGCCGGGGTGAACTTCCCCTGGCTGCTGTACCTGGCCCAGACCCGCGGTCCGGCCGTTGCCCAGGCTCATTTTCGTCCCGCCCGGCAGGGCGTCGTCGCTCGCTGGTTGCTGGGCGATGTCATCCGGCGCCTGGACCTGATGCAGCGCGGCCACCTCGGGACGGCCCTCACGTTTGCCGATGGCGTGCATGCCGACAGCTTCGATGACGCCAAGTGGGACGACCCCCTGGTGCTGTTCGGCGAGGGTCTCTACTACCTCGTGAAGGGGCTGCGGACCCAAAGCATGAACCCGCTGGAAGCGGGAATGGTGCGCTGACATGGCTCTGATCGATTATCACCACCACGACCTCCTGTCCCACAGGCATGGCACCGGGCCGAGTCCTTCACAGCGACTGGTGAAGCGGCTCTTCGATCTCGGGCTGGCCCTGACCCTGCTCGCGCTGCTGCTGCCGGTGATCCTGATCACGGCCCTGGCGGCGCGTCTGGATACCGGGGCATCCGGCTTCTTTCTTCAGGAGCGGATCGGGCGGAGAGGTCAACCGTTTCGGGTTGTCAAGATTCGTACCATGCGTCCGGTGGCGGGGACGACCGTGACCACCCTGGGAGATCCCCGCATCACTCGGCTTGGCGGCTGGTTACGCCGTACCAAGCTCGATGAGCTGCCGCAGCTGTTCAACGTCCTGGCCGGCCAGATGAGCTTCGTGGGTCCGCGCCCCGACGTGCCGGGCTTCGCCGATGCCCTGGCCGAGGAGGGGCTGGTGATCCTCTCCGTGCGCCCTGGCATCACCGGTCCGGCCACCCTGAAGTATCGCGACGAGGAGGCCCTGTTGGCCGGGGTGGAGGACCCTGAGCGCTTCAATCGCGAGGTGATCTTCCCCGACAAGGTCCGGCTCAATCGAGACTACGTGCTGCACTGGTCCTTTACTCGGGACCTGGTCTACCTGTGGCGCACCGCGTTTCCTCGCCCGCATCACGGGTCGGAGAAGCGCTAGGTACGCTGACTGTTGCAGGCGCCGTTGGCGCCAGGAGGAACCAATGCAAGGCTGGCCACGTCATGAACCCGATGAAATCGAGGCGGTAAACCGCGTGCTGTGTTCTGGACGCGTGAACTACTGGAACGGCGGGGAGGGGCGCGCCTTCGAGCAAGAGTTTGCCGACTTTCACGACATGCCCCATGCCATTGCCGTGGCCAACGGCACCCTGGCCCTGGAGTTGGCGCTACGCGCCCTCGAGGTGGGCCCGGGCGCTGAGGTAGTGGTGACGCCGCGCAGCTTCATGGCGTCCGTCTCCTGCGTGGTGGCCTGCGGGGCGCGTCCGGTGTTCGCCGATGTCGACCCCGACACCGGCAACCTTACCGCCGAGAGTATCGAAGCGGTGCTGACGCCGCGCACTCGGGCCGTGATTGCCGTGCATCTCGCCGGCTGGCCCTGCGATCTGGAGGCACTGCGGGCGCTGGCCGACGAGCGGGGCCTGTGGTTGATCGAGGACTGTGCCCAGGCCCACGGCGCCATCTGGCAGGGCCGGCGGGTCGGCAGCGTGGGTGATGCGGCGGCCTTCTCCTTCTGTACCGACAAGATCATCTCCACCGGAGGGGAGGGTGGCATGCTGCTGCTAAAGGACGATGCCGCCTGGGAGCGGGCCTGGAGTTACAAGGACCACGGCAAGTCCTGGCAGGCGGTGCACGCCGAGCATCCGCCGGGCTTTCGCTGGCTGCATGGCAGCTTCGGCAGCAACTGGCGGTTGACCGAAATGCAGGCGGCCATCGGGCGCTGCCAACTGCGAAAGCTGGAGGGATGGCTGGCGAAACGCACGGAAAATGCTGCGCGGTTGGCGGAAGGGTTGAAGGACGTACCGGGATTGCGGCTGCCGGTTTTCCCGCCACAGGCCACGCCGGCCTGGTACCGCTTCTACGCCTTTGTCGAGCCTGATGCCCTTGGCCCGGGCTGGGATCGTGATGCCATCGTCGCCGAGGTCAACGCCAGGGGCGGGCACTGTCTGCATGGCGGCTGCAGCGAGATCTATCGGGAGCAGGCCTTCGATGGCACCGATCTTCGTCCACGCGAGCCTCTTCCCGTGGCGAAGCGGCTGGGCGAGACCAGCCTGATGTTCCTGGTGGACCACACCCTTAATCCGGACCAGATGTGCCACCTGGCCGAGCGGGTCAAGGAGACGATGGCCCTGGCCAGCGGAGGGTCCCACGCCCGGCTGGGTGAACGCCAGGCCGTGTAACAGGTCATACTCCGAGACAGATACGAGGAGGACGGCCGTGCTTACAGCTATTCAGCGTTTCTTCCAGCAGGTGCTGGCAGACCCCGAGGCGCAGGGCGAAGAGGGGCCTACCCTGGAACTCGCCGCGGCGGCTCTCCTGTGCGAGGTGATGCGCGCCGATTATCAGGAAGATCCTGCCCAACTGGTGGCGCTGCGCGAGATGCTGCGTGAAAGCCTCGATCTGGAGGATGAGGCGGTGGATGAACTGGTGGCGCTGGCTCGGGAGGAGGTGGAGAGTTCGGTGGACCATTATCAGTTCGTGAGCCTCATCAAGCAGCATTACGACTGCCCCAGGCGCTGCGCGCTGGTGCGGATGATGTGGGAACTGGCGCTGGCCGACGGCGAGCACCACCATCTCGAGGAACACCGCATCCGCCAGCTCGCCGACCTGCTGCACGTGGGGCACGGCGATTTCATCCGCGCCAAGCTTCAGGCCCAGGTGGCGTGCGATTGAAAGCTTCGTCTATCGCCGCGAGACTTTTTGGAGAAATCCTCCAAACATGCCGAATAAAATAGACAGTTCATCTTAATTCTTGTCGATATCCCGTGGTTATGGCGAGGCCTGCTAGACTGGATCCCACGAATGCCCTGCCGAGAGGCGGGGCTTTTTCTTTGGCGGATCGGGGAGACTCTCGCATGTCCCGTAACATCATCGTCCTCGGCGCCGGGATTGTCGGCGTCTCGGTGGCCTGGCATCTGGCGCGTCGCGGCCACGACGTCACACTGGTGGATCGCCGCGAGCCAGGCCGCGAGACCTCCTTCGGCAACGCTGGCATCATCCAGCGCGAGGCGGTGCGCCCCTACGCCTTCCCCCGTGACCTCGGTACCCTGCTGCGCGTCCTGCCCAACCGCGAGGTGGACATTCGCTACCGTCCGACCGGCATGGTCAGCGCGGCGGGGCCGCTGCTGCAGTACTGGATCAACTCGGGCGGCGCGCGCTACGAGCGCATCGTCAACGACTACGCCTCTTTGATCATGCGTTGCCTGGATACCCATGCGACGATGATCGAGGCCGCAGGCGCCGAGGCACTGGTGAGCCAGGGCGGCTGGCTGGAGCTCTACCGGACCCGGAAGGCCATGGAGGAGCGCCTGACGGAGGCCCGCGAGAATCACGCGCGTTTCGGGGTGGAGCATGAGGTGCTTGACGCCGAAGCGCTGCATGCCATGGAGCCGCACCTGGCCAAGGGGCTGGTGGGTGCCATCCACTGGACCCAGCCATGGATGGTGGCGGACCCGGGCGCCCTGGTACAGGCCTATGCGAAGAGCTACGAGGCGTCGGGCGGCCACCTGATGCAGGCCAGCGTCGAGGACGTCAACCAGGTGGGCACCGGATGGCGCGTGATGACCAGCGAGGGCGCCCTCGAGGCGGATCAGGTGGTGGTGGCGATGGGTCCCTGGACCGGTGAGCTGCTGTCACGCCTTGGCCTGGAGGTGCCGCTGTTCGTGAAGCGTGGCTATCACATGCATTATTCGGCAGAGCAGGGCGCGCAGCTCAATCACTGGGTGATGGACGCCGAGCGGGGATTCCTGCTGGAGCCGATGCGGGCCGGTATTCGCCTGACCACCGGGGCCGAACTGGCCGCCCTCGACGCGCCGCCCCACTACAAGCAACTGGCGGCCGCCGAGAAGGCGGCGCGCAAGCTCTTCCCGCTGGGCAAGCGACGAGATGCCCAGCCGTGGAAGGGCGCTCGCCCCTGCATGCCGGATATGAAGCCGGTGATCGGTCCCGCGCCCGGTAAGCCTGGGCTGTGGCTGGCCTTCGGTCACGGCCACCAGGGATTCACCCTGGGGCCCGCCACCGGCGAGCTGCTGGCGCAGATGATGGACGGTGAGACCCCGGCGGTCGACATGACCCCGTTCCGTCTCGATCGCTTCTGATCCTGCTGCCTGAACGAGAACGGGCGCCTGGTAGCCAGGCGCCCGTTCTCGTTTCCGGGGCTCTTTCTCGGGACTCGTCAGGAACCCGCACTGCCGTTGCTCCGGTGGCGCCGTGTCAGATGCATGGCCAGCTTGATCAACACCGTGAGCAGGAAGACGAGCCAGCCGGCGGTGGCGAAGATGTTGAACAGCAGCATCTTCTGCTGCCCGTTCAGCGGCGCCAACAGACTTTCGATGACGATGCCGAACAGGAAGGCCAGCGTCAGAGGTAACGCCAGGATATGCATCCACATCTCGGTGCGCCGTTTGCGCACGTGGTAGCGGCGCAGCAGCACGCGGGAGGGGCGGTGCACGAAGCTGACCAGTATCAGGGTCCCCAGCATCAGCAGGGCGGCCAGGGTGGGTTCGATGCTGCCGATCTGCGCCGTGAGGCTGACCGACCAGAAGACCACCAGCCATGATAGCCCTGACAGGACGGTGACCAGGTCGGCATAGTGGCGCACCTTCGGCATGTTCACTTCCCTCTTTGGATCTGCGGGCATGATACGGGAATTCAGCGCCGGGTGAAGAGTCGGCGTACCCAGTACCAGCGATTGATCAGCAGCGCGGCGAAGATCAGCGCGCAGCCGGCCAGCTGCAGCGGCGACATGGTCTCACGGTACCAGGCGGCGGACAGCAGCGCGGTCCAGACCGCCTCGAGCATCAGGATCACCGCGGCATGGCTGGGCGTGGTGAGCCCCTGGGCATGCACCTGCAGGAAGAAGCGCAGGGTGCTGGCGAGCAGCACGCTGGCGGCCAGCCAGCCGAGGGTTACCCCACCAATACGCGTCGGCCAGGGTTCCACGGCCAGGGAGGCCAGCCCCAGCACAATGCCCACCGTGATCAGCTGCAGCACCGTCAGGGGGAGGGCCGGCAGTCGGCGCACGACCCGTGAATTGGTGTTGATCAGCAGCGAGAAGAGCACGGCAGAGCAGGCCATCAGCCACTGGCTCGGCTCGATGCGAAAGCCGGCATTGAGCGACAACACGCCAAAGCCGGCCAGTGCCACGGGGAGGGCGATCCAGGTGGTGCGGGGCGGCCGGTCGCCGAACACCAGGCGCGCCATCACCGGCACCAGCAGGATGCCCAGGCTGTTGATGAAGGCGCTTTCACCAAGGTGGTGGGAATGGTAGAGACCCGTGATCCACAGCGTGAGCGCTCCGCTGAACAGTACGCCGACACTGGCCCCGGTCAGGATGTCGTTCGTTGAGAGCCGCCGCAGGGCAGGGCCGGCGAAGGCGGCGAGAATCAGCCCGGCCAGCAGGAAGCGGGTGCCGATGAACAGCAGCGGCGGCAGGCCGTTCAGCGCTTCCTTGGAGAAGATCCAGCCCGAGGCAGCCAGCAGCGTCACCAGCAGCAGGAGCAGGTCGGCACGCAGCGGGGCGCGGACGGCGGAATCGGGCATGGGGCACCGGATGAAGGGACGTGAAGGGGGGATGTTAGCAGGCAAAGGGCTGATCGTCTGTGTCGTTCGTCCGCCTTCAAGACAGCCTTTACGACAGTCTCGACGGGCAGTCTCGACGGGCAGTCTCGAACAGGGGCTTCCGGTATACTGGTCACTTTCGTGAACGTTCCAGCCGAGACAGGACCCGACGTGACCTCACTGACCCTGACCCGC
>NZ_JACUUD010000100.1 GCF_014859505.1 Halomonas sp.
TTTTTCGTCGTTGATCTTTTTCGTCGTTGCTTTCTTGCTTGCTGGCATCCGCGGCTGCGAAGGGCATTCTCAGCGCTCGAGCTGCTCCAGCTTGCCCGGCTTGCCGTCCCACTCCTCGGCATCCGGCAGCGGGTCCTTCTTCTCGCTGATGTTGGGCCACACCTCGGCCAGTTCGGCGTTGATCTCGATGAACGGCTCCTGGCCCTCGGGCAGCTCGTCCTCCGCGAAGATGGCCTCGGCGGGACACTCTGGCTCGCACAGGGCGCAGTCGATGCACTCGTCGGGGTGGATCACCAGGAAATTGGGGCCCTCGTAGAAGCAATCCACCGGGCACACCTCGACACAGTCGGTGTACTTGCACTTGATGCAGTTCTCGGTGACGACGAATGTCATGCCACTCTCCCTTCCTCGGACCGGCGTCGCACGGCCACTGTGGATAGTTGATAAACGGTTATAAAAGCCGAGTTTCTTATGCTAAGCCGGCGGTGAATCTGACCATTCTAGTCGCGGCCCCATGGCCTCGCAAGCGAAGGGGGTGGCGCGCCTCGCTATAAGGAATCCCGCCAGCGGTAGAGCAGCTCCAGGGCCTGGCGTGGCGTCAGGTCATCCAGGGCCAGCCCGCCGAGCTCCTCCACCAGCGGATGGGGAGCGCTGGCGAAGAGGTCGCTCTGCTGCGGTGCCGGGGGATGCTCACCGAGGCGCTGCGCGGTACGGCTGCCCTGGTCCACCTCCTGCTGCTCGAGCTGGGCGAGCTTCTCCCGGGCCCGGGCGATCACTCCCTGGGGCACGCCGGCCAGCTGGGCCACCTGCAGGCCGTAGCTCTGGCTGGCCGGGCCTTCTTCGACCCGGTGCATGAAGACGATGCCGTCACGGTGCTCGGCCGCGGTGAGGTGCACGTTGGCCACCCCCTCGGTCTGCTCGGGCAGGGCGGTCATCTCGAAGTAGTGGGTGGCGAACAGGGTGAAGGCGCGGGTGCGGGTCAGCTGCTCGGCGCTGGCCCAGGCCAGCGACAGGCCGTCGAAGGTGCTGGTGCCGCGGCCGATCTCGTCCATCAGCACCAGGCTGTGGTCGGTGGCGTTGTGCAGGATGTTGGCGGTCTCGGTCATCTCCACCATGAAGGTGGAGCGCCCACCGGCCAGGTCGTCCGAGGAGCCGATGCGGGTGAAGATGCGGTCCACCGGGCCGATCTCGGCGGCATCGGCCGGCACGAAGCTGCCGGTGTGGGCGAGCAGCACGATCAGTGCCGCCTGGCGCATGTAGGTGGACTTCCCGCCCATGTTGGGGCCGGTGATCACCAGCATGCGGCGGTCATCACCCATGACCAGGTCGTTGGGCACGAAGGGGGCATCGGAGACCCGCTCCACCACCGGGTGGCGGCCGCCCTGGATGGCGATGCCCGGTGCTTCGGCCAGCCGGGGTCGCACGAACTCCAGGGCCTGGGCGCGTTCGGCGAAGGCGCACAGCACGTCCAGGGAGGCCAGCGCCCGGCCACTGGCCTGAAGGGCATCGAGCTCGGCGTTGAGGGTGTCGAGCAGGCCGTCGTAGAGCAGCTTCTCCCGGGCGAGTGCCCGCGACTTCGCCGACAGGGCCTTGTCTTCGAACGCCTTGAGCTCGGGGATGATGAAGCGCTCGGCGTTCTTCAGGGTCTGTCGGCGCACGTAGTCCGCCGGGGCATCCCTGGCCTGGGCGCGGGGGATCTCGATGAAGTAGCCGTGCACCCGGTTGTAGCCCACCTTGAGGTTGGGCAGGCCGGTGCGCTCGCGCTCACGGGTCTCCAGCTTGACCAGGTACTCGCCGGCATGCTCGGCCAGCCCGCGGTATTCGTCGAGTTCGGGGTCGAAGCCCGCGGCGATCACCCCGCCGTCGCGGATCACCACCGGTGGGTTCTCCATCAGGGCACGATTCAGGGTGTCGGCGAGGGTCGGATAGGGACGGATATGGCGCCTGAGCTCGTCCAGGGAAGAGCCTTCGGCGAAGCCGGCAAGCTCGCGCTCTAGCGCCGGCAGGACGTTGAAGGCGTCGCGCAGCCGGGCCAGGTCCCGGGGGCGGGCGCTGTAGAGGGCGACCCGGGCCAGGATGCGCTCCACGTCGCCGATGGCCTTGAGCGATTCGCGCAGCGCCAGGAAGCCCTCGGCCTCCAGCAGCAGCGCCACGGCGGACTGGCGGGCCTTGACCCGCTCGCGGTCACGCAGCGGCCGGTTGAGCCAGCGCTTGAGCAGCCGCGAGCCCATGGGGGTGGCGGTGGTGTCGAGCACACTGGCCAGGGTGTTGTCGCCGCTGCCGCCCAGGTTGACGTCGATCTCCAGGTTGCGGCGGCTGGCGGCGTCGATGACCACGGCGTCGTCGCGAGTCTCGACGCCGATGGCGGTGACGTGGGGCAGCCCCGAGCGCTGGGTGTCGCGTGCGTATTCGATCAGCACACCGGCCGCTGTGATGGCGGCGCGGAGGTGGGCGCAGCCGAAGCCACGCAGGTCCTGGACCCGGAACTGGTCGCACAGCAGGCGGGTGGCGCTCTCGAGGTCGAACAGCCAGTCGCCCTGGCGGCGCAGGCCGCGCCTGCCCTCCAGCGCCGGGGGCAGGGCCAGGCTTTCGGCCACCAGCAGCTCGGCGGGGTCGAGGCGCTGCAGCTCGGCCAGCATCTCGCCTTCGCCTTCCACCTCCAGTACGCTGAAGCGTCCGCTGGAGAGCTCAAGCCAGGCCAGGCCGATGCGCTCGCCGGCGGCGTGCACGGCCACCAGCAGGTTGTCGCGGCGGGCGTCGAGCAACGCCTCGTCATAGAGGGTGCCGGGGGTGACGATGCGTACCACGCGGCGATCCACCGGGCCCTTGCTGGTGGCCGGGTCGCCGATCTGCTCGCAGATCGCGACCGACTCGCCGGCGGCCACCAGGCGCGCTAGATAACCCTCGGCGCTGTGGTAGGGCACGCCGGCCATGGGGATCGGCTTGCCGGCGGACTGGCCGCGCTGGGTCAGGGTGATGTCGAGCAGAGCGGCGGCGCGTTTGGCGTCATCGAAGAACAGCTCGTAGAAGTCGCCCATGCGGTAGAAGACCAGCACGTCGGGGTGCTCGCGCTTGATCGTCAGGTACTGGGTCATCATCGGCGTGTGGGGGGGGCTGGCCTGTGACATCGCGAATCCCTGTTGAGGCTCTGCACTCGCTGGCAAAAGCCAGTATTCTACCGTCCAGGCATCGGCTCCGTCAGGAGCGATTGCAGATGACCCAGGAGGCCACCCCATGTCCCGTTCCGCCGCCAGCCTTGCCAATCTCGATCTCATCACCCTGGCCGAGCGTCTGGGACGGCTCTGCCGTGAGCAGGGGGTGAGGGTGACAACCGCGGAGTCGTGCACCGGCGGCGGGGTGGCCAGCGCCATCACTGCGGTGGCCGGCAGCTCGGACTGGTTCGAGACCGGCTATGTGACCTACTCCAATGCCGCCAAGGGTCGTCTGCTGGGTGTGCCCGAGGCGCTGCTCGAGGCCCATGGCGCGGTGAGCCGTGGAGTGGTCGAGGCCATGGTGGCCGGCGCCTGCCGCGACAGCGGCGCCACACTCGGCGTGGCGATCAGCGGCGTGGCTGGCCCGGGCGGCGGCAGTGCCGAGAAGCCGGTGGGCACCGTATGGCTCGCCTGGGGCGATGCCGAAGACGCCCGGGCCGAGTGCCATTGCTACCCCGGTGATCGCCGCGCCGTGCGCGAGCAGGCGGTGCGCGAGGCGCTGGTGGGCCTTGTCCGCTGTCTCGAGGCCCGCTGAGCCGTCCCGCATCCAGACGGAATTTGCGCTGGTCCTGCCCGCCCTTTTTCGCCATACTACTGTCCAGTCATACAGTATTCGACACCCCCGATCAGGAGATCCGACATGGCCCAGGATGACAACCGCTCCAAGGCGCTGAACGCCGCGCTTTCCCAGATCGAGCGCCAGTTCGGCAAGGGCACCGTGATGCGCCTCGGCGACGCCCCACGCGTGGTCATGCCGTCGGTGTCCACCGGCTCGCTGGGGCTCGATATCGCGCTGGGCATCGGTGGCCTGCCGCTGGGTCGGGTGGTCGAGATCTTCGGCCCGGAGTCCTCGGGCAAGACCACCCTGTCCCTGTCAGTGATCGCCCAGGCCCAGAAGCAGGGCAAGACCTGCGCCTTCATCGACGCCGAGCACGCCCTGGACCCGAGCTATGCCGAGAAGCTTGGCGTCAACCTGGATGACCTGCTGGTCTCCCAGCCCGATAATGGTGAGCAGGCCCTGGAGATCTGCGACATGCTGGTGCGTTCCGGCGGCGTCGACGTGATCGTCATCGACTCGGTCGCGGCGCTGACCCCGCGCGCCGAGATCGAGGGAGAGATGGGCGACTCCCACGTCGGCCTGCAGGCGCGCCTGATGTCCCAGGCGCTGCGCAAGATCACCGGCAATATCAAGAACGCCAACTGCATGGTGGTGTTCATCAACCAGATCCGCATGAAGATCGGCGTGATGTTCGGCAGCCCCGAGACCACCACCGGCGGCAACGCCCTGAAGTTCTATGCCAGCGTGCGCCTGGATATCCGTCGCACCGGCTCGGTGAAGCAGGGCGACGAGGTCACCGGCAACGAGACCCGCGTCAAGGTGGTCAAGAACAAGGTGGCCCCGCCGTTCCGCCAGGCCGAGTTCCAGATCCTCTACGGCAAGGGGATCTACCACGCCGGCGAGGTGATCGACCTGGGCGTGCAGTGCAAGCTGGTCGACAAGGCCGGCGCCTGGTACAGCTACCAGGGCAACAAGATCGGCCAGGGCAAGGCCAACGCCGCCCAGTTCCTCGAGGACAACCCGGCCATCATGGAGGAGATCGAGAGCCAGATCCGCGCCCAGCTGCTCGCCCCGGTGGAGCCGAAGAAGGAGGAGACCAAGGAAGCGGTACCCGCCGACAGCGACAGCGACGACGACCTGCTCTAACCCATGAACGGCAAGGCCTCGGGCGACGCCACGCCCCGTGATGACGCCATCCGGCTACTGGCCAGGCGCGAGTATTCCCGCGCCGAACTGGTGACTCGACTCTCGGCGAAGGGACATGCATCGGAGGCCATCGCCGAGTGCCTCGACGCGCTGGCCATGCAGGGGCTGCAGTCCGATGCCCGCTTCGCCGAGAGTTTCCTGCGCTCGCGCATCCTGCGCGGCCAGGGGCCGCTGAAGATCCGCCAGGAGCTGTTGCAGCGCGGCATCGAGCGCGAGCTGGTGCGCAGCGCCTTCAGTGACCAGGAAGGGCAAGACGGGGTCGACTGGTTCGCCCTGGCCTGCGAGACCCTCGCCCGGCGCTTCTCCGGCCCCGGTGACACTCCCCGCGAGCGCGTTCGGCGCGAGCGCTTCCTGGCTGGCCGCGGCTTCGACTTCGTGCAGGTGCGCCACGCCCTGGATCACGCCTGGGACTCGGCATCGGATCTCGACTAGTTGCACGATCCGCCCCGTTCTTGCGGGTGCTGCCTCTTCAGTCCCTTGACAGCTGCGCTATAATGTCTCCCTTTGCGAACGCCCCGGGTGGTCTCGTTGCCGACGGCCACCCTGCCCATCGCCACGGATACCCCATGAAAAGCGCAGACATCAGACAGGCCTTCCTGAGTTACTTCGAGGAGCACGGCCACACCGTCGTGCCCTCCAGCTCCCTGGTGCCGGGCAACGACCCGACCCTGCTGTTCACCAATGCCGGCATGGTGCCGTTCAAGGACGTCTTCCTGGGGCGTGACCCGCGGCCCTACGTGCGGGCGGCCTCGTCCCAGCGCTGCGTGCGCGCCGGCGGCAAGCACAACGATCTCGACAACGTCGGCTATACCGCCCGCCACCACACCTTCTTCGAGATGCTGGGCAACTTCAGCTTTGGCGACTACTTCAAGCGCGACGCCATCCGCTTCGCCTGGACCTTCCTCACCGAGACCCTGGGCCTGCCGAAGGAGAAGCTCTGGGTCACGGTCCACATCAGCGATGACGAGGCCGAGACGATCTGGAAGGAGGAGATGGGCATCGACCCGGCGCGCTTCTCGAAGCTCGACGAGGACAACTTCTGGCAGATGGGCGACACCGGCCCCTGCGGCCCCAGCTCCGAGATCTTCTATGATCATGGCCCCGACGTGTGGGGTGGGCCACCCGGCAGCCCCGAGGAGGACGGCGACCGCTACATCGAGATCTGGAACCTGGTGTTCATGCAGTTCGATCGCGACGCCGCGGGCACCCTCAATCCGCTGCCCAAGCCCTCCATCGACACCGGCATGGGCCTGGAGCGCATCGCCGCGGTGATGCAGGGCGTGCATTCCAACTACGAGATCGATCTGTTTCAGAATCTGCTGGTCTCGGCGGCCCGCCACACCGGCCACGCCGACACCCGCAACCCCTCGCTGCGGGTGATTGCCGACCATATCCGCTCCTGCGCCTTCCTGATCGCCGACGGCGTGCTGCCCTCCAACGAGGGGCGCGGCTACGTGCTGCGCCGGATCATCCGTCGCGCCATCCGTCACGGCCACAAGCTGGGCGCCAAGGGCAACTTCTTCCACAAGCTGGTGGGGGCGCTGGACGTCGAGATGGGCGACGCCTACCCCGAGCTGCGCGAGGCGCGCCACCAGATCGAGCGCGTGCTGCTCAAGGAGGAGGAGCAGTTCGCCCGGACCCTGGAGCACGGCATGGGCCTGCTCGAGGAGGCCCTGGCCGACCTCGACGGCGAGGTGCTGCCCGGCGAGACGGTGTTCAAGCTCTACGACACCTACGGCTTCCCCTATGACCTGACCGCCGACGTCTGCCGCGAGCGCGGCGTGACCCTCGACGAGATCGGCTTCGAACGTGCGCTGGAGGCACAGCGCGAGCGCGCCCGGGCGGCCAGCCAGTTCGGCGCCGACTACGGCGCGGCGCTGGAGCTTCCCGGCGAGACCACCTTCACCGGGTATGACCGACTCGAGGATCGCGCCACCGTCACCGCCATCGTCGACCGCGAGGGCAACGCCCTGGCCGGTCTCGCACCGGAGCAGCGCGGCATCGTGGTGCTCGACCGCACTCCCTTCTACGCCGAGTCCGGCGGCCAGGTGGGCGACACCGGCTACCTGCACCTGTCGGGCGGACGCTTCCTGGTCACCGACACCCAGAAGCAGTCCAGCCACCACCTGCACCATGGCGTGCTGCTGGAGGGCCAGCTCGCCGTGGGCGCCGAGGTGCGCCCCGAGGTCAGCGCCGAGCTGCGGGGCGCCACCCTCCGCAACCACTCTGCCACCCACCTGATGCACAAGGCGCTGCGCCTGGTGCTGGGCGATCATGTGGCACAGAAGGGCTCCCTGGTGACCCCGGAGCGCCTGCGCTTCGACTTCAGCCACTTCGAGCCGATGACCCCGGAGCAGCTTGCCGAGGTGGAGCGCCTGGTCAACGATCAGATCCTGGCCAACGCGCCGACCCGCATCGAGCAGATGACCCTCGACCAGGCCAAGGCCAAGGGGGCGGCGGCGCTCTTCGAGGCCAAGTACGCCGACAGCGTGCGGGTGCTGACCATCGGTGCCGACGACTTCTCCATCGAGCTGTGCGGCGGAACTCACGTGGCGCGCAGCGGCGACATCGGCTGCTTCCATATCGTCAGCGAGCAGGGCATCGCCAGCGGGGTGCGTCGCATCGAGGCGATCACCGGCGAGGGGGCGCTGGCGTACTTCCGCGAGCAGGAGGCCCGTCTGGGTCGCATCGGCGAGCGCCTCAAGGCGAAGCCGGAGCAGGTCGAGGAGCGCGTCGAGTCGCTGGTGGAGCGCAACCGCGGCCTGGAAAAGGAGCTCGAGCGTCTCAAGGCCAAGCTGGCCAGCGCCGCCGGCAGCGACATGCTGAGCCAGGCCACAGAGGTCGCCGGCATCAAGGTGCTGGCGACCCGCCTGGAGGGGGTCTCCGCCAAGGAGCTGCGCAACGTCCTGGACCAGCTCAAGAACAAGCTGGGCTCCGGCATCGTGGTGCTCGGTGTGGCGGACAAGGAGGCCGGCAAGGTCAGTCTGATCGCCGGCGTCACCGATGACCTCACCGGCCGGGTCAAGGCGGGCGAGCTGGTCAATCACGTGGCCTCCCAGGTGGGCGGCAAGGGCGGCGGTCGTGCCGACATGGCCCAGGCCGGCGGCAGCGATATCGCCGCCCTGCCCGCCGCGCTCGAGAGCGTGCCGGCCTGGGTCGAGGCCCGCCTCCAGTAACGATCGGCAGGGCCGGTGATCGCAGGATCCCGGCCCTGTCTGCATGGGTTCACCTTTCACTCATCCGAGCGCCCCTGGCTCTCGACTCACGAGGGAAAATCGGCATATGGCACTATACGTACAGAAATTCGGCGGCACCTCGGTGGGCTCCGTGGAGCGCATCAAGGCGGTGGCCGAGAAGGTCAAGGGCTTCCGCGACAACGGTCACCAGATCGTGGTCGTGGTCTCCGCCATGAGCGGCGAGACCAATCGCCTGATCGGTATGGCCAACGAGATCAATGACGAGCCGACGCCGCGGGAGATGGACATGCTGGTCTCCACCGGCGAGCAGGTCACCATCTCGCTGCTGGCCATGGCCCTGCACAAGCTGGGCGTGCCGGCCACCTCCTACACGGGCTCCCAGGTGGGTATTCTCACCGACAGCGCCCATACCAAGGCGCGCATCCAGCGCATCGAGACCGACGAGATCCAGGAAGACCTGGATGAGGGCAAGGTGGTGGTGGTCGCCGGCTTCCAGGGCGTCGACGAGGAGGGCAACATCACCACCCTCGGTCGCGGTGGCTCCGACACCACCGGCGTGGCCCTGGCGGCGGCCCTGAAGGCCGACGAGTGCCAGATCTACACCGATGTCGACGGTGTCTACACCACCGACCCCCGTGTGGTCTCCCGGGCCAAGCGTCTGGATACCATCACCGTCGAGGAGATGCTGGAGCTGGCGAGCCTCGGCTCCAAGGTCCTGCAGATCCGAGCCGTCGAATTTGCCGGCAAGTACAATGTTGCGCTGCGCGTGCTGTCCAGCTTCGAGGATGGCCCCGGCACCCTGATCGTTGCTGACTCCGACCAAGACGAGGACTCCATGGAAGAACCACTGATCTCCGGTATCGCCTTCACCGCCAACGAAGCCAAGCTGACCCTGCTCAACACCCCCGACGTTCCGGGTGTCGCCTCGCGCATCCTCGGCCCGATCGCCGATGCCAACATCGAAGTCGACATGATCGTGCAGAACGTGGCGCCGGCAGGTGACTACACCGACTTCACCTTCACCGTCGCCAAGGGCGACTACAAGCAGACCATGCGCATCATCCAGGATCAGGTGATCCCCGACCTTGGCGGCGGCGAGCTGCGCGGCGACGACAACATCGCCAAGGTTTCCCTGGTGGGCGTGGGCATGCGCTCCCACGCCGGCGTGGCCTCCAAGATGTTCCGCGTGCTGGCCGACGAGAACATCAACATTCGCATGGTCTCCACCTCCGAGATCAAGATCTCCGTGGTCATCGACGAGAAGCAGATGGAGCTCGCGGTGCGCGCCCTGCACAAGGCCTTCGGCCTCGACAAGAGCGACATCGAGAGCGAATAAGCGTGCCCCGAGCGGCTGACACCTTCTACGCTGACAGGGGAGCCCGTGACGTGGCTTGCCTTCAACGGGGAGGTCGGGTGTCATCGGCTGCCGAATTGGTCACGGACGATGCCGTGCCACATAATGGTTCGGTGGACTGCCTGCGGCGAACATCCCGTTACTGCCGAGTTCCAGAACAAGCCTGAGAAGGAGATCAGCCATGCTCATCCTGACCCGCCGAGTCGGCGAGACCCTGATGATCGGAGATGACATCACCGTGACGGTGTTGGGTGTCAAGGGGAATCAGGTCCGAATTGGTGTCAATGCCCCCAAGGACGTCGCGGTGCACCGCGAGGAGATCTATCAGCGGATCCAGCGCGAAAAGGGCGAGGAGGCCGCTTCCGGCCACGACGACTGACGCCGCCGGCGCGCTCGTCCTCATCCTGCAGCCGGGAGGCAGTGACTTGAAAAAAGGGCGAGTGTGGCTGGACAAAGCGCTTCAGAATCGGTACGATATGCGCCGTGTCGATAGGGAGAGGTGGCCGAGTGGCTGAAGGCGCTCCCCTGCTAAGGGAGTATGGGGTTTATAGCCTCATCGAGGGTTCGAATCCCTCCCTCTCCGCCATGACGGCAAGACTCCGGTCTGGCAGTGATGGACGATGCGAGTGAAGACCGGGCGCCCGTAGCTCAGCTGGATAGAGTACCTGACTACGAATCAGGGGGTCGGAGGTTCGAATCCTCCCGGGCGCGCCA
>NZ_JACUUD010000252.1 GCF_014859505.1 Halomonas sp.
GTGCCAAGGAGCTCGCGCTCTCCTACGCCGCCGGCGTCGGCGGTGGCCGCAGCGGCATCATCGAGACCACCTTCAAGGACGAGACCGAGACCGATCTGTTCGGCGAGCAGGCCGTGCTGTGCGGCGGTGCCGTCGAGCTGGTCAAGGCCGGCTTCGAGACCCTGACCGAGGCGGGCTATGCTCCCGAGATGGCCTACTTCGAGTGTCTGCATGAGCTCAAGCTGATCGTCGACCTGATGTACGAGGGCGGCATCGCCAACATGAACTACTCCATCTCCAACAACGCGGAGTATGGCGAGTACGTGACCGGCACCGAGGTGATCAACGAGCAGTCTCGCGAGGCGATGCGCAACGCCCTCAAGCGCATCCAGACCGGCGAGTACGCCAAGATGTTCATCCAGGAAGGCAACAGCAACTATCCGTCGATGACCGCGCGTCGTCGCCTGAACGCCGAGCATGAGGTCGAGATCGTGGGTGCCAAGCTGCGCGGCATGATGCCGTGGATCGCCGCCAACCAGCTGGTGGACAAGTCCAAGAACTGATCCCGATCGGTTGTCGGACAGACAGAGAGGGCGCGGGCTTCCGCGCCCTCTTTCGTTGTGGGCCCGGGGCGATGCCCGGCGTTGTGGGGGCGTGTCGGGCGTGTAGAATGAGGGTGCGCCCTTGCGGCGCCTTCATTTCGGCAATGGACGAAACGCATGAGTCAGGACCCCCGTACTACCGATCACGACCCCGCCCGGCCGGATGCCGAGCCGGACGCCCAGGCGTCGCCCGAGCGGATGCCCCCGGCCGAGGAGGATCTGGCCGCGGCCTTCGTGCGCGAGACCGAGGTGATCGAGGAGGCCGTGGAGGATGGCAAGAAGGTTCGCCGCAAGGGAATCTATCTGCTGCCCAACCTCTTCACCACCTCGGCCCTGTTCGCGGGCTTCTTCGCGATCGTTGCCGGCATCAACGGCGACTTCATCGCGGCGGCGGTGGCGATCTTCATCGCCATGGTGCTCGATGGCCTGGATGGTCGGGTGGCGCGCATGACCAATACCCAGAGCGCCTTCGGCGCCGAGTATGACAGCCTTTCGGACATGCTCTCCTTCGGCGCGGCGCCGGCGCTGGTGGCCTTCACCTGGATCCTCCAGGACATCGGCAAGACCGGCTGGGTGGTGGCCTTCCTCTATGTGGCCTGTGCCGCGCTGCGCCTGGCGCGCTTCAACGTGCAGATCGGCAGCGTCGACAAGAAGTGGTTCATCGGACTGCCGAGTCCCTCGGCGGCGGCGCTGGTGGCCGCCAGCGTGTGGACCTTCCACAGCTTCGATGCCGAGGCCTTCGGCTTCAAGCTGCTGATGCTGCTGATCGTCGGCGCGGCCGGCGTGCTGATGGTCAGCAATATTCGTTATTACAGCTTCAAGGAAGTGGACCTCAAGGGGCCGGTGCCCTTCGTGGTGCTGCTGGCCATCGTGCTCGGTTTCGTGGTGATCTCGATGCAGCCCTCGGTGATGCTGCTGCTGTTGTTCGGTGCCTACGTGGCCTCCGGCCCGGTGATGGCCGTGATGCGCAAGATGAAGCACGCGCCACCGGCCGGCTGATCGCCAGCGTCTTGTAGCCACAGCGCCCGTCCCGTGCGGGCGTTGTCGTCTGGACGCCGCAGCTCGTCCACAGCCCCCCGGGCGTTACGCTGCTGTGGATGGTTCGGGTCGGCGCTGACACGTCGGATTGGTCTTTCTGCC
>NZ_JACUUD010000253.1 GCF_014859505.1 Halomonas sp.
ATTTAAAAGGAGAACTCATATGATCGATAACTCAGAAGCTCTAGCCCGGAAATTGCACCAGAAATGAAAAAAGCGGCTGAAAATCGGTTATAATTCAAGAGCCTAACCAAGAATTAGCCGACACAGCCGCCATGACAAAATGTACCATACCCACCGCCGCCTTTCCACGCTGCAAAGGCCGTCAAATTCTCGCCAGCTTCGATGGGGGTGACGTCACCTCCGACGGCGGCATCCTGCTGCTGCGTCAGCTCGACCGAGAGATGGGCCTGACCCGCTCTATTGCTCGCCGGCTGAGCGATGCGCGCGACCCTCAACGCTGTCTGCATCGCACCGAAACCCTGGTTCGGCAGCGCGTGTTCGGCCTGGCGCTGGGCTACGAGGATCTCAACGACCACCATGCCCTGCGCCATGACATCGCCCTGCAGACCGCCGTCGACACTGACGGCGTGCTGGCCAGTCAGTCCACCTTGTGTCGCTTCGAGCAGCAAGCCGACCGGGATTGGGCGGTCACCATTCACGAGGAGATGATCGAGCAGTTCATCCGCTCCTTCCGGCGGCCACCCAAGAAACCGCTCTATCTCGACTTCGATGCCACCGACGATCGGGTGCATGGCCAGCAGCTCGGGCGGCACTTCAATGGCTACTACGACCACTACATCTTCCTGCCGCTGTTCGTGTTCTGTGGCGACCAGCTGCTGGTCAGCTACCTTCGCCCGGCCTACCGGGATGCCGCTCACCACGCGGGCGCCATCCTCGCCCTGCTGGTCCGGCGGCTGCGCCAGGAGTGGCCCGACGTGAAGATCGTGTTCCGAGGCGACAGCGGCTTCTGCCGTCCGCTGATCCTCAACTGGTGCGACCGCCACGGCGTCGATTACATCATCGGCCTCGCCGGCAACAAGCGCCTGGCCAAGCTGGCACTGGACATCGACTACGCGTCGGCCATCCGCTTCGAGAAGACCCGGGAGAAGGAGCGTGTCTTCGGCTTCATCGAGTACGCTGCCAAGAGCTGGAAGGATCGTCGACGAAAGGTGATCGTCAAATCCGAGACCAGCCGGCGTGGCTTCAACACGCGCTATGTTGTCACCAACCTGCGCGGCTGCAGCGCAGAATGGCTCTACGACAATCGCTACTGCGCCCGGGGCGAGATGGAGAACCGCATCAAGGAGCAGCAGTTACTGTTCTCTGACCGCACCAGCTGCCACGAATGGTGGCCCAACCAGTATCGGCTGCTGCTCTCGGGGCTGGCCTACCTGCTGTTGGAACGGCTACGCCGGGTCTACCTCAAGCGCACCGCCTTCGCCCAGGCCCAGGTCAATACCATCCGCCTGAAGCTGCTGAAGATCGGTGCCGTCATCACCCGCAACACGCGCACCATCCGGCTAATGCTGAGCAGTCAGTACCCGGAGCAAGACCTCTTCCTGAAGTTGGCCAGCAAGCTGGTGCCGGGATAGCGTCGCGGCGTGCTGTCCCCGGCACAGAAAAGACATGGGGGTAGGGGGAAGTGCGTCTCGACGCCGGGCTATCGATCAAAAAGTGACCAATTCTTGCTGGAACCGGCGTAAAACGCTGACCTGCTCATTCAGCAGACCCACTTCGCGGCGCTGGTGAAATATTCGGGCTAGGCGGGCCCTGCTGCGTTGCATGCCGGCCCCGGCGGAACGGGCCGCCTGGAC
>NZ_JACUUD010000254.1 GCF_014859505.1 Halomonas sp.
GCGCTATGAAACTTCACTTCGAGCCCAACCTCGACTACCAGATGCAGGCCATTGAGGCCGTGTGCGACCTGTTCCGTGGCCAGGAGGTGTGCCGCACCGAGTTCACGGTGACGATGAAGGCGCCGATGCCGGTGGGGTCGGACCTGTTTCCCGGGACCCAGCCTGAGCAAATGACGCTGGGCATGGCCGAGTCGGATCTGGGTGTCGGCAACCGACTGACGCTGCTGGACGATGAGCTGCACAAGAATCTGGCGGAGATCCAGCTGCGCGGCGGCCTTCCGCCCGCAGGCCACCTGGCGTCCGGCGATTTCACCGTGGAGATGGAAACCGGCACGGGCAAGACCTACGTCTACCTGCGCACAATCTTTGAGCTGAACAAGCGCTACGGCTTCAGCAAGTTCGTGATTGTGGTGCCTTCGGTGGCAATCAAGGAAGGCGTCTACAAGACCCTGCAGATCACAGAGGACCACCTCAAGGGACTCTACGCCGGGGTGCCCTTCGACTACTTCCTCTACGACTCCAACAAGCTCGGGCAGGTGCGAAACTTCGCCACCAGCTCGAACATCCAGATCATGGTGGTGACAGTCGGCGCCATCAACAAGAAAGACGTCAACAACCTCTACAAGGACAGCGAGAAGACCGGCGGCGAAAAGCCCATCGATCTGATCAAGGCGACCCGGCCCATCGTCATCGTGGACGAACCCCAGAGTGTGGATGGTGGCCTCGAGGGGCGCGGCAAAGAGGCTCTGGATGCGATGAATCCCCTCTGCACGCTGCGCTATTCCGCGACCCACGTGAACAAGCATCACATGGTGTTTCGCCTCGACGCAGTCGATGCCTACGAGCGAAAACTGGTCAAACAGATCGAGGTGGCTTCGGCGACGGTGGAGGATGCGCACAACAAGCCCTTCGTGCGGTTGGTATCGGTGGCCAACAAGCGCGGCACCATCAGTGCCAGGGTCGAACTGGATGTGACCACCGCCAGCGGTGTGAAGCGGCAGGAGCTCGTCGTATCCGATGGTGACGACCTGGAGGAACTTGCCAAGCGTCCGATCTATGCCGATTTTCGCGTCGGCGAGATCAACACGGCCAAAGGCGACGAGTTCATGGAGTTACGTTATCCCGGTAGTGAAGTGTTCTTGAAGCCGGGTCAAGCACATGGTGACGTGGATGCGCTGGCCGTGCAGCGCGAAATGATCCGCCGCACGATTCGCGAACATCTGGACAAGGAAAAGCGCCTGCGACCGATGGGCATCAAGGTTCTGTCGCTATTTTTCATCGATGCGGTGGACAGGTACCGCCAGTACGACGCGGACGGCAATCCGGTCAAAGGTGACTACGCGCGCATCTTTGAAGAGGAGTATCGGCGTGCCGCCAAGCTGCCGGCCTACCAGAGCCTCTTCGCCGAGATCGATCTGGACTCCGCCGCAGAGGAAGTGCACAACGGCTATTTCTCCATCGACAAGAAGGGGGGGTGGACAGACACCGCCGAGAACAATGCGGGCAACCGCGAGAATGCCGAGCGCGCCTACAACCTGATCATGAAGGAGAAGGAAAAGCTACTGTCCTTCGACACGTCGCTCAAGTTCATCTTCTCCCATTCAGCCCTGAAGGAAGGCTGGGACAACCCGAATGTGTTCCAGATCTGCACCCTGCGAGACATCCAGACCGA
>NZ_JACUUD010000101.1 GCF_014859505.1 Halomonas sp.
ATGACCATGACCGAAAACCTGGAGCTGGTATCGGCCAACAAGAGCTTCGGTGGCTGGCACAAGCGCTACCGCCATCGCTCCCGGGCGCTGGACTGCGAGATGGTCTTCGCCATCTACCTGCCGCCCCAGGCGGAGACCGAGCGGGTGCCGCTGCTGTGGTGGCTCTCCGGGCTGACCTGCACGGACGAGAACTTCATGCAGAAGGCCGGTGCCCACCGCCTCGCCGCGGAGCTTGGCATCGCCATCGTCTGCCCCGACACCAGCCCGCGGGGCACCGATCTTCCCGGCGAGCATGACAGCTACGACTTCGGCTCCGGCGCCGGCTTCTACGTCAACGCCACCCGGGAGCCCTGGAAGAAGCACTACCGCATGTACGACTACGTCACCGAGGAGCTTCCCTCGGTGGTGCGCCAGCACTTCCCGGTGAACGGCCGCGAGTCGATCAGCGGCCACTCCATGGGCGGCCACGGGGCGCTGGTGATGGCCCTGCGCCGGCCCGGCCACTATCGCTCGGTGTCGGCCTTCTCGCCCATCGTCAATCCGTCGGAGTGCCCCTGGGGCCAGAAGGCCTTCGAGGGCTACCTGGGCGAGGATCGCGGCAAGTGGACCCAGTACGATGCCTGCGAACTGGTGGCCCGCGGCGCCTCCAGCCAGCCGCTGTTCATCGACCAGGGCGAGGCCGATGACTTCCTCGAGGAGCAGCTCAGGCCCGAGCGGCTGGAGGCGGTGTGTGCCGAGCACGACCACCCGCTGACCCTGCGTCGCCAGCCCGGCTACGACCACAGTTACTATTTCATCGCCACCTTCATCGAGGACCATCTGCGCTATCACGCCGAACGCCTGCACAAGAATCGCTAGGGCGTTGAGGCTGGCGCGTTGAGTCAGCACCGACCTCCCGCCTCCCGTGCCACCGAACGAGCCCGTATACTGGCCGCTCAGGGTCGGGTTCGCGGGGCGAGAGGCAGTGGGTCGAACGACAGTGGGAAGGATAACCATCAGGGCGTGGGGGCGCCGCCTGTGGGGCTGGGCGTGGCGGACGCTGCTGGGCTTCGTGGTGCTCTCGGTGCTGCTGGTGCTGTTGTTCCGCCAGGCCCCGGTGTTCGGTTCCATGGTGATGGTGGAGCGCAAGGTGCAGTCCTGGATCGCCCGGGAGCCCATCGAACTTCGCCATCAGTGGCGCCCCTGGGGTGAGCTCTCCGACCATGCCAAGCTGGCGGTGATCGCCGCCGAGGACCAGCGATTCCCCGAGCATCGCGGCTTTGACCTGGTGGAGATGCGCCGCGCCTGGGAGTCTAACCGGGCCGGGGGGAGGCTGCGTGGGGCCAGTACCCTGAGCCAGCAAACCGCCAAGAACCTCTTCCTGTGGACCGGGCGCAGCTGGGCGCGCAAGGGGCTGGAGGCCTGGTTCACCCTGCTGATCGAGAGCCTGTGGCCCAAGCAGCGCATCCTCGAGGTCTACCTGAACATCGCCGAGTGGGACAGCGGCGTGTTCGGCCTGGAAGCCGCGGCCCAGCACTATTTCGGCGTCTCCGCGGGCCAGCTGAGTGCCGCACAGGCCAGCCGCCTGGCGGCCATCCTGCCCAACCCGCGGGGCTGGGATGCGGCCCGGCCAAGCGCCCACGTGGAGCGGCGCAGCGCCTGGATCCGCCAGCAGATGAACAACCTCGGTGGGCCGGCCTATCTCGAGCGGCTTTGAAGCCCCACCTGTTTCTCCAGATTCTCCATCACATGGTGTCGCATTGCGGCTGCTGCCGGCGACAGGCTGACGCCGGCCCGGCAGATCAGCCCGATTCGACGCTCCAGCCGGGGCTCCGCCAGCGGCAGGAAGCGCAGCCGGGCATGCTCCTCCTGGAAGGCCAGGCGCGGCAGGGTCGTGATGCCGATGCCCGCCTCGAGCATGGCGGTCAGCGAGATCATGTTGGAGATGTACAGGGCACTGTGCTCGAGGAGTTCGGAGGCGGGTGAGCCCTCGAGCAGCCGCGAGGTGCCGTTGCGGATCAGGGCGTGTCCGGCCAGCTCGCGCCAGTGCAGGCGGTTGCGCCCTGCCAGGGGATGGTCGTCCCGGCATACCACGCCGATCTCGTCTTGCAGCAGCGGGATGAAGTCGAGCCCCTCCTCGGCCTGCCAGAGGCTAGTGATGCCCAGTTCCACTTCTCCGCTCAGCACCCTCTGGCTCACCAGCTCGGAATGGCCATCCTGCAGGTTGATCTCGATGCCCGGGTAGTCGATCACGAAGCTTGCCAGGATACCGGGCATCAGGCGGCTGGCCACCGAGGGCACCGTGGCGATGTCGACGCGCCCGGCCTGATGGCTGGCCATGGCCAGAGCGTCTCGGCTGACCCGGTCGTGGTGGGCGACCAGTTCGCGAAAGCGCGGCAGACACCACTGCCCGAAGGGCGTCAGCGCTGCCTTGCCGTTGCCCTTCTCGAACAGGGGCTGTCCGAGGCGCTCCTCGAGGTCGCGCACCGCCATGGAGATCGCCGGCTGGCTGCGATGCAGATGCCTGGCCGCGGCATGGAAGCCGCCCTGGTCGGCGATGGCCAGCACGCAGCGCAGCGGCTGGAGCTTGAGTTCGGGCAGCATGGTAAGTTGTCCTGATCATTTCATCGGATTTATTGATTATCCTTATCTTGGTGGCTCTCCTAGGATGGCGTCAACGCTATCCAGGAGGTATCCCATGTCCCAGTCCCATCCGCTTTTCATTGCCGGCCAGTGGCGCGAGGGCGAGAGCGCCATCGCCAACCACAACCCCTCGGACACCAATGACCTGATCGGCCACTACGCCCAGGCCAGCGTCGCCCAGGTCGGCGAGGCCATTGCCGCGGCCCGGCAGGGCCAGCGCGAGTGGGCCAGGAGCGGCCTGGAGCAGCGCTATGCGGTGTTGATGGCCATCGGCGACGAGCTGGTCGCCCGCAAGGACGAGCTGGGCCACCTGCTCTCCCGGGAGGAGGGTAAGCCGCTGGCCGAGGGGGTGGGCGAGGTCTACCGCTCGGCACAGTTCTTCCACTACTACGCCGCCGAGGTGCTGCGCCAGCTCGACGAGCGGGTGGACTCAGTGCGACCCGGCGTCGAGATCGAGACCCGCCGCGAGCCGGTCGGCGTGGTAGGCGTGATCAGCCCCTGGAACTTCCCCATGGCCACGGCGGTATGGAAGATCGCCCCGGCGCTGGCTTTCGGCAACGCGGTGGTCTTCAAGCCGGCCAACCTGGTGCCGGCCAGCGCCTGGGCGCTGACCGAGATCATCAGCCGCCAGGCGCTGCCGCCCGGCACCTTCAATCTGGTCATGGGCCCCGGAAGCAGCGTCGGCGATGCCCTGATCTCGAGCCCCGACATCCAGGCGCTGAGCTTCACCGGCTCGCTGGAAGTGGGGCGGCGCGTGGCGGCGGCCACTGCCGGCAACCTGGTGAAGTGCCAGCTGGAGATGGGCTCCAAGAACGCGCTGATCGTGGCCGACGATGCGGACCTCGACCTCGCCGTGGAGGCGGCCTTTGCCGGCGCCTATTCCGGCACCGGGCAGAAGTGCACGGCCTCCTCGCGGCTGATCGTCACCGAGGCGGTCCACGACGCCTTCGTCGAGAAGCTCATCGCCCGCCTGGACCGGGCGACGGTGGGCCATGCCCTGGCAGAGGGCGTGCAGATCGGCCCGGTGGCGGATGCCCGCCAGCTCGAATCCAACCTGGCCTGGATCGAGCGGGCCACGCAGGATGGTGCCAATTTGGCTTTCGGCGGCGAGCGTCTCGAGAGGGAGACCCCGGGCTACTACATGGCGCCGACCCTGTTCACGGATACCACCAACGACATGGCGATCAACCGCGAGGAAGTCTTCGGCCCTATTGCCTGCGTGATCAAGGTCGCGGATGCCGAGGAGGCCATCGAGACCCTCAACGACACCAACTTCGGCCTGACCGCCGGCATCATCACCGACTCCCTGAAACTGGCCAACGCCTTCAAGGCCCGCGCCGAGACCGGCTGCGTGATGGTCAACCTGGCCACCGCCGGCACCGATTACCACGTGCCGTTCGGGGGGCGGAAGGACTCGAGCTTCGGTCCCCGCGAGCAGGGTCGCTATGCCCGCGAATTCTACACCGTGGTCAAGACCTGCTATGTCAAGGCTTGAGGAGCGCCCCATGTCCAAGCAAATGCTGACCGTCGACGGCCTGCAGTACTCGAACTGGTCCAGGGAGATCTTCCAGCAGATGCGCGAGGGCGGCCTCGACGCCGTGCATGCGACGCTGGTCTATCACGAGAACACCCGGGAGACCCTCACCCGGCTCGGCGAATGGAACCGCCGCTTCGAGCAGCATCACGACCTGATCATGCCGGTACTGGAGCCGGGTGACATCGAGCGTGCCCGCGCCGCCGGCAAGGTGGGTGTCTTCCTCGGTGCCCAGAACTGTTCGCCGATCGAGGACGACATCGACATGGTGGCGGTGATGCGTCGGCTGGGCCTGCTGATCATGCAGCTGACCTACAACAACCAGAGCCTGCTGGCCTGTGGCTGCTACGAGAGCGAGGACAGCGGCATCACCCGCTTCGGCCGCCAGGTGATCCGCGAGATGAACCGGGTCGGCATGGTCATCGACATGTCCCACAGTGCCGAGCGCTCCACCCTGGAGGCCATCGAGCTCTCAGAACGTCCGGTGATCATCTCCCACGCCAATCCCGAGTTCTTCCACCCGGCCAAGCGCAACAAGTCCAACCGCGTGCTGGCGGCGATCGCCGAGTGCGATGGCCTGCTTGGCTTCTCGGCCTACCCCTTCCACCTCAAGGATGGCCCGGACTGCACCCTCGAGGCCTACTGCGAGATGATCGCGCGGACCGTTGACCTGATGGGCATCGACCATGTGGGCCTGGGCACCGACCTCTGCCAGGCGCAGCCCGTTTCGGTGCTGGAATGGATGCGCAACGGACGCTGGTCCAAGGAGATGGACTACGGCGAGGGGAGCGCCAGCAATGCCGGCTGGCCGCGCCCGCTGCCCTGGCTGCGCGACAGCCGGGACTTCCCCAACCTGATCGACGGGCTGCGTCAGCGAGGCTTCGACGACACCGAGATCGAACGCATCATGGGCCGTAACTGGCTGGCACTGCTGGAACGTGCCGCGTCGCCTGTAGCCGGCTGAGACTCCACCTGACGGTTCCTCCAATAACAAGGAAAACATCATGAGTACGCCTGACAACCATCCCTCGGAAAGGCCGAATACCGGCCTTATCAACCGCTTCGGCGACCCCGTCGTCCTGGGGCTCAGTGTCGGTTTCGTCGTGCTGTTCGTCGTGCTGTCGATCATCGATGTGGAGGGTGTCGCCTCTGCCATCGGTGACGGCTTCGCCTGGACCGCCGCCATCCTCGGCTCCTACTTTCAGCTGCTGCTGCTGCTGACCTTCTTCATTGCCATGGGCCTGGCCGTGTCGCCGGCGGCCAGTGCCAAGGTCGGCGGTCTCGACACGCCGGAGCTGAGCACCTTCAAGTGGCTGTCGATCATCATGTGTACCCTGCTGGCCGGGGGTGGCGTCTTCTTCGCTGCCGGTGAGCCGGTCTACCATTTCGTGGTCACGCCGCCGGCCTTCGACACCGAGGCAGGCACGGTGGAGGCGGTTGCCGGGGCGTTGGCGCAGTCCTTCATGCACTGGGGTTTCCTGGCCTGGGCGGTGCTGGGCTCGCTGACTGCCGTGGTACTGGCGCATTCCCACTATGACAAGGGACTGCCGCTGCAGCCCAGAACACTGCTCTACCCGGTCTTCGGGCAGCGCGTCATGAGCGGCTGGCTCGGCGGGGTGGTCGATGCCTGCTGTGTCATCGCCGTGGTGGCGGGCACCGTGGGGCCGATCGGCTTCCTGGCGACCCAGGTCAGCTTCGGGCTGCATGAGCTGGTCGGCGTCGCCGAAGGGTATGGCACCCAGCTGGTGATCCTGATCGTGCTGGGTGCGCTGTATGTCACCTCGGCGGCGACCGGTATCCATCGCGGCATCCAGTTGCTCAGCCGCTTCAATGTCTTCCTGGCACTGGCGATTGCCGTCATCATTTTCCTGTTCGGTCCTACCCTGTTTCTCACCAACGCCTACCTGCAGGGCTTCGGCGAATATATGAGCTCCTTCCTGGCCATGGCCACCATGACCTCGGAAACCGCCCCGGCCTGGTGGATGCAGTGGTGGACGGTGTTCTTCTTCGCCTGGTTCATCGGCTATGGCCCGCTGATGGCCATCTTCGTGGCGCGCATCTCGCGAGGCCGCACCATCCGCCAGATGATCCTCGCCGTGGCGGTCATGGCACCCATTGCCACCACTGTCTGGTTCACGCTGCTGGGGGGCTCGGGCATTCACTACCAGTTGACCGGGGTGATCGACCTGACCGAGGCGCTCAACAACTTCCAGTTCGACGTGGCGACCCTGACCGTGGCCCAGGCGTTGCCGGGTGGCACCTTGATGGCGCTGGCGATCCTGCTGCTGACCACCATCTTCGTGGCGACGACGGGTGATTCCATGAGCTATGCCATCGCCGTGGTCTGCACCGGTCATGACCGTCCCCATGTCGGGGTGCGTGTCTTCTGGGGCGTGGCCATGTCGCTGATGGCGGCCATCCTGCTCTATATGGGCTCGGGACAGATCGGCGTGCTGCAGCAGTTCATCGTGATCACCGCGATTCCGGTCTCGCTCGTGCTGCTGCCATCGCTGTGGGCCGGCCCCCAGGCCGCCTATGCCATGGCGCGTCAGCAGGGTCTCACCACCCGGCCCAAGGTGATCGTCAATGACTAGTGCGGATATCGTCTCGGCAGCACCGCTCGGCCTGCGTCCCGCCGTTGAGGTGATGCGGCTCGAGCGGCTCGGCAGCCTGCATGCCACCCGGCTGAGCTTCGTGCGCAGCCTGGTGCGCCAGATGGCCCGGCAGCGCTGGCAGGTCAGCCGGGTGCGCTTCGACCTGGATGCCGAGGGCCATGGCACGGCCATCTACCGGCTGCAGACGCCCCACGGCCGCTACCACGGCGTGATGTTCGCCCAGCCGCTGGACGACGCACGCCGCTCCGACCGGGTCATCGCCGAGGCCTGGGATGTGACCTTCGGCCTGGTGGAGGGCGACGTCGATGACAGCCTGCTGGCGCAGATGGCCGCCAACGTGCCGCTTCAGGAGGCAGGGCGTCAGCATCCCAGGGTGCTGGTGCTGTCGCGGGCCAACAAGAGCCTGCGCAACTTCGCCCACTTCGCCGAGGCCCTGGCCCGCGGCGAGCAGCCCGACCCCGCCTGGCTGACCCGGGTCGGCTACCTCTACCGGACCACGGCGGTCTACGGCAACGGCAAGTTCGGCATCGCCGACTTCGCCCGCCTGCTGGACAACCCCGACTTCCGGCGGCCCTTCTCGGCGCAGATGGCCGGGGTCTACCTGCTGCGGCACTTCTCCATCGAGCAGGTCGAGCACCTCGCGGCCTGTCGCTCACCGGACACCGCCTGTCACCTGGCCACCGAACTGCGTCGCTACCTGGGGATCGGCAACTCCACGGGGCTCGGCATGGCGCCCTTCCTGATCAACCATCCGCAGCTGATTGCCCAGTGGGTCACCCAGCGCGAGACGGCCCTGACCCTGGCCCTGCGTCAGGCGCCGGAGGAGGCCGATCGTGAGCGTCTGATCGCGCTGACCCGCCGTGCCATGCAGCATCTCGACGAGACCGTCACCGAGGACACCGAGCAGGCCGAGCGCAATGCGGCCACGGTGGCCGCGCTGCCCGACGTGCTCACCTGGCTGGCCAGCGTGCCGCTGGAAGCCGATATCTGGCAGCAGCTGGTGGAGTGGAGTGCCCGCACTCTGCCGCTGGAGGCCCAGGAGCTGATCAACACCCTGCTGATCGAGCTCTATCCGGATCAGGTTGACGCTCTGGAGGATCACATGGGTGTCGAGGAGAACCTCGACCTGGAACCCGACATGCCGCTGATGCGCCTGCGCCAGTTGATCGAGACCCACTACGCGTGGGCGCTCGCCCATGACTATGCGAGCCAAGAGGGTGCCTACTGGTTCTGGTATCGCTCCGCCGAGAAGGAGGAACCGAGGCTGGGGGTGCGTCATGCCGAGCCCGGCGCCGAGAAGGAGATGCCCATTGCCATCGGGCCCCGCGTGGCGCGCACCCACCAGGCACTATGTGACTTCCTCGAGGACCATCCGCGGGCCACGGTGGTCGACTTCCTGCTCGAGCACCCCCGCCACAAGGAGGTGGTGCGCCGCATCCAGACCCTGGTCAGGGCGCCCTACGGCGACATCCACGCCAACCTCTGGCATCGCGACATGAAGCCGATGCACCTGCTGCGCACCAAGCTCTCCTTCTTCGGGGCCAGTCGCTTCGACCCCAAGTCGGACCGCTGGGTGCGGATCACCCTGTTCCAGGGCGCGCCGCTGGTCGAGGAGCTCAATGCCGAGCCGCAGGACCTCGCCGATTTCGACGACTGGAGCTTCCCCCTCGAGCCCGCACGGGAGAATGGCAAGTGCATGAGAATCCGGGAGGAATGAGCGAATGAAGGTCTCCTACAACGAACTTCAGGGCCTGTGTCGCAAGGCCTTCAGCGGGATCGGCTTCGAGGAGGGCGATGCCGCCGATGCCGCCGACATGGTCGCCTGGATGCAGTGTCATGGCCTGCATGGCGTCGAGCAGCTAAACCGAGGCCTGGACTACCTCCTCGAGGAGGATCCCGAGGCACGGCCGCGGCTGATCTACCAGGACGGTGACCTGGCGGTGCTCGACGGCCAGGGCCACAGCGTGCTGCGAAGCATCAGCCTGGCCACCGAGCTCGGCTTTGCCAAGGCGCGTGCCCGCGGTCTCTCGGTGGTCAAGATCCGCCGCTGCCACAACCGCCAGTTGATCATGGGTTATCTCTCGCGGCTGGCCGGGCGTGGCATGAACATCACCGCCTTCTGGCGCAATGCCCAGGAGCCTCTCACCGAGCAGGTGGTGGGCTTTCGCGCGGGCCATGCCACGCCGGAAGTGCGCGTCTACTCGGTACGCGACGTGCCCGAGGAGAATGAGCCCAACGACGGCATCACCCTGGTGATGGCCAACCACGTGGAGCTGCTGCCATCGCTGGGTGCCGACCACGACCTCGATCTGCTGGCCCGCCACTCCGAGTCGGAGCTGCTGGCCTGCCGACAGCTGGCCCTCAAGGAAGGCATCGAGGTGGACGACGCCATCTGGGCGCGCCTCAAGACCCTGGCGCACCGCATCCTGGTGGAGTCCAGCGACGCCTCCCGAGGCGGCGCCGGTGCCGGCGACCACGACAACGACTGATCCCTCCATCCTCACGAGACGCTTCCATGATCCAACCCGTCGCCACCGACCTCTATGCCGCCAAGGCCCCGCTGGAATGGGCCGTCATCGGCAATGGCATCCTCTTCACCGCACAGATACCCATCGGCGCCGATGGGGCCGTCGTCGAGGGCGGGATCGAGGCCCAGACCCGCCAGACCCTGGAGAACCTGCGCCACACCCTGGCCTGTGCCGGCGGAAGCATGGCCAGCCTGACGCAGGTGCTGATCTACGTGACCCGTCGCGAGGACCTGGCCACGGTCAATCGCCTCTACGCCGACTACGTCAGCGCGCCTTATCCCAACCGCGCGGCGATCATCGTCTCGGGATTCGCACGGGAGGAGATGCTCATCGAGATGGTGGCCTACGCGGCTGTAGATGTGGCAAGTTAAGTGGCAAGTTAACCCGCCTAACAACGAGCCCGCCATGACCGTCGAGACTCTCACTCCCAAGCGCCGTTTTCGCGGTAAGCCCCGTGGTCGCGACCTCGCACCAGTGGCGTTGGCCCTGTTGCGCGAGCTGCTCGGCGACGAGCGCAGCGACCCGGCGCTGCGCCGCCGGGATCT
>NZ_JACUUD010000255.1 GCF_014859505.1 Halomonas sp.
TGGGGCCTTATGCTGACGTCCTGCGTCAGCCTCCGCAAGCCCGGAAACGGCGAAGGGCGCCATCTGGCGCCCTTCGCGGCTGTTGCCGGCCGGTGGCTCAGCGCGTGGCTTCGGCGTCGCGCTTCATGGCCTGGCGCAGCAGCTTGATGCCGACGCCGGTGATCACGAACATGCTGGCGATCAGGAAGAGGCTGGCAACGACATGGGTATCGACGTACATCAGGGGCTCCTTGTTGAGCGTTACGAGTGGGGGTTACTGGATCAGGGGGAATGGGGTCGGGACCCTCCCGGCAGGCAGTCGGCCACGCCGTACTCGGCGTCCATCCACTGGCCGATGACGTTGTCACCGCACAGGTGGTGGGCGTACTGGGTGTGCAGGCAGCGCACCTGGTCCCAGTTGGCGATGCCGCCGATGCCGCGCTCGGTGAGCACGCCATCGTAGCCCAGCCGGATTATCTCAGCCTTTTGTGCCTCGCTCATGCAGCGCCAGCGAGCCGCCACGTAGTCGCGGTGGCTTGCGTGGTAGGCGGCGAGGAACTCGGGCTCCTCCTGGAGGCGTGCCTCGAGCTGCTTGATCACGCCAGAGGCCTCGATGCGCGAGATCTCCACCTTGAGCCGCTCGGAGCAGAGCCAGTACAGGGTTGGAAAGGGCTTGCCGTCGACGATCGGCGCCATGCGCAGCACCAGCGGGGTGCCTTCGCTGTCGGTGGCCACCACGGCCTCGATGCCGCGCGGTGCGCGACCCAGCTGCGCGGTGATGATCGCCAGCTGGCGCTCGTCAGGGGTCTGATCGGTGCGGATCACCATCGTCGGGGTCCCGTAGAAACTTGTTGGACTGGCCGACGGCCAGGAAGAAGGCGCGATTCAGTTGGTCGGGGGTGGGCGCATAGCGCCACTCCCGCTCGCAGTAGTCCGCGGCCCGGGCCATCAGCACGTCGTAGAGTCGATTGAACGGCGCATCATAATCGTAGGGATCGGCGCCAAACAAGCGGATGTGGGGATAGTCGGCGAAGCGCTCGACGAAGTAGCGGATCAGGTCCGCCTCCACGGCGCGGTGCCGGGCGACGTTGTCGGGGTCCAGCCAGAGGTCGTAGCGGATGGCCATGACCATCTCCTGTCGGGGATCGGGTGTCGGCCTAGCCGGCCATGAGATTGGGACAGCGCGGATCGTGCTCGTATTCGGCCAAGGTGAAGGCGATGCCGGCCGTCTCGAGCTGCTTGACGGCGGGGGTCATGCGGCGACCGGCTCTTCCCGGACGTGAGCCTCCAGCGCCTCGCGCAGCTCACCTTGGATGGGCATGGCCTGCTTGCTCTGGTGATCGAACTGGACCATGACGGCACGGCCGATGTTAGTCATCAGGCCATCCTGCCAGGCCTCCTGGGTCACCGTGAAGGAGCTGTTGCCGAGACGCGAGACATAGGTGCGTATCTCGATCTCGCTGCCGTACTGCAGCTCGGCGAGGTACTCCACCTCCATGCGGGCCATGATCAGGCGCCACTTGCGGGGGTCCAGATCCGGGGTGAAGAGTCGGAAGAGGTCGTTGCGAGCCAGCTCGAACCAGGCGGGCAGCCGGGTGTTGTTGATATGGCCCAGGGCATCGGTGTCGTAGAAGGCAGGCTCGACGGTGCGGGTGAACATGGCAGCGCTCCTTGTT
>NZ_JACUUD010000256.1 GCF_014859505.1 Halomonas sp.
CGGGAAGGTCGCGCGTCTTACCCTGGGAGGTCTGGTGGTCTGCCACGGTGCTACCGGTGCCGAGAGGCGACGGGATGGACCACCAGATGTCAGCAGAGGCCATAGTAAGTGCCGATTCACCCCGGCACCAAGGGCCGAACATGAAGAACCGCGAGTAGGCGATGACGTCTCGAGGATCGATCATGAAGACAGACCTTGGCGCTAATACCGCCACCCACCCAGAGGGGCAGGGGCAGATCCCCGAGCCCCGGCCGGTGGGCGTCGAGACGGTCCCGGCGTCGTCATCGTGGACGAAAGCGGAGCCCGCCCCGCTCATGGAGGCCGTGGTAGACAAGGCCAATATGGCGCGGGCTTACCGTAGGGTGGTCGCCAACAAAGGGGCGCCGGGTGCCGATGGCATGACGGTGCACCAGCTGGCCGACCACCTGAAGCAACACTGGTCGACGCTGCGCGAGCGGCTGCTGGCCGGTGAGTACCACCCCAGCCCAATCCGAGCCGTCACGATCCCCAAGCCCAAGGGCGGGACGCGGCAGCTCGGCATCCCCACGGTCACCGACCGGCTGATCCAGCAGGCGCTGCTGCAGGTGCTGACACCGCGCTTCGATCCGGGATTCTCGGCATCGAGCTACGGCTACCGCCCTGGGCGCAGCGCCCAGCAGGCCGTCTCGGCGATGAAGGGCCATGTCACCGCCGGCCACCGCTGGGTGGTCGACCTCGATCTGAAAGCCTTCTTCGACCGGGTGAACCACGACCTGCTGATGGCGCGGGTCGCGCGCCGCATCCACGACAAGCGAGTGTTGCGCCTGATCCGACGCTATCTGGAAGCCGGGATGTTCCAGGACGGCCTGGCCACGCCACGCCGGCAGGGTACGCCCCAGGGTGGACCGCTGAGTCCGCTGCTGGCCAATATCCTGCTGGATGACGTGGACAAGGAACTGGAACGCCGCGGTCACCGCTTTTGCCGCTACGCCGACGACGTCCAGGTGTACGTCAGGAGTCGACGGGCGGGCGAGCGCGTCATGGCCAGTCTGAGTGATTTTCTCGAAAGCTCACTCAGGCTCACGGTCAATCGCGACAAGAGTGCGGTGGACCGACCCTGGCACCGGGGGTACCTGGGCTACACGCTGACCCGGCACAAGCTGCCGAAGCTGACGCTGGCCAAGGCCAGTCTGCAGCGCCTGATGCAGCGTGTCCGCGAGATCCTCAAGCGTGGCAGGGGGCGCAACATACGGCGCGTTATCGAAGAGTTGACCCCGGTCCTGCGGGGCTGGGCCAACTACTTCCGCCTCGTCGATGTAAGGCACCCCCTGGAAGTGCTGGATCGATGGATACGTCGTCGACTGCGTTGCGTGATCTGGCGGCAGTGGAAACGCCCATGGACTCGGCGCCGCAAGCTTCAGGCGCTGGGCCTGGACGAGCAACGTGCCTGGAAATCAGCGGGAAACGGGCGAGGTCCCTGGTGGAATGCCGGCGCGCTTCATATGCGCCATGCACTGCCTAACCGCTGGTTCGGTCAGCAGGGACTGGTCTCGGTACACGATACGGTCAAGAGGGCTTAGTCGTTCTTCGTGAACCGCCGTGGTACGGAACCGTATGCCCGGTGGTGTGAGAGGACGGGGGAGGCGACTCCCCCTCCTACTCGATC
>NZ_JACUUD010000257.1 GCF_014859505.1 Halomonas sp.
TCGCGCACCCTGGCCACCACCTTCGGCGCCGGCGTGCCGCTGGTGGAGGCCCTGGACACCGCCGCCGGCGCCACCGGCAACAAGGTCTACGAACGCGCGGTGGAGCAGGTCCGCGAGGACGTGGCCACCGGCCAGCAGCTTGCCTTCGCCATGCGCATGACCGAGCGCTTCCCGACGCTCGCCGTGCAGATGGTCGGCATCGGCGAGGAGGCGGGCTCCCTGGACGCCATGCTCAACCGGGTGGCGGACTACTACGAGGAGGAGGTCGACAACATGGTCGACACCCTCACCTCATTGCTCGAGCCCTTCATCATCGTGGTGCTCGGCGTGCTGGTGGGCGGGCTGGTCATCTCCATGTACCTGCCGATCTTCGAGCTGGGCTCGGTGATCTGAGGACAAGCTGGCCGGAGCGACTGGTGGGCGCTGGGCTTTGCGGGCGGTTCGACGCTTCGACGAATGGTTGAGTTGCCAAGGCTTGCGACCACTGGTGGGAGATCGGCTCCGCCCGCGGTTCGACGCTTCGACGAATGGCTGAGTTGCCAAGGCTTGTGACCACTGGTGGGAGCTGGGCTCCGCCCGGCGAATGGCGGCGAAGCCGCCCGGCGGTGTTACCGGACGATACTGTGGTCCCAGCCTATTCGCCCCGCAAAGCGTGGCTCCCACCAGTCGCAACAGCCAAGGTGGTAGCTGGGTATCCACCAGAAGGAACAGGCCCCTGTGGTAATGGTTTTGCCTCGTTGGCTTGTGACCACTGGTAGGAGCTGGGCTCCGCCCGGCGAATGGCGCCGCAGGCGCCCGGCGGTGTTGCTGCCACCAGGCCAAATTTCGATAACTCAAGGAACGCGTTTTGATGGATCTACCCTCTCCCCTGCTCTGGCCGCTGGCGGCCTTCATCGGCCTCTGCCTGGGCAGCTTTCTCAACGTGGTGATCGTGCGCCTGCCGGTGATGCTGATGCTGGGCTGGCGGGCCGAGGCCCGCGAGGCGCTGGAGCTGCCCGAAGAGGAGCAGGCCCGCTTCAACCTGGCCACGCCCCGCTCGATGTGCCCGAGCTGCGAGGCCGCCATCGCCTGGCACGACAACCTGCCGGTGGTGGGCTGGCTCAAGCGCCGCGGGCGCTGCGCGAACTGCGATGCGGCCATCAGCCCCCAGTACCCGCTGGTGGAGCTGGCCGGCGGGGCGCTGACGCTCGCCGTGGTGGCGCTGTTCGGGCCGAGCTGGCAGGGGCTCTTCGTGCTGGGGGCCTGCCTTTCACTGCTCGCCATGGCGGTGATCGACCTGCGCACCCAGCTCTTGCCGGACATCCTCACCCTGCCGCTGCTGTGGGCGGGGCTGCTCTACCAGCTGCTGTTCCAGCCGCTATTGCTGCCGAGCGCAGTGATCGGCGCCATGGCGGGGTATCTCGCGCTGTGGAGCTTCTACTGGGCCTTCAAGCTGCTCACCGGCAAGGAGGGTATGGGCTATGGCGACTTCAAGCTGCTGGCCGCCCTGGGCGCCTGGATGGGCTGGCAGTACCTGCCGCTGCTGCTGATCCTCTCCGCGGGGATCGGCGCCATCATCGGCATCCTGATGCAGTTGGCGGTGCCGCGGCTGCGCGGCGCCCCCATGCCCTTCGGGCCCTACCTGGCCCTCGCCGGCTGGGT
>NZ_JACUUD010000258.1 GCF_014859505.1 Halomonas sp.
GGCGGCGCCGACCTGCTGGCCGGCCTGATCGTCACCGTGATGGTGATTCCCCAGTCGCTGGCCTATGCCCTGCTCGCCGGCCTGCCCGCCGTGGTGGGGCTCTACGCCAGCATCCTGCCGGCGGTGCTCTACGCGCTGCTCGGCACCAGCCGCACCCTGGCGGTGGGGCCGGTGGCGATCATCGCGCTGATGACCGGCGCCGCCCTCTCCGGGGTCGCTACCCCGGGGACGCCGGAGTACCTGCAGGCGGCCCTGGTGCTGTCGCTTCTCTCCGGGCTGATGCTCGCGGCCATGGGCATGGCCCGCCTGGGCTTCTTCACCAACTTCCTGAGCCACCCGGTGATCGCCGGCTTCCTCTCCGCCTCGGGGCTCTTGATCGCCGCCAGCCAGGCCGCCCACCTGCTGGGCATCGAGGCCAACGGCTATACCGTCATCGCCCTGCTGGGCAGCCTGGCCGCCAGCCTCGATGCCGTGCACTGGCCGACCCTGGCGCTGGGCGGTGGCACCCTACTCTTCCTGCTGCTGTACCGGCGCCACGCCAGGACGCTGCTGCGCCGCCTGGGGCTGGCCGAGCCCATCGCCGCCCTGCTGGCACGCTCGGGCCCGGTGCTGGCGGTGCTGGCCACCACCTGGCTCAGCTGGCACTTCGCCCTGGCCGAGGCCGGGGTGGCGGTGGTCGGCGCCATTCCCGGAGGGCTGCCGCCCCTCACCCTGCCCGGCGTCGATGCCTCGCTGTGGCGGGCCCTGCTCGTCCCGGCGCTGCTGATCAGCGTGGTGGGCTTCGTGGAGTCGATCTCCATGGCCCAGATGCTGGCCGCGCGGCGCCGCCAGCGCATCTCCCCCAACCAGGAGCTGATCGGCCTGGGCGGCGCCAACCTGGCCGCGGCCTTCTCGGCGGGCATGCCGGTCACCGGCGGGCTGTCGCGCACCGTGATCAGCGACGAGGCCGGCGCCCAGACCCCCATGGCCGGGCTCTTCGCGGCGCTCGGCATCGGCCTGATCACCCTGGCCTTCACGCCGCTGCTGCACCACCTGCCCATCGCCACCCTGGCCGCCACCATCACCGTGGCGGTGCTCACCCTGGTCGACATCCCGATGATCCGCCAGACCTGGCGCTACTCCCGTGCCGACTTCTCGGCCATGGCGGTGACCATCCTGCTGACTCTGGTGGAGGGAGTCGAGGCCGGCATCATCGGCGGCGTGGCGCTTTCGGTGGGCCTGTTCCTCTACCGCACCAGCCGCCCCCACAGCGCCATCGTCGGGCGCATTGCGGGCACCGAACACTTCCGCAGCGTGACCCGCCACGAGGTGGAGACCCTGAGCCACGTCGCCTTCCTGCGCATCGACGAGAGCCTCTACTTCGCCAACGCCCGCTACCTGGAGGACACCGTCCACGCCCTGGTGGTGCGCCGCCCTGGCCTCGAGCACGTGGTGCTGATCTGCTCGGCGGTCAACCTGATCGACGCCTCGGCGCTGGAGAGCCTCGACGCCATCAACGCGCGCCTGAAGGAGTCCGGCGTCACCCTGCACCTGGCCGAGGTCAAGGGCCCGGTAATGGATCGCCTCAAGCGCAGCGACTTCCTCGACGACCTGACCGGGCGGGTCTTCCTCAGCACCTACGCCGCCTGGCAGGCGCTGGGC
>NZ_JACUUD010000102.1 GCF_014859505.1 Halomonas sp.
ATGAGTGCAGATGTTCACGAACCCGCCCACCATGATGACGACATTCCAGGCGAGCTAGTGAATCAGCTCGACGCTGCCATCGAGCGGCTGGCCGCCGCGAATGCCGTTGCAGAAGTCTCCCCCGTCTTCGAGGTCATCGATGCGGCGAGGCCCCTGCTGTTCGATGCCAGAGGCCTCGACGCCCTCTGTGCGCGTGTCCCGGCGATCGAGGCCGCCGGTTTCTTCCGCGGCAGCGACTGGGACTATCCCCAGACGCTGGTGCCCTCCCTCGCCATGCGGACCGTACGCCACGGCGACCCGATCGCCACCCTGGTCGAGAGCCTGAGCCAGATTCGCCTGCTGGCCGTTGCCAAGGGCGACTATTCCCACCCGTCGGTCTCGGCGGAGCACGCCAATCACTTCCTCGCCCAGGTGATGGCCATGAACCTCGACATAGTGGTCAGCGACCTGCAGGAGAGCGATCGGCTGCGGCCTGATCGGCTCGGCTACGCCGTTCAGAGCCTGTATCGCTACCTGCTCGACCACCTGGGCTACCAGAATCTCCTGGAGCAGCTGGTAGCCGAGGTATGGCGAATCCAGGCGCAGCGCCCGGTCCAGGTCGATGGCGTCAAGCAGATGGTGACCCAGATCGCCGCCTGCCTGAACAGGCCGGACACCCAGACGGGTGAGGCCGGAGAGGATGCCCGCAAGCTGGTCGATGCCGTCTTCGGACCCACCGAAGGCTGCCGCGAGGATCCCGGCCTTGACGTCTACGCCGAGCGACTGGCCAGCATGGACGACGCGACCCTGCTGCAGGAGGCCATTGCCTTTGCCCAGGCCATGCACGGCACCGGTCTGGTCTCGCCCTATATGCCGGGGTTCATCCGTTACCTGCGCCAGCGATGGAACGCGCTGATTCCCACGGCACTGGGCCTGAGCCAGACGGGGGAAGACGCCTTTCATTGTTACCCGGCGCTGATTCACACCCTGATCGATGAGGCCCTGTTTCCCGACACCAGCCAGGCCGCCTATGGTCTGGCCATGCTGCTCGAGCGGGGCATCCTGTACTCGCCTCCGGTGGCGCCCTCGCTGTGGCGGCAGTTAAGACTGTCGCTGTGCGATGCCGCGGCAAAGAAGATCGTCGCCGTCTTCGGAACCCGGCGCTCGCCGGAATGCTTCCTGCTCGCCGACGTCCTCAACGTGCTCGGCTCTCCGCTGGGCGTGGGCCAGGGCAACTACCCCACCTGCCAGTCGACGCGCGCCCTGTCCATGTGGGCCTACAATACCCCGGCAGAGCTGCTGCGCGTCGTCGCCTGGGCGGCCCGCGACGATGAAGTGATCATGCGTTTCGAAGGCAACAGCCTCTCCTCCCGGGAGCTGGGCGACGGCCTGGCCACTACCCCCCCGGTGGAGGTCGACGCGGTCTCGCTATTGACCGTGCCGCACCTCGACCGCGTCTACTTCGAAATGGGACGACGCAGCATCGGACGCGGAGAGGACCCGCACAAATGGGTCAACGCCGAGTTCCATGGCGACCATGTGGGCCATGGCTTTCGCATCGCGGTCGATGTGTTTACCGGCGGATTGAAGGACTTCGAGGGGTTCATCCGCGACTTCTATGCGGCCTATCACCCCTTCTACAACGACAATATCCCGGTCATCAATCCGCAACCGGCGGGGATTGCCGTGACCGATAGCGCCACGCGCTTTCTCGGCTGGCACGCCATCACGATCCAGCGTCTCGCTCTCGATCCCGGCCAAGTGATGCGGGTCTACTTCTTCAATCCCAACAACGACAGCGGGCAGGATTGGGGGCAGGAGATCGTCACCTCGACCCAGGGCAATGGAGAGCTCTTTGGTGAGGCATCGCTGCCGGTCGCCCAGTTCGCCTCCAGGCTGTATGTCTTTCACTACGACCCGCTCGAGAAGGGCGACCCGGCTGAAGTTCCAGCCGGTGAAGTGGATCAGGCCATGGGTCTGGCCCAGGATAGCTGGGCGTCGGGTCGCTAACCGCAGATGCTCGGCAGTCAAGCTGGACAATAGCGCTCGAGATCAAGCGTCAATTACCTGCCCCAGGCAGAAGGAGAACAATAGATGTCGACCGTAACAGAAACCCCGGACGCCAAAGACGTCTCGAGCTGGATCGATCCGTCGCTGGATTCGGTCAAGGGAACCGAAACGCCCAAGGACCCCAACAAGGGCTACATCGCCCTGCTGGGCTGGAGCGTCAATGCCATCAAGGCCGCACAGAAGTTTGATCGCCGCTACGTGGTGGTCGCGCCCGACTGGGCCGCCGATTTCTGCGAAGCCAACAAGATCCCCTACATACAGTGGGACTTCCTGCGCCTGAACGATCGCTCCGTGGAGATCGCACAGCGGCTCAAGGAGGAAGGCGTTGATGTGGCCATCCCGCTGTTCGAGGAAACCGTCGAATGGTCCGGCGCGATCAACTCCGTCCTGATGGACAACCCCCGCATGTTCGGGCAGTCCATCCTGTTCAGGGACAAGGCGCTGATGAAACGCCGTGCCCAGCTCGGCGGCATTCGCGTGGGGATCTTCGAGGAAGCCCACGAGAAGGAGGACATCATCCGCTTCATGAAACGCGTCAACCAGACGCTGCTCAAGCTCGACGGTGACCCCGATGACCCGATCCACGTCAAGGCCTTCGACAAGGCCGGCTGTCTCGGGCACCGCATGATCCGCAAGATCGAAGAGATCGACAGCATACCCGCCGAAGAGTATCCCCTGCTGATGGAAAGCCACCTCGATGGCTGGGAATTTGCCGTCGAGGCCTGGATCCATGATGGCGAGATCAAGTTCCTCAATATCTCCGAGTACGTGACACTGGGCTACTCGGTGTTCGTGCCCGCCACACGGGAGCTCGAGAGCTGGCGTAACGCCATCACCAAGCAGATCGAGAAGCTGATCAAGACGTTCGACATCCAGTTCGGCCTGATCCACCCCGAGTACTTCGTGGCGTCGGATGGCGAGATGTACTTCGGCGAGATCGCCTATCGTCCCCCCGGGTTCAAGGCCTTCGAACTCATCGAACGTGCCTACGGGTTCAGCGCCTATCAGGCATCGATGCTGGTCTTCGACCCCAAGAGCACCAGGGAGGAGGTCGAAGCCTTCTTCCCCCGCGAGGTGGTCGACGCGAAAGGCTATGCGGGCTGCTTTGGCGTCTACCCGAGGCGTCGCGTCGTCAGCAAGCTGGAGATGCCCAAGGAAACCATCGAACACCCCTACTTCGAGTATCACGAACTGGTAGCGCCGACCGAAGAGACGGTACCGGACCGCGCGGCATTCGGCACGCACTGGGGGCTGATCTTCTTCTTCGGTGACGACCCGATCGTGATGCGGGATCTGCTCAAGGCTCAGGAGGACCTGGACTTCTACGTCTAGGGGCACGTTCCACACCGACTCGCACCCAGGCTGACATGACCGGGAGCAGGGCATAGGCCCTGCCCCTTTTCATGGGACACATGGCGTTGGCGACGCCGGCCGCTTTCGCGGATAGACTGACAGCCAGGGAACACAAGAACGGAGCCCACGGATGAGAAAGATACTGATCGCACTGGCTGCCTGTGCCGCCCTGGGTGCTCACGCCGACACCCCAGCGGAACCCCACGACGGCGAGCACGATGCCGTCACCGTTCCGGAAAACGACAGCGACCTGCCTCTCTGGGCCAATGAGCAGATCGACCCCCTATACGACAGCGTATCGCACTGGGTCGAGACCACCTCGCGGCGCCTCGACGGCTTCTTCGGCACCACCGATGCCCTCACCATCGAGAACGACTCCTACCTGCGCATCAGCCAGGGCTGGCGCTGGAAGGAGGGCGATTCCCTCCAGCAGGACATCGGCGCCCGCTTCCGCCTCGACCTGCCCACCACCGAGGAGCGCCTGCGCCTGATCATCGAGAGCGAGCCCGAGGAGACCCAGGGCACCCTGGCCGAGCAGGACAACCAGTTGGTGGAAGACCGCATCAGCGGCGTGGAGAGCCTGCGCATCGGCCTCAACCGCCTGGGCCAGCGTGACAAGAGCGAGCGCTGGAACACCCAGGTGGGCGCCGGCGTTCGGGTGCGGCTGCCGCTGGACCCCTACGCCCGAGTGATCTCCCAGCGCCTCTGGACCCTCAACGACGGGCCCTGGCAACTGGAGAGCGACAACCGCCTCTCCTGGTTCAACAAGGACGGCTACTCCGCTCGCACCCGCTGGGATATCGGTCGCCCCGTGGACGAGAACCGCCACCTGCGCTTCATCAGCAACGTGCAGTGGCGGGAAGAAGTCGACTACCTGGAGTTCAGCCAGGCGGTGGAGCTCAATCGGCGCATCGATCGTCGCCGAGCCATCCGCTACAGCGCCGTGGCGCTGGGAGAGAGCGGCTCCAGCCCGACCATCGAGGACACCTACCTGCAGACCCGTTACCGGCGCAACCTGCATCGCGGCATCCTCTTCCTGGACGTGGCGCCCACCCTGCACTTCCCCCGCGAGTCGGACCGAGAACCGCGCTGGGCGCTGGACCTGCGCCTGGAGATGTACTTCCGACGCGAGATCGACCGCGTGCGCCTGTGAGTCCATCATGAGCCACCCGAATCGAGGAGCCCCATGACGCTCAGCAAGACAAAATCCAGCTTCTACCGTCGCCTCTACGTGGCCTATCTGGTATCCCAGGGCATCGCCAGCATCCCGGCGGTGATGGCCGCCACCGGAATGCCGCGGCGCACCGCCCAGGACACCCTCTCCGCCCTGGGCGAGCTGGATATCGTCTGCGAGTTCGAGCACGAGGAAGGGGCACGCCACAACATCGGCGCCTATGTGCTGCGCGACTGGGGGCCCATCGACCCCGACTGGGTCGCCGCCCGTGCCGAGGCGCTGCGCCAGGCACTGGGCTACCCACCGCTGGAGGCAACGTTGACCCGCTGAGGGAAACCCATCACAATTGATACTCATTATCACTTGATATCACATCACGGCCTATCATGAGCACATCGCGCATGAGCACAGAGCGCCCCAAGGCGTACTACACCGCCGTCTTCCTGCGGGGCTCCTTCCGCGCCATCAAGGAGTCCATGGCCGGCAAGGCCGGCGACGGCCTGCCCTGCTGGCTCGACACCCGGATGCTCGGCATGCTCTGCCGCGAACTCACGGCCTGCAGCGAGGAGGCGACGCTGCCCGCCGATGCCCATGAGGCCCTCGAGAGCGCCCGAGAGGCCTGTGAACAGCTCCTTTCCCGCTGCCCCGGCGGCCTCGACAGCACCCTCTGCCACCGTCACCTGGACGCCATCCTCGAGGCCCTCAAGCGGGCCATCGACGCCCTGGACCGCACGCCGTCATCCCCTGATGCCTCGCGCTGGCAGAGCGCCACCCGCTACCTGCTGCACGGCTGGAAACGTCACTCCTGAGAGGCACCCGCCAGGACCCGATAGCCCAGCGCCTCGAGGCGGCGCTGCTGCGAGGTCGTCAGCCCCACGCCTGACCCGTCGGTATCCTCCGGTAGACCCGCCAGCACCGCCACCTCGGCCTCTTCATCGGCATGCAGCAGGCGCTCGTCGCAGCGCCGGCAGTGCCAGGCGTCGCCGCCACTGACAACCGGCGAGATCTGGAGCTCGTCGGCTCCCTGACCGAGCTGGATGGCCGAGAGCGGCCAGAAGGTCACGGGCTCGCCCTCGGCATCCCGGCCGACGCCCAGGGGGGCACCACATATCAGCAGCGATACCACGCCGCAGCCGCAGGCGAGTTGCCCGTAGGGTCCATTGCTCATGGCGTGCTCCTGATGAGAAGGGGTCGGTCCCAGTGTGGCATCCGGGGGCGCCCCGTGGGGGGTTGTCGGCCGAAAAAGACATCGCCCCGACCTGGCGGCCGGGGCGATGTGGGCCTTGCCCAGGTTTACAGCATGCGCTTCAGCTCCCCGTAGTCACCGCTGACGCGCAGCACCACGGTCACATCGCTTCCGTTGCGGTTGCGGAAGAACCAGCCGTGGTTGCCGGTAAAGGCCGCTTCCAGCTCGCCCTCGTCCTCGGGCAAGCCGCGGCCCTTCTGGTAGCTGATCGAGTTGCCGTTGCCGTCGCCGTGGGTGTCGAAGTTGATCGGTCCCCCCTCGGAGATCCAGGCGAAGGTCGCGACGGCCCCCTCCTCCATGGTCAGCTTGTACTCGGTGCCTTCGCCCGGGGTCAGGGTGAAGCTCACCTCGTCACGCCAGCTGGCTGACCCGTTCGCCTTCGGTACCTGCTCCTGAGTGGAGGTGGCGTCCGCCACCGCCTGGTCGGCCTCGGGTTGCACCATTTCCTGGGCAGGCTCGGCCTCGCCGTTTGAGGCGATAGCCGGCGGCTCCGCCAAGGCAGGCGACGCCTCGTTCGCGGCGGCCTGTGTCGCCACCCGATCGAGCTCGGCTTCCTCGGCCAGCTGCTGCTTGATTTGTCCCATCTCGGTCAGGCCCAGCAGGCGCCCCGCGCCGGTGGGGTCGATGGCGTACTCCGCCGGCAGCACCACGGTCACCAGCAGGGCGGCGGCCACCACGGCGGCCACCAGGGTGGAACGAACCAGCTTGCCGGTCGAGGGCAGCTCGGCCCGGGTGGGTAGGTCGGTGTTGTACATCGGTAACTCCCTGAATCAGGCGACGAAATAGCCGGTGAGCTGGTAACCGACCAGCATGAAACCGGCGCACATCATGGCGACGTTGGCGGTGTAGGCATGGCGCAGGAAACCGGCGGTGCGCCGCCAGAAGCCCATGACGATGAGGATGGCGCTCAGGGCCAGCAGCTGGCCGACCTCCACCCCGACGTTGAACGCCAGCAGGTTGGGCACCAGGCCGTCAGGCGAGATCTCGTACTCGATAATCTTGCTCGACAGGCCGAAGCCGTGGAACAGCCCGAAGATCAGCGTCGCCGCCTTGGTGTTGGGCTGAACGCCGAACCAGCGCTGGTAGGCGCCGATGTTGTCCAGCGCCTTGTAGACGACGGAGAGCCCGATGATGGCATCGATGAGGTAGCTGTTGATGCCGATGTTGTAGTAGACCCCCAGCAGCATGGTCGTGGAGTGACCGATGGCGAAGAGGCTGACGTAGATGGCGATGTGCTGCATCCGGTAGAGAAAGAAGATTACCCCCAACAGAAACAGGATGTGGTCGTACCCGGTCACCATGTGCTTGGCGCCGAGGTAGACGAACGAGAGCAGGTGAACGCCGTAAATTTCCTGGATATAGCCCTTGTCGCCCTCGGCAACGGCGTGGGCTAGGGCATCACCGCTGGCGCCCAGGAGCAGCACCAGCAGCGTGAGCAGCGTCAGGGCATGGCGTCGGGCCTTGTCAGGCAAGCCGAGCGCATCCCCCATTCGGGATGGGAACATGAAACCTCCACGGGTCTGTCTTGGGTATCGGCCGTCCGGCGGACGGCCCCGGTCATCCAGCGATGGCCGGCCGTGGGGGGCGTTCCAGGCGATAGACGCGGCGCAGCGGGACGCCGTGGCCAGCGATCGTCTGCGGGGCGTCACGGAACCCCGACGCCAGGCTGACGCCAGTGCCGAGGCGATCCGCCGTCTCGTGGAAATGGCTGCCGCTGTCGTGGTGAAGGTGGCGACCATCCCCGTGGTCATGCTCATGGAGATGGGAGTGCCCATGGCTGTCCCTTTCCGCCTCCTGCTGCGCCGCCTCGATCGGTGATGCGATCAGCGGCCCATGGGCACGCGCCTCGCCGGCACTGGTCAGGACCAGGCCGGGCACGAACAGCAGCAGCAGGATCAGGTAGCCAAGGCGATGGCGCAGCCGGTGGAGCATGAAAAGACAACCAGGATGAGAGCGGAAACTGGGAACGCAGGTGCCAGGCCGAGACAGGCGGCATTGGCACGCTGCCGGCAGGAGCTTACCATCCTCCCCATGGGGATAGAAACAACGACAGGGAGCTAAAGATGCCACCACATGCCCACGAGAGCCACCCCGCCATCATCAAGCGGCTCAACCGCGCCCGGGGCCACCTGCAGAGCGTCACCCGGATGATCGAGGAGGGTCGCCCCTGCCTCGATGTCGCCCAGCAGCTGCATGCCGTGGAGAAGGCCATCCAGCAGGCCAAGCGGACCCTGGTGCAGGATCACATCGACCACTGCCTGGATGAGGCCATCGGCGACAGCACAGAGGGCCAGCAGGCCCATATCGACGAGTTCAAGGCCATCGTCCGCTACCTGTAGCGGCGTGGCTGGCCCCACCTGGCCTCCCACCGTCAACGGCAGGGCACGCCTCGCTTGCTCAGGCCAACGCCTCGGCCGTTTCTGCCGGCCACAGTCGAGCGGCCAGCAAGGTGGCGGCCAGGGCCAGGGTGGCCAGGACCGCGAAGGCGGACATCATGCCCAGGGCGCTTCCCAGCCAGCCGGCCAGCGGATAGGCCACCAGCCAGCAGGCGTGGGAGAGCGAGAACTGGGCGGCGAACAGCGCCGGGCGCTCCTCGGCCCGGCAGGACTGCTTGAGCAGCCGGCCGGTGGGCGTCATCACCATCGAGGCCCCGGCGCCCAGCACGAACCACAGCAGCAGCAACAGCGCAAAGCCCGGCGCCGTCAGCCCCGCCACCAGGCTGGCACTCATCAGCAGGCCGCCCGCCAGCATCACCGGCCGCTGGTCCAGGCGTTCCAGCAGCCGGGGCAGGCTGAGTGCGACGACCATCGACCCGCCTCCCGCCGCCGCGAAGGCGATGGCCACGTGGGTCTGCCCCATGCCCAGCGCATGACGCACATAGACCACGGTATTGACGATCTGCATGGCACCGGCCGCGGCCACCGCCATGTTGAGGGCCAGCAGACCGCGCAGCCGCGGAGTGTGCAGGTAACGCCTCATGCCCTGGGTCAGCCTATCCCAGACCCCGCCGCCGGCAGGCTGAGGGTGCGGCGAGGGCAGCGACACGCTGACCACCAGCAACGCCGAGAGCAGAAAGGCCGCCGCATTCAGCACGAACAGCAGGTTGAAGGAGAGCACCACCAGCAGCAGCGCGGCGAGCAGCGGGCTCAGCAGGTTCTCGAGGTCATAGGCCAGGCGTGACAGGGAAAGCGCCTGGGTGTACCGGCGCTCGTCCTCGAAGATATCGGGAATCGTGGCCTGGAAGACCGGCGTGAAGCCCGCCGAGCAGGCGTTGAGCAGGAAGATCAGCAGGTAGATCTGCCACACCGCGGTCACGAACGGCAGGCTCACCACCACCGCGGCGCGCAGCAGGTCGAGGGTGACCAGCAGGGCGCGCCGTGGCAGCCGAGTGGCATAGGCCCCCACCACCGGGGCGATGCCCACATAGGCGATCATCTTGATGGCCAGCGCCGTGCCCAACACCTCGCCGGCGCGCTCCCCGGCCATCTCGCTGGCCAGCAACGCCAGACCGACCGTGGTCAGGCCGGTACCGATCAGGGCGATGACCTGAGCGGAGAACAGGTGGCGATAGCGACGATCCCGAAACAGCTCCATACGAACCCTCTTGCGAGAGGTGGCCCAAGGCCACCAGGCATGTTGACTCACATCCCCCCCAGGGGGATATGAGTAGACTAGCCTCTGAGTGCCGCTAGAACAATGGATGCTGGGCAAGTCGGGGCGATGTCGCGCATCATGGCGCATCTGGTATCCGGATCGGCCGGATGGCCAGCAGCCACCGCCCGGCGACTGCAACGAGCTCCGTTACCCGGTGCCGCCCGGCGCCCAGCTCATTCGCGGCTGACCTGCCCTTGTGGAGTCTCCTTTCCTTTACCTAG
>NZ_JACUUD010000015.1 GCF_014859505.1 Halomonas sp.
CAGCAGGGCCAGCAGGGCCAGGGAGGCCGTGAGTCTCGAGGGCGTGGAGAGGGGAGTTCGGATCCGGGTCATGGGAAGGTCCTCGACGTCGGCGGAAGGAGGGCGGGCGTCACGACTCGCCGAGACCCCGGAAGGCCTCGGTCTGGCGCTGCTCGTCGTCCTGGAAGATATGCGTCTGGGCATCGGGTGGCATGAGGTAGAGGGTCATGTACCCGCCGGCACTGCGGTTGTAGAGCGGCCGGACCCGATGCACGAAGTCGGCGACCCGCGAGTCGTCGAAGCGGGCCTGGTAGATCTCCATCCAGGTGAAGTACTGGGGGTCCTTGAGGAAACCGGTGTACTGCTCGAGGGGGGCGAAGTCGCCCAACGCGGCCGGGTCCTCGAGAATCCTGAACAGGAAGTCGACGCCGTCATGGAGGGTGTTGCCGTCGACCTCCAGGTCGAAGATCTCCTCGTATCCCTGGCGGGCGATCACCTGCATGTTGGTCACCAGGTAGAGCAGGGCATAGTTCTGGTAGTGGGTGGCGCGGCGCCCGCGGTTCACCTCGAGGGGCAGGGCCCCCTCCTCGGTCATGTCGTGCAGTGCCGAGTGGATGGCACTGACCCCGAAGCGGAACAGCTCGTCGTCCTCGGTGATCACGCCGATGATGCTGCCATAGAGGGCACGACGGTAGAAGTGGTTGTTGCAGCAGCTGTTCTCGGGCTCGCCGGGGATGTTGGCATGCTGGTGGGCGAGCCCGTTCAGCCACGCCTCCAGGCGCTCCCGCTCCTCCTCCAGGCCCTCCACGAAGGGGCGTACCGTGGCATAGGCCATGCCGGCGGCGAACAGCATCGACTCGGTGGCGAACCAGGCCTGGGGCTGGGTGGAGTCGTAGTGGAAGTCGGTGAGCGCCTCGGCCTCGGCCCAGTGATCCAGGTAGCGCACCAGGCAGTCGGCATAGTAGCTGTCGCCGCTGGCGATGAAGGCGCCGGCCAGCATCGAGACGCTGTCCTCGAAGCGGAACAGCGGCTCGGAGGCGAGCTCCCACTCCTCCGGATTGGGGTAGTACCCCGGGATGCGCACCCGGGTGGTGATGGGCTCGTAGGCCAGCAGCTGCTCGCAGCTCGGGCCGCGGGAGAACTCGTCGAGCTCCTGCAGCAGGATGGCGTTGTCGGTGGACTCGAGCTCGGCCATGCGCTCGGCCACGTCGAAGTAGCCGGCGTCCGGGTCGGTGACGCGATAGGCCGAGAGGTCCAGGGCCTCGCGCTCCTCGCGGCCGAGCAGCTCCTCGGCCCCGGCGCCGCCGGCGAAGCCGGCCAGCAGCAGCGACAGGGTCAGGCGGCTCAGGTATCGGCTCGGGGCGGGGCGTCGGGCCTCGGGCAGGGGCTCGTAAAAGGGCTTGCGCAGGGGCTTACACAAGGTCATGGGGGCGTTCCGTGAAACGTGAGGGTGGAGGGTCATGGCGTCGGGGCATGCAGGCGGAAGGCGGCGAAGTCCACGTGCTGGTCGCGGGGCGTTCGCCACTCTCCACCGGTGCCGCCGAAGAAGGTCGAGAACATCAGGCCGTCGATGGTCAGCTCGGGGGTGGTACGAAAGACCAGGTCGTCCTGCTCGAGCACCGGCTGGCCGTCGATCCACACCCGTGCCATGCCATTGGCCTCGCCCGGGTCGTTGAGCACCAGTTCCTGCTCCACGGTCACCCAGCGTCCGGTGGGGAAGCGCCAGGCACCGCGGCCCAGCGACTCGCCCTCGCGGTCGACCACATAGGGGTAGAGCTCGCCTTCGCCGTCCTCGCGCCACATCAGGCGCATGGAGAAGCCGCTTTCGCCGTCCACCGCCTCGCCGCCGCTGGGGGCCTCGCCGCCGTAGAGGCCGGGCAGCTTGCCGCCCTTGACGAAGTCGAAGCCCTCGGCGAAGCGCACCTGGTAGCTCAGGCAGGCGCGCTCGGCGCCGGCCAGCGCCGCCGGTTCGGTGTAGAAGCCGGCACCGCCCCGGGGCTCCTCGCCGGGCGACGAGCTGCCCGCGGGGTAGTGGACCCGCAGCCCGGGCTCGCCGAGGCCGGTCTGGTCGGCGCCCAGGCGCTGGACGTTCTCCTCGGTGCCCCAGTGGCGATGGGTGGCGAAGCCCTTGCGGATCGCCTCGTGGCCCCCGGCGGCGGCGCCGGGGCGCGGGGCATCGACCTCGACGTAGCGGCTCGAGCAGGCCTCGACCCGGGGGAGGGACGGCCGGGCCTCGGCATCGCCGTCGGCCAGCACGGCGCCGGGGGCGAGGGCCGCCATGGCCCCCGCCAGGGCGAGGCCGATGGCGGGGCGCAGGGGGCCGGAGGGAAGGAGAATCGGGTGCTGTGACATGGGGCCTCCTCGGGAGTGCGCCCGCGACCGTCCGGCGGCCGCGGGAGGGGGGTGCATGCTGTCAGGCGTCGTCTTCCTGCATGGCGGCGCGATAGATGCGGTCGCCGAACTGGATCACGGCGCGGGCGCCCTGCCAGACCCACTCGGCGGTGGCGCCCAGTAGCGGCGCCTCGGTGAAGCGCACGTCCACCGGCTGGCCGACACTCTGGGCGGGCAGGTCGCGTTCGGGGACCAGCAGCACGCTGGCGACGTTCTGCTGCTGGCGGACCCAACTGGGGAAACCGGCCCGCGGCTGGCGCTCCACGTCCAGGGCGACGTTGCGTACCCGGGCACGGATCGGCCCCGAGGCGTCGGGCAGCGAGAGGTAGGCGGTCTGGTTGGGCTCGATACGCTCGATGTCGTTCATGTGCACCAGCGCCTCGACCATCACGTCGTCCTCGCCGGTGCGGATCAGCGTCATGATCCGCTCGCCCTCGTTGATGTAGGTGCCGTCGGCACTGGAGAGCGCCCAGGCCACCAGGCAGTCGCAGGGGCTGTAGATGTCGTTGCTGGCCTGGCGCGCCTGCAGGGCGGTGATCCGCGAGCTCTCGTAGTCGCGGGCGGTCTCGAACTGCTCGATGCGCGCCCGGGCGATCTCCGGCGAGACCGACTCGAAGGAGAGGGTGTCGCCGCTGGCCGGCTGGGCGGAGTTGGCCAGGCTGACCTCCTGGCTGCCGGCGTCGAGGTGCTCCTGGAGGTTCTCGATCAGCCGGTCGTTGTAGCGCTGGGCGGCATCGGCCAGGATCAGGTCCGACTCCAGGTCGCTGTTCTCGACCCGGGTCAGGCGCGCATCCCGCTCGACGCGGTCGCCGGCCTGGAGCTCGTGAGCCCCCAGGATGCCGGGCCCCGGGGCCCGGATGTCGATGCGCGGCGCGGTCACGGCGGCGAAGCTCGGCTCGATCATCATGAAGTTGCGGTAGGCGGTGGCGGCCACCACCAGCGCCAGCAGGCCGATGGCGGCGAACAGCAGCACGTAGCGACGCCCGCGGTGACGCGGACGCGAGGCGGGCAGCGGCTGGCTCACCCCGGCCTGGCGCTGGCGCGGCGTCTGGGGGTCCTCGCCGGCCATCAGCGCCTCGATGCTGGCGGTGCGCCCGCTCAGGCAGCTGCGGATCACCTGGCGCAGCAGCTCGCGGTGGGGCGGCTCGATGTCGGTGATCTCGAAGCCTGCCGTGTAGCCGCGGCCGTCACGGTCCGGGGTGACGCGGCGGCAGCCGGCCTGCACCGGGATGATCAGCTCGGTGGCGCCGGCCGTCATCAGCAGCGAGGCCGAGAGCGGTTCGCCGGGCTGGAAGGGGTGCTCGCTGTGCAGCGCGAAGCCGCCCAGGGAGACATCGACCCCAGCCAGGGTGCGGCCGTCCGCCAGCCTTACCCGGAAGGGCGGGGAGACGCGGATATGGCGGCGCTCGTCGCGGCGCTCATGCTGGATCCGGTCGCCGCGGGCCTGGCGCTCGTGCTCCCGGGTGCCACCGGGCACACCGCCGAGGGTCGGTTCGTGTCGATCCGGATCTCGCGGATCGGAATGATGGTCAGCCATCCGTTGGTTCTCCTTGCTCAGGGGCCGGCCGTCTTCACGGCGTCCATGACGGGGTCGGGCTCGACCCTGAGGCTTACGTTGACGAGGGTCAGGCGCTGCTGGTCCAGGGTCAGGGTGCAGCCCGCATCGGGGGTGCAGCGGGTGGTGTCGGCCAGGGGCTCTCCCTCCGGCCCCGTGATGTGCTCGGCGACCCCGGGAGTCAGGGAGAGGGTGCTCGAGAGCAGCCCCTCGGCGCCGTCGATGCGCGCGGCGCGTACGGGCTTCTGGGCCAGGCGGTCGAGCAGGGCCTCGTTGACCCGCAGCTGGCCCTCGGGCAGTCGCACGCTGCCGCCCTCGGGCACGGTCGTGGCCACCTGGGCGAGCCAGCGATTGGCGTTCTCGGCAGGCTCGCTGGCGCCGTTGCCCTGGTCCCGGGCGATGGCCAGCGACATCCGGTCGGGGGGCTTAAGCACCCCGGTGGCGAGGATCAGCACGAAGAGCAGCGCACCGTAGGCGAAGCCGTGCAGCACGTGGCCCATGCGGCGCTGGCGGCGTATGGCGACCGGGTCGTCGGGCTCGCCGGCGGAGATCCCCTGGCGCGACCACTTCTGGCGGTTGAAGCGGAAACTCACGTAGGTCTTGAGGATCGCCCCCCACACCTGGTTGTAGTAGATCAGCGGGATCCACAGCAGGCTGTAGCGCCCCCGCTGCCAGGCCAGGATCAGGGTGGCGATCCCGCGGGTGAAAAGGATCCACAGCAGGTAGGCGAACAGGAAGGAGGGGCGTACGAACAGTGACACCAGGATCGCCACCGTGGGGCCGATCAGGGTGGTCCACATGGAGAGCCGCTGGTCGACCAGGCTCCACCAGGCGAACATCCCCATGGGGCGGGGGCCGAGGGCGATGGCGCGGTTGCTGGTGCGCAGCATGTTGCCGTACCAGCGGCGCATCAGGTCGGTGGTGGAGGCGAAGAAACGCCGACGGTCGGGCAGCTCCTCGTAGCCCGAGACATAGACGTCGGGGATGTAGCGCATCCGCCAGCCGTGCTTCAGCAGCCAGAACCAGGTCGACTTGTCGTCCCCGGAGAGGAACTTGAAGCGGCCGAAGCGCCAGTGCTCCACCTGGTCGTTCTCGACCAGGTCGATGAAGTCCGGCTGCACCGCCAGGTCGGCGCGGAAGGCGCTGTAGCGGCCGGTGAGCACCAGCAGCCGCCGGGAGACCGACAGCGAGCTCATCACCAGGTGGCGCTGGGCATAGCGCAGGTCGTACCACTCGCGGGTGGCGTCGCCCCCGGTGACGATGGCGCTGTTGTTGGTGGTCAGGGCGCCGAGCCCCGGGTCGGCCTGGAAGAACGACAGCGAACGCTCGAGGGTGCCGGGCTCCAGGCGGATGTCGCCATCCATGGAGACCAGCAGGGCGCCCGGGGCGGGCAGGCGACGGGAGATCGCCCGCAGCACCTCGGCCATGGCCGAGCGCTTGCCGTCACCCTTCTGGAACATGTAGCGGACCTCGACGTTGTCGGGCCAGCCGTGGTCGTCCAGCACGTGGGTGATCACGTCGACATCGGTGCGGTCCGAGATCGAGGCGAACAGCACGCTGGGCACCCCGTAGTCGACCAGCTCGCGCACCAGGGCATCGTAGACCCGGAAGTTCACCTCCCCCTCGATGCGGTAGGAGGTGCAGAGCACGTAGAGCTCAGGCGGCCGGGAGAGCTCGGCCGCCGCGTCCGCCTCGGCGCGCAGGCGCGGGAAGATGCGGCGGTTGTACCACACCGAGCGCACGGCCTGGACCAGCCACCAGCTGTAGCGCCAGGCGCCCACGGCCCCGATGGCGAAGAAGAAGCTCTTCGACTCGGGGCTGAACACCTCCGAGGGCAGCTCGACGATGATCACCACCAGGGCGGCCAGGATCAGCACCAGGGCGGTGAGTTCCGTCACGCGGCTGGCGACGGAGCGATCGACGGGTGGTTTCGACATCACGCTGCCTCAGGCCACGACGGGCCGCACGGAGTCACCCCGCCCGATGGCGTAGTAGGCGAGCCCGGCGGCCTTGACGTTCTCGGGAAGGAAGAGGTTGCGGCCGTCGACCACCACCGGCTCGCGCAGGGTGTCGCGCAGGCGGGCGAAGTCGACGGTGCGAAAGGCCTTCCACTCGGTGCAGATCACCAGCGCATGGGCGCCCTCCAGGGCCTCGTCGCGGCGTGCGCAGAGTGCGAGATCGTCGCGCTCGCCGTAGAGCCGGCGACACTCCTCGGCGGCCTCGGGGTCGAAGGCCTGGACCCGGGCACCGGCCTCCCACAGCGCCTCCATCAGCGCGCGGCTCGGCGCCTCGCGCATGTCGTCGGTATTGGGCTTGAAGGCCAGCCCCCACAGGGCGATGGTCTTGCCGGCCAGCTGGCCGTCGAAGGCCTCGCACACCTTCTCGAACAGTCGGCCCTTCTGGCGGGCGTTGACCCGCTCCACCGCGCCGATCATCTCGGCGGGATAGCCGGCCGCCTCGGCGGTATGGGCCAGGGCCTTGACGTCCTTGGGGAAGCAGGAACCGCCGTAGCCGCAGCCGGGGTAGATGAAGTGATAGCCGATGCGCGGGTCCGAGCCGATGCCGTGGCGTACCTCCTCGATGTCGGCGCCCAGGCGTTCGGCCAGGTTGGCGATCTCGTTGATGAAACTGATCTTGGTGGCGAGCATGGCGTTGGCCGCGTACTTGGTCAGCTCGGCACTGCGCACCGACATGAATATCAGCTTGTCCTTCTGGCGGTTGTAGGGGCCGTAGCATTCGCGCATGGCGCTCCTGACCCGCTCCGATTCGGTGCCGATCACGATGCGAGCGCCCCGCGAGAAGTCCTCGATGGCCGCGCCCTCCTTGAGGAATTCCGGGTTGGAGCAGACGTCGAAGGGCAGTTGCACGCCGCGGCGGTCGAGCTCGGCGGCGATCACCCGCTCCACCCTGTTGGCGGTGCCTACCGGCACCGTCGACTTGTCGACGATGATCCGGTAGTCGGTCATGTGATGGCCGATGGTCTCGGCGACCTTGAGCACGTGGCGCAGGTCGGCGCTGCCGTCCTCGTCGGAGGGGGTCCCCACGGCGATGAACTGCAGCAGACCGAAGGCCACGCCCTCGGCGGCATCGGTGGTGAAGCGCAGGCGGCCGGCGGCCTGGTTCTGGCGGAGCAGGCTCTCGAGGCCGGGTTCATAGATCGGCACCTGGCCGTCGTTCAGTCTCGCGACCTTGTCGGCGTCCACGTCGACGCAGATGACATCGTGGCCGACGTCTGCCAGGCAGGCGCCGGTCACGAGTCCCACATAACCGGAACCGAAGATGGTGATCCTCATGGTCGTCGTTGCTCCTTGCTGATGGGCCTCCCCATGCATGTCGCCTTAGCCTTCGCCAGGCGGTGGCAAACGGCGGTGCGAGAGGGGCCCGGTCTTCTTGGGCATGCGGTGAGGCCCTTTAGCAACAATCGGGCCAGGTCATGGAGGGCCTTGCAGATCAAGGCGTTGGAGGGCGTGGTCGGGCGGCGTCGCGGGACGGCCACGCGCGTTCCGTCGCCAGGCGGCAACAGAACGAGCGTGGATGGGAAGAAAGCTTGACGATCAGGGGGTTACGGTGTTGCCGGCTGGCGACGGGAGCCGCCGGCTGTTTGCTATATTATTGATTATGTTGATTTTTCGATAGGCTCAGTAGTCGATGCCGCGGCGTGCCTGCACCCCCGCGTTGAAGGCGTGGCGTACCTCCTGCATCTCGGTGACGGTGTCGGCCATGGCGGTGAGCTCGCGGTGGGCGTTGCGCCCGGTGATGATCACCGTCTGCTCCGGCGGGCGGTTCTCGATGGCGCGCTTCACCGTCTCGATATCCAGGTAGCCGAACTTGAGCATGTAGGTCAGCTCGTCCAGCACCACCAGGTAGACCTCGGGGTCGGCGAGCATGCGCTCGGCCTCCACCCACACCTTCCGGCAGGCGGCGGTATCGGCCTCGCGGTTCTGGGTGTCCCAGGTGAAGCCGGTGGCCATGATGGCCACTTCCAGGTTGGGGTCCTCGACCAGCCGCTCGCGCTCGCCGCACTCCCACATGCCCTTGATGAACTGCACCACCCCGACCCGGTAGCCGTAGCCCAGCGCCCGGGTCACGGTGCCCCAGGCGGCGGTGGTCTTGCCCTTGCCGTTGCCGGTGAAGACCAGCAGCAGGCCGCGCTGCTCGGTGGCGGCGGCGACCTTGCCGTCGACGTGGGCCTTGAGTTTCTGCATCGCCTGCTGGTGGCGGGTGTCGCGATCGTTCATCGGGGCTCCGTTTCTGTACAAGGCTTGTCGAGGAAAGTCGACAGCATACGCGAGCCGGCGGTTCGCGTCAGCACCCCTGGCGCACCCGGGCCTCCATGCGCGCCAGGAACACCGCCATGATGCGCTCATAGAGGGCACGGCCGAGCACCGCATCCTCGATGCCGGCGTCCACGTTGGGGTTGTCGTTGACCTCGATCACCACCACCCGCTCACCGGCCTGCTTGAGGTCGACGCCGTAGAAGCCGTCACTGATCAGCCGGCACAGTGAAAAGATTTCATGTTCCCGCCCGCTGACAGCCGCTGCCGCGCTGCGCAAAATCATCGCTTCGACTCAGGAGCCCCCCATGACCACCCGACTGCGTCCGGCCACCTCCCATGACCTGGATGCCCTCTACCGCCTGGAGCAGAGTGCCTTTGCCGGCGACCGCTTCAGCCGCCGCCAGCTCTGGCACCTGCTCAATCGTGCCCACGCCGTCACCTGGGTGGTCGAGCGGGAGGCCGAGGACCTCTCGCCGGCCCGCCTGCTGGGCTACGGCACCCTGCTGTTTCGCCATGGCAGCCGCCGGTCACGGCTCTACTCCTTCTGCGTGCATCCCGACGCCCGCGGCGGCGGCCTGGGGCGTCAGCTGCTCGAGTGCCTGGAGGGAGAGGCGCGGGCCCGAAGCAGCGCTCGGCTGGGTCTCGAGGTCCGTGCCGACAACCGGGTCGCCTTGAAGCTCTACCGACGCATGGGCTTTCGCCTGGAGCGCTGGCTGCCGGAGTATTACGAGGACGGCTGCGCCGGCTGGCAGATGACCAAGGACCTCGAGACGCTTCCGGCAGGCGCGGAGAGCGTCGCGGACTGATAGAATCCCGACGTTTTGCATCATCTTCTTTCACACGTCCTTCAGGAGCCGCCATGCCCTCCTTCGATATCGTTTCCGAATTCGACGGCCACGAGGCCAGCAATGCCGTGGATCAGGCCAACCGCGAGGTCCAGTCCCGCTTCGACTTCAAGGGGGTCACCGCCAGCTTCGAACTCAGCGGTGAGACGGTCTCGCTGGAGGCGGAGGTGGACTTCCAGCTCAAGCAGATGCTCGACGTGCTGCGCGGAAAGCTGATCGCGCGTGGCATCGACGCCCGCTGCATGGACGTCCAGGACCCGGTGCTCTCCGGCGTTCGCGCCCGCCAGGAGGTGATCCTCAAGCAGGGCCTCGATCAGAAGGAGGCCAAGGAGATCGTCAAGCGCATCAAGGACGCCAAGTTCAAGGTCCAGGCGCAGATCCAGGGCGACAAGGTGCGCGTCACCGGCAAGAAGCGCGACGACCTGCAGGCGGTGATGGCGCTGCTGCGCGGCGAGGGTGGCCCCGACCTGCCCCTGCAGTTCGACAACTTCCGCGACTGAGCGGCCTCGGGGCCCATATCGCCCCGGTTCTGGTCAGTCAGTGAGCCCGCTTTGAGGTTGGGAGGGCGGGCGCCGTACAATGTTGGTCATTTCCGACAGGAGCATCCCGAATGTCCGACCCCCAGGCGACCCATCTCAGCGACTATCGTTCTCCCGCCTACCGCGTCACCCGCACCGAGTTGACCTTCGACCTGGACCCGGCCGCCACGCGAGTGAAGGCCTGCCTGCATCTGGAGCGCCACCCCGAGCGCGCAGCCGGCGAGCCGTTGGAACTCCACGGCGAGGGATTGGCCCTCAAGGCCATTGCCCTGGATGGCCAGCCGCTCGAAGCAGACGAATATGCGGCGGGCGATGGCGGGCTGATCGTCCACCGGGTGCCGGAGCGCTTCAGGCTCGATACCGAGGTGGAGATCGCTCCCGAGGCGAATACCGCCCTGGAGGGCCTCTACCGCTCGGGCAGCATGTACTGCACCCAGTGCGAGGCCGAGGGCTTCCGTCGTATCACCTTCTACCCGGATCGCCCCGACGTCATGGCCACCTTCACCACCACGGTGATCGGCGACGCCGAGCGCGAGCCGGTATTGCTCTCCAACGGCAACCCGGTGGAACGCGGCACGCTGCCGGGTGGCCGCCACTTCGTTACCTGGGAAGACCCGCACCCCAAGCCCAGCTACCTGTTCGCCCTGGTGGCCGGCGACCTCGAGAAGGTCGAGGATGCCTTCACCACCGCTAGCGGTCGCGAGGTGACCCTGCAGATCTGGGTGGAGGAGGAGAACCTCGGCAAGACCGAGCACGCCATGGCATCGCTCAAGCGCGCCATGACATGGGACGAACAGGCCTACGGCCGCGAATATGACCTGGACCTGTTCATGATCGTTGCAGTCAACGACTTCAACATGGGCGCCATGGAGAACAAGGGGCTCAACATCTTCAACTCGGCGGCGGTGCTGACCCACCCCCACACCGCCACCGATGCCGCCTTCCAGCGGGTCGAGAGCATCGTCGCCCATGAGTACTTCCACAACTGGTCCGGCAACCGCGTCACCTGCCGCGACTGGTTCCAGCTCTCCCTGAAGGAGGGCTTCACGGTATTCCGCGACCAGTGCTTCTCCGCCGACACCAATTCGCCGGCGGTCAAGCGCATCGAGGACGTCTCCGTCTTCCGCACCGCCCAGTTCGCCGAGGATGCCGGCCCCACGGCCCACCCGGTGCGACCCGATCACTACATCGAGATCGGCAACTTCTACACCCTGACCATCTACGAGAAGGGCGCCGAGGTGGTGCGCATGCTGGCCAATCTGGTCGGAGAGGAGGCCTTCCGCCGAGGCAGCGATCTCTACTTCGCGCGCTTCGACGGCCAGGCGGTGACCATCGAGGACTTCGTGGACTGCATGGCCGAGGCCTCCGGCCTCGACCTGACCCAGTTCATGCGCTGGTACTCCCAGGCCGGTACCCCGGAGATCGATGCCTTCGGTGAGTATGACTACGCTCGGGGCGAATACCGCCTGATGCTGCGTCAGCGAACCCCGGCCACCCCGGGGCAGCCGGACAAGCAGTCGCTGCATATCCCGATTCGCCTGGGCCTGGTGGGCACCAAGAGCGGCCGCGACCTGCCGCTGACCCTGGAGGGCAAAACCCTGGGCTCCGATACGGTGCTCGAACTGCGCGAGGCCGAGCAGGAGTTCCTGTTCACCGACGTCTCCGAGGCACCGGTACCCTCGCTGCTGCGCGGCTTCTCGGCGCCGGTGAAGCTGCGCTTCCCCTACGGCCGAGAGGACCTGGCCTTCCTGCTGGCCAACGATTCCGACGGCTTCAACCGCTGGGACGCCGGTCAGCGCCTGGCCATGCTGGCCCTGGACGACCTGATCGCCGCCCATCGCAACGGCGTGGAGAAGGTGATGGACTCTCGGGTGGTGGAGGCCTTCCGCGGCCTGCTGGCGGCCGAGACCGACGACAGGGCCGTGCTGGCCGAGATGCTGACCCTGCCCTCCGAGGCCTATATCGCCGAGCAGCAGCCGCTGGTGGACGTGGATGCCATCCATGCGGCGCGCACCTTCGTCAAGCAGGGCCTGGCCACGGCACTGCGTGACGACTTCCTGCGGGTCTATCGCGGCAATCATCGCGACGAACCCTATGCGCCGACCCCGGAGCAGATCGCCCGGCGCAGCCTGAAGAACGTGGCGCTTTCGTACCTCCTGGCCATCGAGGACGAGGAGGGAGTCGCGCTGGCTCGCGAGCAGTTCGAGGCTGACCACAACATGACCGACGTGCGCCACGCCCTGACCCTGCTCAGTCACAGCCGCCGTGACGACCTCAGTGAGCCGGCGCTCAAGGCCTTCGGCGAGAAGTGGGCCCACGACCCGCTGGTGATGGACCAGTGGTTCAGCATTCAGGTCACCCGCCCGCAGCCCGATGTGCTCGACCGTGTCAGGTTCCTGATGGCGCACCCGGCCTTCTCGTTGAAGAACCCCAACAAGGTGCGTGCGCTGATCGGGACCTTCGCCGCTCAGAACCGGGTCAACTTCCACCGCATCGACGGCGCGGGCTACCACCTGCTGGCCGACGTGGTGATCGAGCTCAACCGGCTCAACCCGGAGATCGCTGCGCGGCTGATCACGCCGCTGACCCGCTGGGCGCGCTTCGACGAGCAGCGCCAGGCGCTGATGAAGGCCGAGCTCGAGCGTATCCGCGCCGAGGATCTCTCGCCGAATGTCTTCGAAGTGGTCGAGAAGGCTCTCGCGTGATGTGAGGGTTATTGGGCGAGAGTGATTTGCGTCGCGAGCGATGAGAGGCTGGTCGCCGCCGGAGCGCAGGAACCGGAGTGTAGCTCGCTACATGAGGATTCCGAGCACCGCCGGCGGCCAGGATATCGAGTGCAGCAGCAAAGCCTCCGCCCAATCAGTAAATGAGCCAGCTCAGCACCATAACCCCCAGCAGCAGCCAGATCAGGGTGGCGACGATGGCCCGGCGCATCAGCGCCCGGAAGCCCTTCCACAGCAGCCACAGCCCGATCACCAGTACCACCAGGCTGATCAGCGACGGCGAGATGCCCAGCGCCCCCGAGAGGCCGTCCAGGAAGCCACGGCCGGCATTGCCGATATTGGCGAAGAAGCCGGTCAGCAGGTCAACGATGAAGCGGATGACCTCGCCCAGGGTGCTGCCGATCCAGGTAAAGAACTCTTCCATGTCAGTGGGTCCCGTGTGTCACTCGATAAGGTCGAGAACGGTACCCACGATATCGTCCATGGTCACCAGGCCGACCAGGCGATTGTCGTCCAGCACCAGCACGCGCTTGACGATGCTGTCGGTCATCAGGCGCGCCACGTGGCGCACGTCCAGCGACTCGCCGACGCCGATGGCCGGCTTGGCGCAGACGTCATAGACGTTGATCAGGTCGATGTCGCCGTTCTCGGCGACGATCGTCTTGAGGATATTGGTGTAGGTGATCAGCCCCCAGGCGTCGTGGGGGTCCTGCTGCTCCACCACCAGGCACTTGAGGCCGTGCTGCTTCATCAGCGCCAGGGCGTCGCGCAGGGTGGCGAAGGGCGAGACCGTCACCACGTCGCGCATCATGATGTCCTTGACCAGCATCGTCTCTCTCCGTCAGTGGGTGGCGCTCAGCCGTCGTGCCTGAGCCGTTCCTCGAAGCGCTTGACCTGCGCCATGTCGATGCCGCCCAGGTGCTCCACGGGCAGGGTCATCACCAGGCCCTTGGAATCCTCGCCGCTGGGGTTGAGGACCTGGCGAACCGCCTTGAGCACCTTGAGCGACAGCCCCTTCTCCAGGGTCAGCAGCATGATGCTCTGGCTGCCCTCGAAGGTCAGCCCGAAGAAGGTCTTCTTGCGCTCGCCGCCGATGCCGCGGCCGGACATCAGCGTCATGCCCACGGCGCCGGCCGTGGTGGCGGCGTCGATGCACTGCTGTTCCAGCTCCTCGGGCACGATGGCCACCAGCAGGGAAAACTTCATGGTTGCTTCTCTCTCCAGTGCGCCACCCGCTCCATCAGGATGGCATAGCTCATCACGGTCACGATAGGGAAGATCGAGGCGAAGGCGATCAGCCCGAAGCCGTCGATCAGCATGTTGCGCCCGTCGATCTGGCTGGCCAGGCCGATGCCCAGCGCGGTCACCAGCGGCACCGTCACCTCGGACGTGGTCACCCCGCCGAGATCGAAGGCCAGGGCCACGATGTAGCGCGGTGCCACGGCGGTCAGGGCGATCACCAGGACGTAGCCGCCGATGATGTAGTAGTGGATGGAGTCGCCGCTGATGATGCGGTGGACGCCGATGGTGATGCCGATGGCCACGCCGACGGCCACCAGGATCCGGATCGCGTTGCCCTGGATCTTGCCGGCGGCGGCCTCCTCGGCCTGCTGGCCCACGGCGATCAGCGCCGGCTCGGCCATGGTGGTGGCGAAGCCGATGGCGAAGGCGAACAGGTAGACCCACAGCCAGGTGTCGAAGCCGATCAGCTGCTCGGCCATGCGCTGGCCGATGGGGAAGAGCCCCAGCTTCAGGCCCACCACGAAGGCGTAGAGGCCGATGATCACCAGAGCGAAGCCCACGCCCACCTTGAGCGGGCTGGCCAGCGGACGGCGGATCACTGCGAACTGGAAGAACAGGATCACCAGAAGGATGGGCAGCACGTCGCGCAGCATGCCGAACAGGTCGAGAATCATGGTGACCGGCCCGGAGGGCGCCTCGGTATCGGTGCCGGCGGCCACCAGGGCCGCACCGTTGGCCACCTCGCCCGGATCGGCGTAGACCAGGATGCCGTAGAGCTGCACGCTGATCATCGGCACCATCACCGCCAGCGCCACCAGGCCGAAGCCGTCGAGCAGCGGGTTGCGGCCGCGAATGGAGGAGGCCAGGCCGATGCCCAGGGCGGCGATCAGCGGCACGGTGACGATATTGGTGGTGACCCCGCCGGAATCGTAGGCCAGGCCGACGATCTCCTCGGGGGCGAAGAAGGTCACCAGCACCACCGTCACGTAGCCGACGATCATGTACCAGTGGAGGGGGTGGCCGAGGATCACGCGGAACACTCCCAGCGCCATCACCAGGCCCACGGAGCCGGCCACGATCAGCCGCAGGGTGAGGGCGTCGATGCGTCCCTCGCTGATCTCGTAGGCCTGCTCGGCCACGGCGATCAGCGCCGGTTCCGCCACCACCGCCGAGAAACCGATGGCGAAGCCGAAGGCCATCAGCAGCGGCATGGAGCCTCGCCTCGCGAACTGGTTGGCGAGCCGCTTGCCCACTGGGAAGATGCTCAGCTCGAGCCCCTGCAGGAACAGTGCCACCCCCACCGCGACGATGCCCAGGCCGATCGCCATGCCCAGGCCGCCCTCGGGCCACTCGCGCAGCAGCAGGGCCTGGAAGCCCACCACCACGATGATGATCGGCATCAGGTTGCGCAGCGCATGCAGCAGGGCGTGTACAAGGTCCTTTACTTGACTCGGCAAGGCCGGCTCCCTCTGGCAGGCAGTCATACTTTCCGCGGCTTGGCTGTCGCCTGCGCCATCAGCCTATCACGCTCGTCGCCGTCGCGGGATGACGATACCTCTCTTCCCCGTCAGCCCATCTGGCGCGCCATGGAGCCGACGCCGGCCGCCTCAGCGGCGCTGTCGGCCAGGGCACGCCCGGCCTCGTCATAGACATGGAAGACCGCATGGGCCCCCAGCTCGCGGATGGGTTCGATCTCCTCCGGGTATTCGACCACGGCGGTGATCCTGCCCTTGAACTGGCGGTTGCGCAGCTGCTGCAGGGCGAACAGGTTACCGGCATGGTGCGGCATGGCCAATATCACCATGCGGACGTCAGGTGACATCAGCATCTTGTCCCAGAAGTCGGAATCCACGGCATCCCCTTCCAGCAGGTTCATGCCGCGCTCCCCCAGTTCCTTGACGGTTCTGGGGTTGTTGTCGATGCCCAGCACCCTGAGCCCGTACTCTTTACCCAGTCGCTTGTAGACGCTGCGGCCGATGCGCCCCATGCCCAGAACCACGGCCTCGGCATCGCCCAGTTCGATGGGGCGCTCGCCGGAGGGCATGTCGCCACGCCGTGGTGCGGGCAGCCTTGACTCCAGGTGACGGTAGAGGCCCTCGCTCACCGCATTGAGCGCGGCTGAAAAGGCGAAGCTCAGCGCCACGGCCAGCGACAGTACTACCAGCCATTCCGGGGCGAGCCAGCCGGTGGAGACCGCCAGGGCCCCGACGATCAGGCCGAATTCGGAGTAGTTGGTCAGCGTCAGCGTGGCCAGCAGGGACGTGCGGTGGCGCATCGGGAAGCGCATGAAGACCCACTGGTAGAGCAGGCTCTTGAGGGGCAGCAGGACGACCAGCAGCAGGGCGAGGCTGGCCATCTGCCAGTCGGGGACGCTGGTGAAGCCGATGCTGAGGAAGAAGCCCACCAGCAGCAGCTCCTTGAGGTTGAACATCGACCGGGAGAGTGCCTGGGCCGCCGGATGGGGCGACAGCAGCAGGCCGACGATCAGGGCGCCGAGGTCCCCCTTGATGCCGACCAGTTCGAACAGGCCGTAGCCGAGCACCAGTGCCAGCAGCATGCCGAACAGCATCTGCATCTCGCCGTGACCCAGCCGGTCCAGCAGATGGTAGAGCATCGGCGCCAGGGGAATCAGCAGCAGCAGCATGAACGCCCAGGGGCTGGGGAGCTCGCCGGTGGAGGCGGTGATGAACACCACGGCGAACACGTCCTGCATGATCAGCAGCCCGATGGCCAGGCGGCCATAGGCCGACTGTGTCTCGCTGCGCTTGTCGAGCACCTTGACCACGAACACGGTGCTGGAGAAGGAGAGCGCAAAGCCCAGCAGCAGCAGGACCCGCCAGCCGGCCTCATCGAGCAGGGAGAGGCCCAGCCACTTGAGCAGCCCGAGAATCAGGAAGAACAGCAGGCTGGAACCTATCATGTGCAGCGAGGCGCTTCCCCAGACCTCGGTTCGCAGCAGCATGCGAATGTTGAGCTTGAGACCGATGGTGAACAGCAGCAGCGTCACGCCGATGTCGGCAATGGTCGACAGGGTCGGGGTCAGGGTGTAGCCGAGCCAGTTCAACGCAAACCCGCCCGCCAGAAAACCCACCAGTGGCGGGAGTCTTACCGCCATGGCAGCAAGGCCACCGATGAAAGCGGCGAGGATATAGGCGGCATCGATCATCAACGGTCCCTGTCACAGAAAAGTGGCTCGGGATAGAGTGTAAAGAGGTTGCTGGAGAAATGGCACCGACCGATGGCATGGCCCCGGCATCCGGCCCGGGCCGAAAGAGGAGATGCGCATGGAACTCTCGACAATCCTTCCGGTGGTGGTGCTGGGCCTGCTGGTGGTCTACGCGGTCTCCATCTTCAACCGCCTGGTGGCGTTGAAGAACCGCTACCAGAACGCCTTCGCCCAGATCGAGGTGCAGCTCAAGCGCCGCTACGACCTGATTCCCAACCTGGTGGAGACCGCCCGCGCCTACATGAGCCACGAGCGTGAGACCCTGCAGGCGGTGACTGAAGCGCGCAACGGCGCCCTGGCCGGGCTGCAGAATGCGGCGGCCCATCCCGGCGAGCCGGGCGCCATGGCCCAGCTCGCCGGGGCCGAGGGTGCGCTGGGGTCGGCGCTTGGCAGGCTCAACGTGGTGATGGAGGCCTATCCGGATCTCAAGGCCTCGGAAAACATGCAACAGCTCTCCGAGACCCTGACCAGCACCGAGAACCGCGTCGCCTTCGCCCGGCAGGCCTTCAACGACGCCGTGATGCAGTACAACACCTACAAGCAGAGTTTCCCGCCGGTCGTCCTGGCGCCCTCCTTCGGCCACAAGCAGGACGCCGCGCTGCTGGAGTTCGAGGACAGCGCCGAGATCCAGGCCGCGCCACGCGTCAGCTTCTGAGCGGAGGAAACTCATGGATTTCTTCACCGCCCAGGATCGTGCCCGGCGTCAGACCGGGCGCCTCGTCGTGCTGCTGCTGCTCGCCGTGCTCGGCCTGATCGTGGCGGCCAGCGTGCTGGTGGCGCTGGCCGTGGTGCTGATGGACGGACAGCTGGGTGGCCCGGACCCGCTGGCACGGGCCCTTGAGCCCGAGCTGTTCGTCTGGGTGACGCTGGGGGTGCTGGCCGTGGTGGTGGGCGGTGCGGTGATGCGTCACCTGCAGCTGCGCGCCGGCGGGTCGGCGGTGGCGGAGGCGCTGGGTGGCCGTCCGCTCAACCCGGAGACCCGGGACGCCGACGAGCGCAAGTTGCTCAACCTGGTGGAGGAGATGGCCATTGCCTCGGGCATGCCGGTGCCGGCGGTCTACCTGCTCGAGGATGCCGCCATCAACGCCTTCGCCGCTGGACATGATTCCCACGACGCCGCCATCGGGGTGACCCGGGGCGCCATCGAGCACCTCGATCGCGACCAGCTGCAGGGCGTCATCGCCCACGAGTTCAGCCATATCCTGCACGGCGACATGCGCCTGAACCTGCGGCTGGTGGCGCTGCTCCATGGCATCCTGGTGATCGGCCTGATCGGCCAGCTGTTGCTGCGCGGGGCCGCGATGACGGGACGCGGACGCTCGTCGCGCCGCGGCGGCGGTGCCCAGGTGGGGCTGATGGCCGGCGGGGCGGCGCTGATGCTGGTGGGCTATGCCGGGACCCTGTGCGGCAACCTGATCAAGGCGGCGGTGAGTCGCCAGCGGGAGTTCCTCGCCGATGCCAGCGCCGTGCAGTACACCCGCAACCCCGAGGGCATCGGCGGGGCCCTGCAGACCCTGGCCGCCTATCGTCTGGGTTCGCGGCTGATGGCGTCCCAGGCTTCGGAGTTCAGCCACCTCTACTTCGGCAGCGGCGTGCGCCACCTGAGTGGACTCACCGCCACTCATCCGCCCCTGGAGGCGCGCATCCGTCGCGTGCTGCCGCGCTGGGACGGGAGCCTGCCCGAGCCCTTCGCCCCCACCCCGAAGGCCGCGACGACACAGGAGGCTGCGTCCTCCTCGCCCCGCGGCGCCATTCTCGGGGGGGGGGTGAGTGGAGGCATGGGCGCTGAGGTCGGGGGTGCCCTGGCCGGGGCCGCCATCGCCGGCGCGGTGGTGGCCAGCGTCGGCCAGCCCGACCCCGCGGCCCTGTCCGCGGCTCGCCGCCGGCTGGCCAGTATCGACGCGCGGTTGATCGACGCCGCCCATGAGCCTTTCGCCGCCCGGGCCCTGGTCTACGGCATCCTGATGGGGGTGGAGCCGGTCAGCCGTGATGCCCAGCGGCGCGTGCTGGCCAACCAGGCGCTGCCCGAGGTGCTGAGCGAACTCGACGCCCTCGCCGAGCCCCTGGCGACCCTGGCGCCTGGGGATCGTCTACCGCTGATCGAGCTGAGTCTGCCGCAGCTGCGCCAGCTCTCCGCGGCCCAGTTCGCCCGCTTCCGCCAGTGCCTGGCTGGCCTGATGGCCGCCGAAACCGTGCCGGGTGCCCTGCAATGGTCGCTGCACCGGCTGGTGCTGGTGGGCATCGAGGGCGAGCGTCGGGCGCGGCGAGACCGGCACCTGCGTGACCTCGCGGGGCCGCTGTCGCTGCTGCTCTCCACCCTGGCCCGCGCCGGTCAGACGACTCTGGATGAGCAGCGCGAGTCCCTCGATCAGGCGGGTCGGGCGCTCGGCGTCGAGCTGGATCTGGTGCTTGAGCCGCCCACGGCGGCAGAGCTGGATTGGGCCATGGAGCGCCTGGTGAGGCTGGTCCAGGCCGAGCGGGCGGCGCTGCTGGCCGCGATGGTCTGCTGCGTGGAGCAGGATGGCCGGATCGTCCCGCAGGAGGCCGAGCTGCTGCGGGCGGTGGCCTGGACCCTTGGCTGCCCGCTGCCGCTGCGTGGTGCCCTGGGGGACGAGTGACTCGGGTTCTGCCTTGCGGGAGGCCGGCGGCTCTGTTGCAATGTGTCATCCCCGGAAATCAGACGTGCAGGAGCAGGCACATGCAAAAGACACTCTGGAAGCCCGCCCTGCTGGCGGCCCTGATGGCCCTGGGCCTGGCCGGCTGCGGCAACGGTGACGAGCCGACACCGGCCGAGCCCGCCGCACAGGAAGAGGCCGCGCCGGACGAAAGTGCCGAACCGGAAGCCCTCGACGATGAGCTGTCGCCCGAGGAGCAGGCGGGGCTGGTCGAGGAGGAAGCGGCCGCGGCCGAGGTGACGGATCCTGCGGCCGAGCTTCCCGACGAGGTGCCGGAGGAGATCCCCGAGGCCGAGACCCTGGGCGAGTCCCCGGCCAGCACCCTGGACGAGGGGGCGGCACTGCCCGGTGAGACCACCCGCGACGAGATCGACGCCATGCTCGAGGAGACCGAGCGGCGCTTCGAGGAGGCGCAGCGGCGCATCGAGGAACAGTTCGAGGCGGCCGAGGAGGAGGCCGTTGTACCCGAGCCCATGGAGGGTGACGACGCCTTCGATACCGGGATGGACCTCGGCACCGGCCTGGATGATGACCAGCTCGATACCGGCGGGCCGACCAGCTCCGACGTCGACGCCATCATCGAGGAGCAGGAGCGCCGCTTCGAGGAGGCCCAGCGCCGCCTGGAGGAGCAGTTCGATGCGGTGGAGCAGGAGCTTCCCGAGTTCGAGCCCATGGAGGTCGACGATTTCGAGTTCGAGCCCATGGAGGCCGACTAGCCCCGAGGCCTATCCCCCGAGGCGGCCAAGCGGGCCCACCATAGAAAGCGTGCCCACCCAAGAGAAAAAGGCCCACCGATCGGTGGGCCTTCTCGTTTCAATGGCGGCGTCGAGCGCCGCCTTCCGCGCACCTGATCAGTCGGCAGGGCGGATGTTGGAGGCCTGAAGGCCCTTCTTGCCCTGGGTGACCTCGAAGGTGACCTTCTGGCCGTCCTGCAGGGTCTTGAAGCCGTCAGCCTGAATCTCGGAGAAGTGAGCGAACAGGTCATCACCGCCGTCGTCCGGAGAGATGAAGCCGTAACCCTTGGTGTCGTTGAACCACTTGACAGTGCCAGTTGCCATTGTCGATTTCCTTAACATACTTTAATGGTCGTGCCGGGTCCGCCGGTGCGGATGCCCGAAGTGCGTGGGCAGGACAGGGAAAGAAGTACTCACCGCGCGTATCGAGTAAATCGAACGACAACCGACGACTTGCTTCCTGCTGACCAGCGCTGCGATACGGTGCCGAGGCACCCTGACATCCCCGTGTTCATCACGCCGGACGCCAGCCGCAAAACCACTGTAGATCGAATCCCCTCGGGCAGCAAGCCCGCTTCTCGACCCAAGGAATACCCCGCCCCCATGTTCATCGATGCCCAGTTCTGGCCCTTCCTGATGGCCATTACCCTGCTTTCCATTAGTCCCGGGGTCGATACCCTGCTGGTGATCCGCAACACCGCCCGGGGCGGGGTGCGTGACGGCGTGCTGACCAGCCTGGCGATCTGCTGCGGGCTCTTCGTGCATGCCGCGGTCTCGGCGCTGGGGATCTCGCTGATCCTCTTGCAGTCGGCCTGGGCCTTCGGGCTGCTCAAGCTGGCCGGGGCCTGCTACTTGATCTGGCTGGGGGTGCAGGGCCTGTTGGCGGCCCGCCGTGGCCAGGGGCTACCGGTGGCGGAGGTCAGTGGCGAGCGCCAGCCCGTGCCGATGTGGCGGCCGCTGCGCGAGGGGCTGCTCTCCAACGTGCTCAATCCCAAGACGGTGGTCTTCTACATGGCCTTCCTGCCCCAGTTCATCGCCCCCGGCGACCCGGCGCTGGCCAAGTCGCTGTTCCTGGCCGGGGTGCACTTCGTGATCGCCAACCTGTGGCAGATCGGCGTGGCGGTGATGGTGGGCAGCGCCGGGCGCCTGCTGGCCAGCCGCGCCTTCGCCCGGGGCCTCAACGGAGCCACCGGGGCTGTGCTGATCGCCTTTGGCATCAAGCTGGCGCTGGAGCGCCCTCCGGCATAGGGTCGGCCTGCGCGAGGCTTACCCGGCGCCTCCTGCGTGCAGTGACCTTCAGTTCCTGGCCAGCAGCGAGCGGTCGTAGCGCACCGTCTTCTCGGTCGGGCTCAGCATGGAGACGCCGCGACTGTCGCCGCCATTGGCCAGGCTCTCGAAGATCGCCCGGTAGCTGAGCACCGCCTGCACGTAGAGGCGGGTCTCGCGGAAGGGAATGCTCTCCACGAAGAGGTCGAACTCCTCCGGGGCGTCGGCCAGCCAGCGGTCGACCCGGCCGGGACCGGCGTTGTAGGCGGCCGCGGCGGCCAGGCGGTTGCCGCTGTAGCGGTTGAGCATGTCGCGGATGTAGGTGCTGCCCAGGCGGATATTGAGTTCCGGGTCGAGCACCCCGTAGGCGCCGGGGTCACTGATGCCGAGCTGGCGAGCCAGCTGGGTGGCGGTGCCGGGCATCACCTGCATCAGGCCGCGGGCGCCGGCCGGCGAGACCGCCTCGGGGTTGTAGGCGCTCTCGCGCCGGGCGATGCCCATCAGCAGGTAGGGGTCGACCCCCGTCATGCGTCCCCAGTGCAGGAAGTGCTCGCGGTAGGCCTCGGGGAAGCGCCAGTCCAGGGCATCCCACATGCGACCGGTGATGGTGGTCTGCACCAGCTTGGCGTGCCAGCCGCGGCGTTGGGCGTAGTCGGCCAGGGCGCGGGCCTCTCGCTCGCCGCCGCGCTCCACGGCCGCATACCATTCGCTGGCGGCCAGGCCTGGTTCGTTGATACGCAGCAGCGCCTCGGTGCGCTGCACGGCCGGCCAGCGGGAGACCTGCTGCCGGTAGCTGTCATCGAAGCCGTTGCGTTCCAGGTTCAGGGCATAGGGCTGGCCCAGGCGGTCGGCGGCGGCGAAGCCGAAGAAGTTGCGCCCCTCGGCGGCCAGGGCATAGTCCTCCCGGGCGCGGGCGCTGTCGCCCAGCTGCTCGTGGGCGCGCGCGGCCCAGTAGTGCCAGCGGCTGTCGTCGCGGGTCTCGGGCGTCATGCGCGCCAGCCAGTCGAGCACGCCGCGCCAGTCCCGCTCGCCCAGGGCGGCGCGCACGCGCAGCTCCAGCAGGTCGGCGTCGCTGCGCCCGGCCAGCGCGCCGTCGACCCAGCCGCGATTGTGGCGGATGTCGCGAACCAGGGTATAGAAGATCAGGTCGCGCTCGATGGCCTCATGGTGCTCGCGCTCGATGGGCAGGTGGGGGGCGATCTTGCGCCACGCCTCCAGGGCCGCCTCGGTGTCGGCGCGGGTGAAGCCGTGCATGGCGGCGGCGAACAGCGGGCCGGAGCCGCGGCACTCGGGGCCCAGGCAGGTCGGCACTCGGGTCACGGAGGCGAAGTCGCCCGAGAGGCGCGTCATGGCCTGGCGGGCCTCCTCCCAGCGGCTGCCGAGCTGGCGGCCCAGGAAGCTGGCGAGGCCCGTCTCGCCGTCCTGCCAGGCCAGCATCTTGCGCTCCCAGACCTGCTGCTCGCCGATCACGCCGCGGTCGCGCAGGGCCCTGAACAGGTTGTTGCAGGCATCGGGCTGGGAGCGGCCCACCATCCACAGGGCCAGCCCGCCCTCGGCAGCGGCCTGGGGGTCACTGCCGAGCAGGGCGGAGTAGTAGTAACACTGGCGGGCAGTACCGGCGGGTTCGCCGTCGGCCACGGCAAGCAGGCTGCCGTAGCGGCCGGCGTAGCCGTACTGGGCAATGGCCTGACCGCGCAGCCACTCGCCCAGGGGCGAGTCGGCGTGGCGTTCGATGAAGTCGAGGACCTGGCCCGGCTCGGCCTGGGGCAGGCGTCCGCGCAGGCGGTGGTACTCCACGTAGCCGACCAGCGGATGGTCGGCAATGGCGCGCTGGTCGATGCGCTCCCACTGCTGGCTGCGGGCGGCCTCCAGGGCATTGCGCAGGGCGCGGTCGTCGGCCTGGGCCAGCGTCAGCGAGAACGGCAGCGACAGCGTCAGGGCAGTCAGCAGGGTGCCGAGGCGCCGGGCGCCGCTGCGCCGGGTGCCGCGCTTCGTGGCGGGGTGGCGTTGGCGCATGGCAAGGGTCTCCGGGAGTTGACGTCTGATGGCTTCTATCCATGTCATCCATCGTGGCGCATTCCCGGCGTCAAGGGTAGGGGGAAAGGGTAACCGGAGGTGGTGCTGCGTTGACGGGCGATGCCTTGTGCCGCGGCAGGCGCACGACTAGCCTGGAGTCTTTCAAACGCTTGTTGGAAAGCGTGTGGTAAAACCATCCGATGGAAGCCTGTGATAACACTATTATTTGACGACGATGGAGGTAGCCAGGTGTGATGCCCAGTCCCGATCGATCCCCCGATGCCTGGCGCCGGGCCCTGACCCGCTTCGTGCGGGTGATTCCCCATACCCGTGAGCTGGGCCTCGAGGTGCTGGCGGCCGACGCCGAGGCCATCCGCATGCGCCTGCCCTGGAGTGACGACCTGCTGGGCGACGCCTCCCGCGGGCTGGTCCACGGCGGCGTGCTGACCATGCTGCTGGACACCGTCTGCGGCAGTGCCGTGCTGCGTGGGCTGCCCGAGCCGGAGGTGTGCCCGACCCTGGACCTGCGTGTCGACCACTTCCGGCCGGCGGTGGCGGGCCTGGCGCTCTACGCCGAGGCGCGGGTGGTCGGGGTCACCGCCTCGGTGGTCTTTACCGAAGGCATCCTGTGGCAGGAGGAGGGGAGGCAGGTGGCCCGGGGCATCGGCAATTTCGTGCGGCTGGGGCCGCGCAATACGCCGCCCGGCTTTGCCGAGGCGCTGTTTGCAGCGAACCATGACAAGGAGAGCGGCAATGCCTGAGGGCTTCGATAACGTGGCATGGATCGCGCGCACCCGCACCGAGGGTGATGTGGCGGCCTGGCTGGCGTTGATTCCCTACGCCACCCGCATCGGTGTCTCCGCGGTGCCTGACCCGGAGGGTGACGGCCTGCTGTTTCGCCTGGAGCCGGCGCCGGGCAATGTCGGCAACGTGCTGCTGCCGGCGCTGCACGGCGGCGTGGTCGCCGCCTTCATGGAAACCGCCGCGACCCTTGACCTGATGCTGTCCGCCCGTGAGGCGACGCTGCCGCGGATCGTCGATCTTTCCATCGACTACCTGCGCACCGCGCGGGCGGTGCCCACCTTCGCCCGCTGCTTGCTGCTGCGTGAGGGACGACGCCTGGCCAATGTTCAGGTGACGGCCTGGCAGGAGAGCGAATCGGTTCCGGTGGCCACGGCGCGGCTGCACTTCGTGCTGGGCGAGTCCGGCCGGGTGAGGCATGAGCAGCGGCAAGGCTTGAAAAGCGTCCGCGGGGCCCCATATCGGCGACAGTGATTCACCCCCGCGGCACCGCTCGCCGCAGAACATGTCGACGAGGTTCAGGACACATGACCACCGCCACGCACGAAGAAACCCTTGGCTTCCAGACCGAGGTCAAGCAGCTTCTCCACCTGATGATCCACTCCCTCTACTCCAACCGGGAGATCTTCCTGCGCGAGCTCATCTCCAATGCCGCCGATGCCTGCGACAAGCTGCGCTACGCGGCGCTGGACAACGACACGCTCTATGAGGGCGACAGCGAGTTGCGCATCGAGATCGAGCACGACGCCGAGGCGGGCACCGTCACCGTCCGCGACAACGGCATCGGCATGAGCCGCGACGAGGTCATCTCGAATCTCGGCACCATCGCCCGCTCCGGTACCGCTGACTTCCTCAAGCAGCTCTCCGGCGAGCAGCAGAAGGACGCCCGGCTGATCGGCCAGTTCGGCGTCGGCTTCTACTCGGGCTTCATCGTCGCCGACGAGGTCAGCGTGCGCACCCGCAAGGCGGGCAGCGACAAGGCCGAGGGCGTGGAGTGGCGCTCGCGGGGCGAGGGCGAGTTCACCGTGGCCGACATCGAGCGCGACATCCACGGGACCGAGATCGTGCTCCACCTCAAGGAAGATGCGAAGGAGTTCGCCGACGACTTTCGTCTGCAGAGCCTGGTGCGCAAGTACTCCGACCACATCGAGGTGCCGGTGCGCATGCCGAAGGTCGAGAAGGCCCGTGACGACGAGGGCAAGGAGATCGAGGGCAGCGAGACCGTCAGTTGGGAGACCGTCAACGAGGCCACTGCGCTCTGGTCACGCCCCAAGGGCGAGATCTCCGACGAGGAGTACCAGGCCTTCTACAAGCATGTGGCCCACGACTTCTCGGATCCGCTGACCTGGAGCCACAACAAGGTCGAGGGCAAGCTCGAGTACACGAGCCTGCTCTACGTGCCGGGCCGCGCGCCCTTTGACCTCTTTGATCGTGACGGCGCCCGCGGCGTGAAGCTCTATGTGCAGCGCGTCTTCATCATGGACGACGCCGAGCAGTTCCTGCCGCTCTATCTGCGCTTCATCAAGGGGGTACTGGACACTCGCGAGCTGTCGCTCAACGTCTCCCGCGAGCTGCTGCAGCAGGATCCCAAGGTCGAGAAGATCCGTTCCGCGCTGACCAAGCGTGCGCTGGACATGCTCAAGAAGCTGGCCAAGGACAAGGCGGCCTACCAGACCTTCTGGAACACCTTCGGCAGCGTGCTCAAGGAGGGACCGGCGGAGGACTTCGCCAACCGCGAGAAGATCGCCGGGCTGCTGCGCTTCTCCACCACCCACACTGACAGCACCACCCAGGATCAGTCGCTGGCCGACTACGTGGAACGCATGCAGGAGGGTCAGCAGAAGATCTACTACATCGTCGCCGACGGCTTCAACGCGGCGAAGTCGAGCCCCCACCTGGAGATCTTCCGCAAGAAGGGCATCGAGGTGCTGCTGCTGACTGACCGCGTCGACGAGTGGTTGATGAGCCACCTCAACGACTACGAGGGCAAGGCCTTCGTGGACGTGGCCAAGGGCGAGCTCGACCTCGGCGACATCGAGGGCGAGGAGGAGAAGCAGGCCCAGGAGGAGACTGCCAAGGCCAAGGAGGACCTGGTCAAGCGCGTCAAGGAGGCGCTGGGCGACCAGGTCCAGGAGGTCAAGGTGACCCACCGCCTGACCGACTCGCCGGCCTGCGTGGTGCTGCCCGAGCACGAGATGGGCTTCCAGATGCGCCGCATCATGGAGGCCGCCGGCCAACCGATGCCGGAGGTCAAGCCGATCCTCGAACTCAACCCTGTCCACGCCCTGGTGGCCAAGCTCGAGGGCGTCGATGGCGAGGCCTTCGGTGATCTGGCCCACGTGCTGCTGGACCAGGCGATCATCGCCGAGGGTGGTCATCTCGATGACCCGGCCGCCTACGTCAAGCGTCTCAACGCCCTGCTCACCACCTGACCGACCCGGCCATGCCGTGATCCGACGCCACCCTGCGGGGTGGCGTCGTCGTTTTCGGAGGTGGCACCAAGCCGCAGCGTAGAAAGCGGGACCGGACGAGAGCGTCGCGGTGGCCTAGGATGAGGGAGTCGGCGGCGGCTCCGGGCCCCGCCAGGTTAGCCATGGAGAGAAGCGACGTGAAGATTGGAGCACCCCGAGAGCGGGTCAGGGGCGAGGCGCGTGTCGCGCTGACCCCCGAGAGCGCTCAGCAGATCCAGAAACTGGGACACGAGTGTCTGGTAGAGAGTGGAGCCGGCGAGGCGGCGGGCTTCACCGACGAGGCCTATCGCGAGGCGGGCGTCAGCGTGGTCGAGGGCGCCGAGGCCCTGTGGCGTGAGGCCGAGGTGGTGATCAAGGTCCGCGAGCCCTCCGAGGAGGAAGCCGACCGCCTTCGCGAGGGACAGACGCTGATCAGCTTCTTCTGGCCGGCCCAGAGCGAGGCGCTGCTGGAGCGCTGCCGCGCGAAGGGAGCCAGCGTGATCGCCATGGACATGGTGCCGCGCATCTCCCGGGCCCAGAAGATGGACGCGCTCTCCTCCATGGCCAACATCGCCGGCTACCGGGCGGTGATCGAGGCGGGCAACAACTTCGGCCGCTTCTTCACCGGCCAGGTGACCGCCGCGGGCAAGGTCCCCCCGGCCAAGGTGCTGGTGATCGGGGCCGGGGTGGCGGGTCTGGCCGCCACCGGCACGGCGGTGAGCCTGGGCGCCATGGTGCGGGCCTTCGATGTGAGGCCCGAGGTGGCCGAGCAGATCGAGTCCATGGGTGCCGAGTTCGTGTTCCTCGACTTCGAGGAGAGCCAGGACGGCGCCGAGACCGGCGGCTATGCATCGCCCTCCAGCCCCGAGTTTCGTGAGAAGCAGCTCGAGTGCTTCCGTGCCCAGGCGCCTGACATCGATATCGTCATTACCACGGCGCTGATTCCCGGCCGCCCGGCCCCCAAGCTGTGGCTCGAGGACATGGTGGCGGCCATGAAACCCGGCTCGGTGATCATCGATCTGGCCGCCGAGAAGGGCGGTAACTGCGATCTGACCGTCGCCGATGAACGGGTGGTGACCGATAACGGCGTGGTGGTGATCGGCTACACCGACTTCCCCTCACGCATGGCGACCCAGGCATCGCTGCTCTATGCCACCAACATCCGCCATATGCTCACGGACCTGACGCCGGAGAAGGACGGCGTGATGGTGCATGACATGGAGGACGACGTGATCCGCGGCGCCACGGTGACCCACGCCGGCGAGATCACCTTCCCGCCGCCGCCGCCGAAGGTGAAGGCCATCGCCGCGGCCAAGCCCAGGCCCAAGGAGAAGACGCCGACGCCGGAGGAGAAGAGGGCCGCCGAGCTGTCGGTGTTCAAGGCCCAGACCAAGCGCCAGGCCATCCTGCTCGGCGTGGGCGGTGCGGTGATGCTGCTGCTGGCCCAGATCGCCCCGGCCTCCTTCATGCAGCACTTCATCGTCTTTGTGCTGGCCTGCTTCGTGGGCTTCCAGGTGATCTGGAACGTGAGTCACTCGCTGCATACGCCGCTGATGGCGGTCACCAATGCCATCTCCGGGATCATCATTCTCGGCGCCGTCCTGCAGATCGGTTCAGGCAGCGGTATCGTGATGCTGCTGGCGGCGATCTCGGTGCTGATCGCCACCATCAACATCGTCGGCGGTTTTCTGGTCACGCGCCGGATGCTGGCCATGTTCCAGAAGTCCTGATCCCGGAGAGATGAGATGCTGAGTCAAGGATTCGTGTCCGCCGCGGCCATCGCGGCAAGCGTACTGTTCATCCTCTCCCTGGGAGGGCTGAGCAATCAGGAGAAGGCCAAGCGGGCGGTGTGGTACGGCATCGTCGGCATGGCGGTGGCGGTGCTGTTCACCGCTCTGGGCCCGGGCATCGGTGCCTACTGGGTGATGATACCGATGATCATCATCGGTGCAGCAATCGGCTGGGTGGTGGCCAAGCGAGTCGCCATGACCGAGATGCCCCAGCTGGTGGCGGCGCTGCACAGCTTCGTGGGCCTTGCCGCGGTCTTCGTGGCCTGGAACGCCGACCTGGAGCGACGCCGTGTGCTGGCCGTCCAGGCCGTGGGAGGCGCCACCGAGCAGTTCTCGGCCTTCGCCGCCATGGTGGCCACCAAGGCGCCCGACGAGCTGACCTTCCTCCAGATAGAAGTGGTATTCGCCATCTTCATCGGTGCGGTGACCTTCACCGGTTCGGTGATCGCCTTCGGCAAGCTGGCCGGCAAGGTCGATGGCAAGTCCAGGCAGCTGCCCGGTGGCCACAAGCTCAACGCGGGTGCCGCGGCGCTGTCGCTGCTGCTGGCCATCTTCTACCTCAACGGCGCCGGCTTCTGGACCCTGCTGCTGCTCGCCGCCCTGGCGTTCTTCATCGGCTACCACCTGATCATGGGCATCGGCGGAGCCGACATGCCGGTGGTGGTGTCGATGCTCAACAGCTACTCGGGCTGGGCGGCGGCGGCCATCGGCTTCACCCTCTCCAACGACCTGCTGATCGTCACCGGTGCCCTGGTGGGCTCCAGCGGCGCCATCCTCTCCTACATCATGTGCAAGGCGATGAACCGCAACTTCGTCAGCGTGATCCTGGGGGGCTTCGGCGGCACCAAGGGGCCGGCGGCGGAGATAGAGGGCGAGCAGGTGTCCATCGATGCTGGTGGGGTCGCGGCGACGCTGAACAACGCGGACAGCGTGATCATCGTGCCGGGCTATGGCATGGCGGTGGCCCAGGCCCAGAACGCGGTCAGTGAACTGGTGCGCAAGCTGCGCGCCGCCGGCAAGGAGGTGCGCTTCGCCATCCACCCGGTGGCCGGGCGCCTGCCCGGGCACATGAACGTGCTGCTGGCCGAGGCTCGGGTGCCCTACGATATCGTCATGGAGATGGACGAGATCAACGATGACTTCCCCAAGACGGATGTGGCGATCGTCATCGGCTCCAACGATATCGTCAACCCGGCGGCCCAGGAGGACCCCAACAGCCCCATCGCCGGCATGCCGGTGCTGGAGGTGTGGAAATCGCGGGTGGTCTTCGTCTGCAAGCGGGGTCAGGGCACCGGCTACTCGGGCATCGAGAACCCGCTGTTCTACAAGGAGAACACCCGGATGTTCTACGGTGACGCCCGCGAGAGCATCGATTCGCTGCTGTCGCTGATCGACTAGGCCACAGGCCGTCGGCCTGCCGTGACGGCCGGTCGACAGGGAGGTTCGCGGGGCCCGAATCGGCTGACGATTCGGGCCCTTTTTTCGCTACAATCGTGACTCCATTCACCACGATTTCATCCACCATCCCGATTTCATCCACACAGGCGGGGCCGAGCATGGCAGAGGAACAGATGAAGGTGGCGGTGCTGGGGGGCGGCAGCTTCGGTACCGCCCTGGCCAGCATCGCCGCCGACAATGGCTCACGGGTGCGCCAGTGGCTGCGTGACCCCGAGCTGGCCGAGCAGATCAATCGCGAGCATCGCAACGGCCGCTACCTGCCCGACTATGCGATCAATCCCGCGGTGATCGCCTCCACCGACATGGCCGAGGTGCTTAGCGGTGCCGGCCTGGTCCTGGTGGCGATCCCTTCCAAGGCCTTTCGCGAGGTGGTGCGCCAGGCACGCCCCTGGCTGACCCCTGACCAGATCCTGGTCAGCACCACCAAGGGCATCCAGGAGGAGGGCTTCAAGCTGATGAGCCAGATCCTGGAGGAGGAAACCGGTTTCCCCCATATCGGCGTGATCTCCGGGCCCAACCTGGCCTCGGAGGTTGCCCAGAAGCAGCTCACCGCCACGGTGATCGCCAGCGACGATCCCGAGACCCGTACCCGGGTGCAGACGGCGCTGGGCTGCGATTACTTTCGGGTCTACGCCAGCAATGACCGTCACGGCGTCGAACTGGGCGGGGCGCTGAAGAACATCTACGCCATCTCGGCCGGCATGGCCGCCGCGCTGGGGATGGGCGAGAACACCCGCAGCATGCTGATGACCCGGGCGCTGGCCGAGATGAGTCGCTTTGCCGTCTATCGGGGCGCCAATCCCATGACCTTTCTGGGGCTGGCCGGGGTCGGCGACCTGATCGTGACCTGCTCCTCGCCCCTCTCGCGCAACTACCGGGTCGGCTATGCCCTGGGCGAGGGCCGTACCCTGGACGAGGCGGTGGCGGCGCTGGGCCAGGTGGCCGAGGGGGTGAACACCGTCCGTCTGGTGCGCGACATGGCCCGCCAGGAGGGCGTCTACATGCCGCTGGCCGAGGGGCTCTATCAGGTGCTCTTCAAGGGCGTGCCGGCCAAGGAGATGGCGCGCATGCTGATGCTCGGCGAGCAGAGCAGCGACGTGGAGTTCGTGCTGGCCCGCGAGGATGTGCAGCGCGCCCACCGCGAAGGCGGGGGCCGGCATGGCTGAACGCCTGCTGATCCTGCGCCATGGCGAGGCGGGGCCGGGGCGGCCGGACGCCGAACGCGAACTCACCGGGCGCGGGCATGACGAGGCGCGCCGCATGGCCGCCTGGCTGGCCGAGCGTGACGACCTCGCCGGGGCGCGCCTGCTGGCCAGCCCCTTCGTTCGCGCCCGGCAGACCGCCGCCATCATGGGCGAGAGGCTTGGCGTTCGGGTGGAGACGCTGTCGATCCTCACCCCCGACGACGATTCCACGGCGGTGGCTGACTGGTTGCTCGGTCAGCCCGGTGGGGGACCCCTGTTACTGGTAAGCCATATGCCGCTGGTGGGAGCCCTTGTCGGCCTGCTGGTGGAGGGCCGCGCCGAGCGCGGTCCGGGGTTTCCCACTGCGGCGCTGGCGGAACTGGAGGCCGATGTGTGGGCGGCGGGCTGCGCTCGACTCGTGCGATTGATCGCCCCCGCCGATCTGGACTAGATCAGGCCGGCGACCTTGAGCCCGAAGGCGCCGACGGTGATCGTCAGGCTGGCCATCAGGGTGGTCAGGGCGATGATGTTGGCGGTCAGGACGGCATTGCCGCCCATGGCCTTGGCCATGACGAAGGCCGCGGCCGCCGTCGGGCTGGCGAAGAACAGGAACAGCACTCCCAGCTCGCGACCCTCGAAGCCGGCCAGCCAGGCCGCCGTGGTGGCCAGTAACGGCACCGTGACCATCTTCAGCAGGCTGGCGCTGGTGGCAAGGCGCCCGGACTCGCGGATGGCGCCCAGCGACAGGGTGGCGCCGATGCAGATCAGCGCCAGTGGCAGGGTGAGCGAGGCGAAATACTCGCCGGAGGTCATCAGCCAGCCGGGCAGGCGCAGCTTCAGGGCGGCCACCGGGATGGCCGCCACCACCGCGAGGATCAGGGGGTTGCGCACGATGTGCGAGAGGATGCTGCGCCAGTCGGCGCTGCGGCCCTCCTGGTAGCTGGCCAGCGCGATGACCGAGAAGGCGTTGTAGGTGAGGATCACCACCCCGAGCAGCAGCCCGCCGGCGGAGAGGCCGTAGTCACCGTACATGCCCGCCGCCAGCGCCAGCCCCACGACGCCGCAGTTGCCGCGGAAGGCCCCCTGGATGTAGACCCCGCGCTCCGCATGGGGCACCCGCAGTCGGGCCCAGCCCCAGCAGAACAGGAAGCTGCCCAGAGTGGCCAGGGCGAAGAATCCCAGCAGCGTCGGGTTGAGGGTCGCATCCAGGTCGGCCTTGATGATGCTCAGGAAGATCAGGGCCGGCATGGTGCCGCGGAACACCAGCTGGGAGGCGGTGGAGACGAAGGCGGCATCGATCCAGCCGGCGCGCTTGAGGCCCAGGCCGATGAAGACCATGGCGAACACCGGCAGGGTGACCTCGAGGGTCTGGAGGAAGAGGGCGGAGAGCTCCATGCTGGCGGCGCCCTAGCGGGCCAGCCACAGGCCGACGAGAATCGCGGCGATCACCGCGGCGAAGAAGATCCGGTTGCGGGTGCGGGTGTCACGAGGGGGCTTGGGGGTCGCGTTCACAGGGGCTCCAGAGAAGGGTCAGGCCGGGAGGTGACTTGGCGAATCATGGTAATCCCGTTAGCCTGCTACGGCCAGAAGAGCCCCGCCCGCCCGACCACGGATGCCTCCATGACCCCATCACCCGACCGTCCCCGCCTGCTCTTCGCCCATGCCAACGGCTTTCCCGGCTCGAGCTATCGCAGTTTCCTCGGCCCCCTGGGCGAGCGCTTCGATGTTCAGCTCCTCGATCGCCTGGGCCACCACCCCGACTTTCCGGTGGGCCACAACTGGCTGGCGCTGCGCGATGAACTGCTCCATGCCCTGGAGGGGGACAATGAGCCGGTGATTGGCGTGGGTCACTCCATGGGCGGCGTGTTGATGGCCATGGCCGCCGAGGCCGCGCCCGAGCGTTTTCGCTGCGTGGTGATGCTCGACCCGCCGCTGATGCTGGGCCTCGATGCCTGGGCCATGAAGCTCGCCAAGCGCTTCGGTTTCGTGGAGCGGGTGACACCGGCGGGGCAGAGCCGCGGCCGGCGGGCCCTGTGGCCCGACCGCGAAGCCATGCGGGACGCGCTCAGGCGGCGCCGGCTGTTCCGGCGCTTCACCCCGGAGGCCCTCGACGATTACGTGCAGGGAGGGACCCGGCTGCTCGACGATGGCCAGGCGGTACTGGTCTACGACCCCCAGGTGGAGGTGGAGATCTTCTGTCACCTGCCGGACCACCTGGGCGACCTGCCGAAGCGGCTGAGAGTGCCTTGCGCGCTGCTCGCCGGCGAGGATTCCGACCTGCTGACGCCGCGGCGCCGGCGCCGCCTTCAGCGCCATGGCGTGCCGGTAACCCTCGTGCCGGGATCCCACATGTTCCCCATGGAGTACCCGGACGAGACCCGTGACGCCCTGCTGGTGACCCTTGATGCCCTGCTGGAAACCTGCCCATGACCGGCCCCTGTGAATTGCGCCTGGCCGATGGCCGCCTGGCGGCCCTGGCGTGGGGCGAGCCGGGCGCGCCGACCTGGCTGGCCCTGCACGGCTGGCTCGATAACGCCGCCAGTTTCTCGCGGCTGGCGCCGCGGCTGGTGGAACGCCTGGGGATCCGCGTGGTGGCCATCGACTTCTCGGGTCATGGGCACTCCGCGCCCCTGCCGGGCGACTATGCGATCTGGGACTACTGCCATGACCTGCTCGACGCAGCGGAGGCGCTCGGCCTGACGCGGGTGACGCTGCTGGCCCACTCCATGGGCGCCGGCGTTGCCTGCCTGATCGCCGCGGCGCTCCCCGAGCGGGTCGAGGCGCTGCTGCTCCTCGATGGCCTGGGCACCCTCACCACGCCGGCGGAGCAGGCGCCGGCCCAGCTGCGCCGGGGGCTGATGGGCCACCGTCGCCCCCTGTCGCCGACGCCGCGCTATCCTGACAGTGAGAGTGCCGTGGCGGCGCGGGTGGCAGGGGGCGCCACGCCGATCGGTGCCGAGGCGGCGCGTCCGTTGGTGGCTCGCAACCTGGAGGCGCGGGACGATGGCCACGTCCAGCTGCGCACCGATGGTCGCCTGTTGCGTCCCTCGCCGGTCCGCTTCTGCCCCGAACAGGGGCTGGCGATGCTCGCGGCGATCCGCTGCCCGGCCCTGCTGGTGGAAGGGACGACCGGGATCCTCGGCGAGGGCGAACGGGCCCGGCTGGCCCGTGGGGTGATGCCAGGGCTCCAGCGCCGGGTCCTGGACGGCGGGCACCACCTGCACCTGGAGCCGGAGGCGGTGGAGGCGGTTGCCGAGGTGATCGCCGACTGGCACCGGATGATGCCGGGGCAGGATGACCAGGAGGAGGGGAGATGAATGAGCACGAGACGCCGGCGAAACGCGACGGCAAGCGGGTGGCCCTGGTGCTGGGCAGTGGCGGCGCGCGCGGCTATGCCCACATCGGGGTCATCGATGAGCTGGAGGCACGGGGCTACGAGATCGTGGCGATCGCCGGCTGCTCCATGGGCGCCCTGATCGGCGGTGTTTATGCGGCAGGGCAACTCGAGGGCTACCGCGACTGGGTGTGTCGCCTCGACTACTTCGACGTGCTCAGGCTGGTGGACGTGACCTGGAGCCCCATGGGCGCCATGCGGGCCAGCAAGGTGATGGGCAAACTGGAGAGTCTGATCGGCGATACCCGTATCGAGGACCTGACGATCCCTGTCACCACCGTGGCTACCGACCTGATCCGCCAGCGCGAGGTGTGGTTCCAGAGTGGCCCGCTGCTGGAGGCGATTCGCGCCTCCATCGCCGTGCCCGGCGTGATCACCCCGGTGCACCGCGGGAACCAGGTGCTGGTGGACGGCGGCCTGCTCAATCCGCTGCCGATCATTCCCATCGTCTCCGCCCACGCCGACCTGGTGCTGGCGGTCAACGTCACCGCTCACAGCCCGCATCCGGTGACCCTGGAGGAGCTGCTGCCGCCCGATCAGGCCGAGAAGGAGCGTGCCCGTGAGCGCGCGCGCGACGCTGGCGGCATCGACTTCGGCGGCTGGATCGAGGAGGTCAGGAGCGCCGCGGGTCGCTGGTTCAATGGCCTGGGGACGAGCAACGGCGGCGTGGATGACGAAGGGGGCGACCAAAGCGAGGCGGGCATCCGCCGCCGCGAGTGGGGAAGGCTGGACATGGTGCTGGCCTCCTTCGACATCACCCAGGCGGCACTCGCCAAGTACAAGGTGGCGGGCTATCCGCCGGACGTGCTGATCGAGGTGCCCAAGACGGTGTGTGGTGCCTACGAGTTTCATCGCGCCGAGGCGCTGATCACCCTGGGTCGCCATCTGGCGGTGGAGGCGCTGGATCGCTTCGAGGATCGCAACCACCCCGGCTGGGGTGGGCGAGGCGTGGTGGTGGGGCCTGGGCATGCGCAGCCGCTCCGCCCGAGCGTGTCCGAACCGGGCGAATAAGAACGGATCAGGCCTCGCCGCGGCGGCGCAGCAGCACATAGACGGCGCCGGTGCCGCCGTCGGCCTCGATGGCCGATGAGAAGGCCAATACGGCCGGCCACTCGCGAAGCCAGGCGTTCACATGGCTCTTGATCACCGGATAATCGCTGGCAGCGCCCCACGCCTTGCCGTGGACCACCAGCACGCATCGGCGCCGTTCGGCGCTTGCCTCGCGCAGGAAGGCCTCGAGCTCGATGCGGGCCTCCTCCAGGGTATGGCCGTGCAGGTCCAGCCCCGCCTCCCAGGTCAGCTGGCCGCGCTTGAGCCGCTGACGGGTGCGCCAGGGCAGGTCGGGCAGGGCGAACTCCAGGGACTCCGAGGGGCGAACCGCCTCGACCCGTCCGTCGGAGGTGCGGCCGCTGCCGCTGGTCTCGTTCGCCGTCTGGGCGGCGGCGCGGCGCTCGGCGACGGCCGCGGGATCTTCGCGTCGCTCACGCCCGGGGTCGGCGCGGTTGGTGCGCAGGCGACGCACGCCGGCCTCCCGCAACGCCTGGCGGAAGGCGCTGATCTCGTCGTCGTCCGGGCGGTGGCGGTCTCGGCTCATGGCGGTGTGGGGCCAGTCGGGAAGGTCAGGGGGCGACCAGTATAACCAGCGTGGCGTGGCTGTGAACCGTCCCGGCGGTTACAATCGGCCATCTTGCCCGATTCGCCCGACAACACAGGATGCCCCGTGGCCGCCCGCAACGACACCTTCTCGACCCTCTCGCTTCCCGATGCCGAGCTGCGCGATGGCCTGATCACCCTGCGCGACTGCCTGCGCTGGGCGGCCAGCGAGTTCCACCTGGCCGGGCTCTTCTTCGGCCACGGCACCGAATCCGCCTGGGATGAGGCGGTGGCGCTGACCCTGGGCGCCCTGCACCTGCCCTGGAACGTCGACCCGGCGGTGCTCGACGCCCGCCTGCTGCCCGTCGAGCGCGGTCGTGTCGTGGCCCTGGTGCGCGAGCGGATCACCTCGCGCCGCCCGCTCCCCTACCTGCTGGGCGAGGCCTTCTTCGCCGGCTATCCCTTCGACGTGGATGAGCGGGTGCTGATCCCCCGCTCGCCCATCGCCGAGCTGATCGAGCATGGCTTCGCCGCCTGGTTCCCCGAGGAGCCGCCGGCCCGGGTGCTCGACCTGTGTGCGGGGTCCGGCTGCATCGGCATCGCCACGGCGCTGCATCTGCCCACCTGCGAGGTGGATCTCGGCGACATCAGCGAGGAGGCCCTGGCGGTGGCCCGCCAGAACATCACCCGCCACGACGTGGGCGAGCGGGTGCGTGCGGTGCACTCCGACCTCTTCGATGGCCTGCCGGGCCGCTACGACCTGATCGTCTCCAACCCGCCCTATGTGGATGCCCGCGACCTGGCCACCATGCCAGCCGAGTTCCGCCACGAGCCGTCGCTGGCGCTGGGCGCCGGACCCGACGGCCTGGAGATCGTGCGGCGTATCCTGGGCGAGGCCCGGGAGCATCTCACCGAGCGCGGCGTGCTTATCGTCGAGGTCGGCAACTCCGACCACCGGCTGGAGGCCGCTTTCCCCGAGGTGCCCTTCCTGTGGCTCGAATTCGAGCGCGGCGGCCAGGGGGTGTTCGCCCTCACCGCCGATGAACTCGACGCCCATGCGGCGTCCTTCGCCTGATCCACGCCCCTTCAAGGAGAAGCGCCCATGTCCGGCAACACCTTCGGCAAGCTGTTCACCGTCACCACCTTCGGCGAGAGCCACGGCCCAGCGCTGGGCGCCATCGTGGATGGCTGCCCGCCGGGGCTGCCGCTCGACGAAGAGGACCTGCAGCGTGACCTCGACCGTCGTCGCCCCGGCACCTCGCGCCACACCACCCAGCGTCGCGAGCCGGACCGGGTGAGGATCCTCTCCGGGGTCTTCGAGGGGGTCACCACGGGCACCTCGATCGGTCTTCTGATCGAGAACACCGACCAGCGCTCCGCGGACTACTCCAAGATCAAGGACCAGTTCCGTCCGGCCCACGCCGACTATAGCTACCATCACAAGTACGGCATCCGCGACTACCGCGGGGGCGGGCGCTCCAGCGCTCGTGAGACCGCCATGCGGGTGGCGGCCGGGGCCATTGCCAAGCAGTACCTGGCTACTCGGGGCATCACAGTGCGTGGTTACATGAGCCAGCTCGGCCCCATCGAGATCGCCTTCAAGGCCTGGGAGGCGGTGGATGACAACCCCTTCTTCTGTCCCGACCCGGCGCGTGTGGCGGAGCTCGAGGCCTACATGGACCAGCTGCGTCGCGACCAGGACTCCGTCGGCGCGAAGATTACCGTGGTGGCCGAGGGCGTACCGCCGGGGCTCGGCGAACCGGTGTTCGATCGCCTCGACGCCGAACTGGCCCACGGCCTGATGAGCATCAACGCGGTGAAGGGGGTGGAGATCGGCGACGGCTTCGCGTCCGTGGCAAGCCGCGGCAGCGAGCACCGCGACGAGATGACGCCGGAGGGCTTCCTCTCCAACCATGCCGGCGGGGTGCTTGGCGGCATCTCCAGCGGCCAGGCCATCATCGCCCACCTGGCGCTCAAGCCCACCTCCAGCATTACCACCCCGGGGCGCAGCATCGATGTCCACGGCCAGGCGGTGGAGGTGGTCACCAAGGGGCGCCATGATCCCTGCGTGGGCATTCGTGCCACGCCCATCGCCGAGGCGATGATGGCGCTGACGCTGATGGACCACCTGCTGCGGCATCGCGCCCAGAATGCCGAGGTGCGTGTAGGGACCCCGGTATTGCGTTGAGGGGGGCTCCGCCAGCCAGTGAGCGGGCTGCTACACTGCCTGGCATCACCAACGCAAGGGCAATGCCATGAAGATCAATGTCGAGTTCGACCTGACCCCGGACGAGTTTCGCCAGTCGCTGGGCCTGCCCGATGTGGCGGTCTTCCAGCAGCAACTGCTTGACCAGATCAAGGAGCAGATGGAGTCCGGGGTGGAGGGCTATGACCCCATGAGCCTGATGCAGCCCTTCCTGCAGCAGTCCGGCATGGGGCAGGGGCTCACCCAGGGGCTTTCTCAAGGGCTCTCCCAGGGGCTGTCCAGCTTCGGCACCTACCAGCAGATGATGCTAGACATGCTCAAGCAGGCCGGCCAGAGCGCTTCCCGAGGCGGGGCTGACGAGGCCGGGGCGGCGTCCACCAGGAGCAGCGAGGCATCGAGGAGCAGTGCCGCGGGCTCGGCCGGTTCCTCGAGTGCGTCGAGCAAGGCCGGTGGCACGGCGAAGAAGAGCGCCGCCAGCGTCCGCTCACGGGCGAAAACCAAGGGCGAGTGACCCCGTTAGCCTTTCATCGTCTTGCAACATGGGGCATGGCAGACTACGCTTTGTGCAATGCAACATGTCGGGCCCATCGTCCGTCAATCGTCACCGTTTCGGGAGGAAACCCCCATGCAAGACAAGATGATCGAAAACTTCAACGAGCAGACTCGCCAGTTCTTCGAGCCGATGCGCAAGCTCAACTCCCTGATGCTGGACAACATGGAGAAGTTGACCCAGTACCAGATGGAGTCCATGAAGCGCTACAGTCAGCTCGGTACCGAGCGGCTGCGCGATGCCAGCGAGGTCAGCGATACCGATTCCATGCAGGCGTTCAGCGCCCGCCAGGCCGATGTGATGAACCAGCTCTCTCAACAGATGCTCGAAGATGCCAAGGCACTCTCCGAGATGAGCCTCGAGTTCAAGGCCGAACTGGAGACGCTTTTTGCAGAACAGGCCAAGCTGGCCGAGAAGGTGGCTGCCAAGGCCGCCGCTGGTGAGCCGCAGAAGGCCGAGACCGCCAAGGCCACTTCCGCTCGCGGTGCCAGCAAGAGCTGAGCCGGCGCTCTCGGGTAAACACATCCAGTGGTGCGCTCAGGTGTGCCGCAGGTCAGTCCGCTACCCGTGTTCAACGGGTGGCGGGTTTTGCTTTTCGCAGCCGGTACCCCAGAGGGTGATCGGCGCGCCAGGAGGGGTCAATGCAGCCAGGGGTTGAAGCACCGACACAGGCCGAGCTCGAGGCGTGGAACGCCCAGCTGAAGGAGATCGGCGAGGAGTATCGCGGTCTGATGAGCGATCTGCTGGAGCGCATGGTGCCCAGCGATGCCGCCGATTCTGTCTACGGGGACATGCGTGACAGCTTTCAGGCGGCGGCCGAGTCGCTGATGGGCAATCCTCCCCAGCTGTGGCAGACCCAGGCGCGGCTGATGCAGGACCAGTTCCAGCTGTGGCAGAACGGCATGCGCGCCATGGCCGGCGAGCAGGTCGAGCCGCTGGTAACGCCGCCGAAGGGCGACCGCCGCTTCAAGGATGATGCCTGGACCAGCGATCCCTACTACCTGGCGATCATGCAGCAGTATCTGCTCTTTTCGCGCATGGTCGAGGAGCTGATCGATGGCCTCGACATGCCTGCAGACCAGAAGCACCGGCTGGGCTTTTACGCGCGCCAGATGGTCAACGCCATGGCGCCGACCAACTTCGTGACCACCAATCCCGAGGTGATGCGCAGGACTCTGGAGACCCGTGGCCAGAATCTGGTCGACGGGCTGGCAAGGCTGCGCCATGACCTGGGCAACTCCGCCGAGGGCCTCAACGTCACCATGACCGACCGCAGCGCCTTCGAGGTCGGCAGGAACATCGCCGTGACGCCGGGCTCGGTGGTCTACGAGAACGAACTGATCCAGCTGATCCAGTACGCACCGACCACCGAGGAGGTCTTCAAGACCCCGCTGCTGGTCATTCCGCCCTGGATCAACAAGTACTACATCCTCGACCTGCGCGAGGACAACTCGCTGGTCAAGTGGCTGGTCGGCCAGGGACACACCGTGTTCCTGATTTCCTGGCGCAACCCGGGGCCTGCCCAGCGCGACCTTACCTGGGCCGACTTCATGCAACTCGGGCCCATCGACGCCATGGAGGCGATCGAGCAGGCCACCGGCGAGAAGTCCGTCAATATGATGAGCTACTGCGTGGGCGGCACCCTGGCCGCCTCCACCGTGGCCTATCTGACCAGCACCCGTCGTGGCCGCAAGGTGAAGTCGGTCACCTACATGACCACCCTGCAGGACTTTCGCGACCCGGGCGAGATCGGCGTCTTCCTCTCCGAGCCGGTGCTTGCGGGCATCGAGGAGAAGATGGCCCGCGACGGCTATCTGGACGGCCGGGTCATGGCCTTCAGCTTCAACCTGCTGCGCGAAAATGATCTGTTCTGGTCGTTCTATATCAACAACTACCTCAAGGGGGACGTGCCGGCGCCCTTCGACCTGCTCTACTGGAACACCGACGGCACCAACCTGCCGGCGGCGACCCACGGCTGGTACCTGCGCCACATGTACCTGGAGAATCGCCTGGTGCAGCCGGGCGGCATCGAACTCGATGGCGTCAAGATCGACCTGCGCAAGGTCTCCACCCCGAGCTACTTCCTCTCCACCCGGGAGGATCACATCGCCAAGTGGAACAGCACCTACTACGGTGCGTTGCTGCCCAAGGGGCCGGTCAAGTTCGTGCTGGGGGGGTCCGGCCATATTGCGGGGGTCGTGAACCCGCCGGCCAAGAACAAGTACGGCTACTGGACCAATGATGCCCTGCCCGAGACGCATGAGGAGTGGCTCGCCGGCGCCGAACAGCATGAGGGCTCCTGGTGGCCCCACTGGCAGGCGTGGATCACCGAGAACGGCTACGCCGACCCCGAGAAGAGGGTGCCGGCCCGCCAGCCCGGTGACGGTGAGCTCGATATCCTCGAGCCGGCTCCGGGCCGTTACGTCAAGACGACCATCCCCGAGGTGCTCGGCGAAATTCCGCCCTCGTCGGAAACCTGAAGCTCCACACGTAAGCTGACGTACCCGGCAAGAGAATCGCCCCGTGGCCAAGGCCTCGGGGCGATTCGTTTCTGGCTGTCTTGTGTTCGAGATGGTGGCTCGCGGCTTACGCCTGGCGGCCCAGGCGAAGGCCGGGAAGGATCAGCAGCGCGGCGAGCAGCCAGGTAGGCCAGCTGCCGGTGCGGGTGAACGGAGTCAGCCCAAGCATGGGCACGGCTTCGCCGGTGATGCTCGCCACTTCGAACTGGGGCGCACGGGCGGTGATGCGGCCCTGGGGGTCGATGATCGCGGTCACCCCGTTGCTGGTGGCGCGTACCAGGTAGCGGCCGTTTTCCAGCGCGCGCAGCCGGGCCATCTGCAGATGCTGCAGGGGGCCGATGGACTCACCGAACCAGGTGTCGTTGGAGACCGTCATCAGCAGTTCGCTGTCGCGGGCGCGCTCGGCCACCAGGTCGGCATAGATGATCTCGTAGCAGATGGCGTTGCCGATGGTGGTGCCGGCGGCGACCATCGGTGCCTGGCCGGAGGGTCCCGGGGTCATGGCGGGCATGGGCAGGTCGAAGAAGGCGATGGTGCCGCGCAGCAGGCTCTCCAGGGGCAGGTACTCGCCGAAGGGCACCAGATGCTCCTTGCGGTATTCGCCCTCGGCCTGGCCCAGGCCGATCACGCTGTTGAAGTAGCGCCCCTGGGCGTCGCGCTGGAGGATGCCGGTAAGCAGGGCGGTACCGGGGGCGAGGTTGGACTGCACCCGCTCGAGGATGGGCCGCGCCTGGTCCTCGAACATCGGCAGCGCCGCCTCGGGCCAGACGATCAGGTCGATGTCATCGGGCTGGGCGCGGGTCAGTTCGCTGTAGGTGTTGGCGGCCTCGCGCTGGCCCTCGGGGGTCCACTTGATCAGCTGATCCAGGTTGCCCTGCAGGAGAGCGACGCGCAGTGGCTCGCCGGCGGGCTGGGTCCACTGGGTCGGCAGCGCCAGCGGGGCGAGCCACAGGATCGCGATGGGGGCCGCGGCCCACCAGCGCCGGGCCAGAAACTCCACCAGCAGGGTGCCGCTGAGTGCGGTGATCAGCGACAGCAGGTAGACCCCGCCAATGGGCGCCCAGGGGGCCAGCGGCGAGTCCACGTGGGCGGAGCCCAGCAGCAGCCATGGGAAGCCGGTGAAGAGCCAGGTACGCAGCCACTCGCCCAGCACCCAGGCGCCGGCAAACGACAGGAAGGCCAGCCGCGGGCCGGTGAGGCGCCGGTAGAGCCAAAGGGTCACCGCCAGGAACAGCGCCATGCTGGCCACGAAGAGCGCGGTGAGAAACAGCGCCAGGGGCACACCGGTATACCCATAGTCGTGGATCGAGACATAGACCCAGGAGGCGCCCGAGCCGAACAGACCCAGGCCGTAGCACCAGCCGCGCAGAGCGGCCTGGCCGGGCGTCAGCGCGTGAATGCCCAGGTAGACCAGCCCCACTGCCACGGGGCCGAGCCACCACAGCTCGAAGGGGGAGGCAGTGAGGGTGGTCAGCACGCCGGCCGCCAGGGCGAGCAGGCAGCCGACCAGCGGGGAGAGGCGAAGCTCAGACATCGTGACCGTCCGTGTCATGGGGAGATTTCAAGGGCTCGAATCCCAGGGGCTCAGGCCTCGTCAGACCCTTCGCAGGGCTCGGCTTCCAGCAGGCGGATTCGGCGATTGTCGGCGTTGAGAACGATGAAGCGCCAGCCGCCGATCTCGGTGTGTTCGCCGCGGCCGGGTAGGTGTCCGAAGCGCTGCATCACCAGGCCGCCGAGGGTGTCGAACTCCTCGTCGGAGAAGCGGGTGTCGAAGCGCTCGTTGAAATCCTCGATGGGAGTCAGGGCGCGGATGGCGTAGCGGCCCTCGCCCAGTTCGCGGATATCCTCCTCATCGTCGGCATCGTGCTCGTCCTCGATCTCGCCGACGATCTCCTCGAGGATATCCTCGATGGTGACGATGCCGGCGGTTCCGCCGTACTCGTCCACCACGATCGCCATGTGGTTGTGGGTGTCCTGGAACTCCTTGAGCAGGCTGTTGAGCCGCTTGGACTCCGGCACGAACAGCGCCGTGCGCACCACCTCCTCGAGGCGGAAGGGGCGGCCATTCTGCTGGCCGCCCTGAAGCAGCGGAAGCAGGTCCTTGGCCAGCAGGATGCCCTTGACCTCGTCGAGGTTCTCGCCGATCACGGGATAGCGCGAGTGGCCGGCCTCGAGGATGATCGGCAGGTACTCCTCCAGCGGCTGGTCGAGGCCGATGGCGGTGATCTGGGAACGGGGGATAAGCACCTCCCGCACCTGC
>NZ_JACUUD010000103.1 GCF_014859505.1 Halomonas sp.
GCGGCGGCTGTTCGTGGTCGCCGACGACTGGCCGCGACAGATCCCGCTGCCGCCCTACCTCAGAGAATGAGATCACCCAGCAATACCTCGATCAGCTGCTCCTCATGCAGCGCCTGGCCACGCAGCTCCATGGTGGCGCGCAGGCAAGTGTCCCAGAGCGCATCGAGGGGCCTGCCCTCCAGCGGCTTGCCCTCGAGATGGGAATAGGCCTCCAGGTCCCCTCCTCCCATCCGCCATGGGCGCATGGAAAATCGCGAAAGCAGAGCGTTGGCGATGCTGATGCCCGGCCAGTCGAAGTCGCCGTGATAGTGCAGCATGGCGCCGGCTGCCTCCAGCTGTTCGAGCAGGGTGAGCACGGCGGCGCCGGGGCGCCCCCAGGTGGCGACCAGCGGTGCGGCATCTGTCCCCAGCCGCTCGGCGGCCTCGGCCAGCACCGCGGGGTTTTCGCAGACAAAGACAGCGCGACCCTCGACATCCCACTCGGGGGGATGACGCAGCAGCTGGCGAAGGGTCAGCCAGGTGGGCTCGGCAAGCCGCTGGTAGCCCTCAAGCGCCATCTCCAGACCGTCTCCGCCCCGCACCGGCAGGCGCAGGGTCAGCACGGCGCTGGTGATATCGCCCCCCAGCAGCACCTCGGCATGGGCCCAGGTCGAGCGCTCATCGGGGTTGGCCAGCGCCACACCGCCGCGCCAGTGACGGGCCAGGGCGCGTCGCACCAGGGCAGAGACCGGCCGTCCGGCATCCAGGGCATGGGCATCGCCCAGGCACTCGGCGGCCAGGGTGCTCATGGTCATGCCCCGAGCCGGCAGCCGCGCCAGCACGGCAAGGGCCTGGTCCAGAAGAAGCCGGCCCTGTGCTTCACTGCCAGCGGCCAGGCGCTTGAGCTGGCCGCCACGACGCAGATCCTCCAGCCAGGCGCCCACCCCCAGCCGCTCGGCCTCGGGGAGACAGGCATCCAGCAGCGCGTCCCAGCGCTGGCGAGCGTCTTCACGCTCGGCCCTGCCATCCACCAGAGGGCCATCCAACGCCTCAAGGGCAACGCGCAGATCGCCCGACACGCCGGCCCGGGCCAGCGCATGGGAAAGCGCTCCGAGATCCACGCTCAGGGACTTGCCCTGACGCGGGGGGCGCCCCACCAGGCGCTCCACGGCGGCGCGCTCGCTGTGACTGGCCTGGCTCAAGGTCAGGCGGCCACCACCACCTCGCAGCAACTTACCCCTCAGGCGCTGCCGCAGGCGGGCAAGCTCTGGCCCGCCCAGTAGTCGCTGCAGCCGGGGGAGATCCACAGTGATGTGTGACATCTCAGTCCCCTCATCCCTCGGGCTCAGGCTCACCATCAGAACAGACTGTCCATACCGCCCAGCGTTGAGGTTTCCTCAGGTGCCGCGACCACCCGAGGTGCCTGGCTGACGGGTGCCTCGTCCCTGCTCCGGCGCTTGCCGTCCCATTTCCAGCGAGTGACGTGTATGGCATCGACCCCCTCGCGGCGCACCAGCTGGGCGATGGCCAGCCCCGGTACATCCGGGTAGCAACCCCACTCCCGCTCCGAGGTCATCACGGCATCGAGATCGAACTGGGCCAGCAGACCCATGCTCTTGGCCCGGGCGTCGTCATCGATCCCCGCGAACACCTCATCGAGCATCACCAGGCGCGGCGCGAGCTCATGCGCGCTGCCGTAGTGGCTGGCCGCGGCGGCAAACAGCGGCAAGGTGATCACCAGGGCCCGCTCGCCGCCTGAGGCGGGGCCATAGGCGGGGCGCCACTGGCCGTTCTGATGGCGCTCCACCACGAAGCGATGCCAGAAGCGGTAGTCCAGGGCGCGCTCGAGGATCTCCTGCAGGGCGCCGCCCTCGTCCGTGGCCCGCGCCTCATCGATGCGCCGGCGCAGGAAGTCCCCCACCACCTCGCGATCCTCCGCCGACCAGGCGTCCAGAGCCTGGCGCCGCAACCGCTGGCAGACATCCTCCAGCCCCGCCGGAGCCGTCATACCGCCGGCACTCTGTCCCTCGGCAAGCGGCTGCCAGCGGATACGCAGTCGCATGCCGGTACTGGTGGGGCGACGCTCCAGCTCGCCGTTCATCTCGCGCACGTGGCGCTCGGTATCGGTGATGCGCTCCTGGATGTGGCTTGCCACCTCGTCGATCAGGTAGTTTTCCAGCAGCTCCCGCTCCCGGGCATTGAGCAACGCTTGACGCTGAGCGATCTCGTCGTTGAGCTGGCGATTCAGGGCATCGGGATCCTGGCGCCGCCCCTGGAAGACGATACGCACCAGCAGCAGGTCGTCGCGGGCTTCGGCGACGCAGTCGTGACCGCCGCGGGAGAGCACATCGGTAAGCAGCTTGATATGCTCGTGAAGCCGCCCCTGGTGGGCGTGCCAGCGCTCGTCATCGGCATTGATGCCCGCGGTGGACTGGGCGGCGGCCCGGGCCAGACGCACGGCGGGGTCCGCCGCCCAGGAGCCCGGGGCCTCCTGCTCCATGAAGCGCTCCGGAGCGGCCACGCGCAGCAGCCCCTCCTCTACCAGGGCACGGAAGTCGGCGATCCGCTCGCCCCGGCGCTTATCCAGTTCGGCCAGGCGCTCTTCACCATGGCTCACCTTCTCGGCCAGGCGCGCCGCCTCGCCAAGCAGGGACTCGAAACGTGTGTCGAGCTCGCGCTGCTCTCGGGTCAGCGCCTCGCTACGCGCCTGGAGGTCCGCCAGCTGGCGCTCCAGCTCCTGCACCTCGGCGCCCATGGTGTCGCGCAGGGTATCCCGACGCACCTCGGCCTCCCGGGCCTGCGCCTCGGCCTCGGCCTGTTCCTCCACGGCCTGGGCCAGCGTCTCCCGGGCCGCCTGGCGCTCCTCGCTGGCCTCTTCATGGCGACGCCTGGCCTGCTGCCAGGCCGTGATCGCCTGCGCCAGTTCGCTGATGGCAAGCCGATAGTCGTTGAGCGCGACCTGAAGGCAGGCCAGGGGCTCGCGCTCGGCAGGCAGGCGCAGATCCTCGGCGGCAAGATACAGCTCGCCGCGCTGGGCCTCCAGTACCTCCCTGGCCGCCTCGCGCCTCGCACGGGCCTGTTCAAGACGCTCGGCTTGAGTATCTCGAGCGCGTCGGGCAGCCGCCTCGGCGGCGTGGGCATCACGCAGCGCCTGGGCACTCGGGCGCCGCTGCCACTCCTGTTCAGCGGCATTGAGACAGGCGTCGAGATGCTCGAGCGCGGCGACGATCTCGGCAGCCTCCTTGGCAAGAGCTTCCAACACCAGGGCAATCTCCGCCAGCCGGCGCTGACGTGCCGCTTCCCGCGCGGCATGACCGATGTAGACCGCCTCGTCCTTGCTCCACTGCCCGCTGAGCGGTCCCAGCTGCCAGGCACCGTCGAGACTCACCCAGGCGAAGGCCTCGGCGTCTTCCAGAGCGATGCCGGCCAACAGGTTCTTGACCACCTCCCGGGCCACCGGCGAATCTTCGGGCAGATCGGGGCACAGGGCAGCGGCCAGGCTCTCCCCGGGCCGAGTGGCCCCATCGGCAAGTGGCGTTAGCAGGGTATCCCAGGTATCGGAGGCAAGCAGCTCCCCGTCCGGCAGCAGCCAAGCATCCAGCAGCCCCGAGGCCTCCAGGGCCGCCTCCAGCCCGGCATGCTGGGCGGGCGCCAGGCCGGCCTGAAAGTCCACCAGCTGCCAGAGCGGCGCCCCCGGGCGACCTTCGCGGCTCTCCTCGTTCCGGGTATAGGGCACGGGCGGCACCCTCGACTCCCCCGCTTCCAGACGCTGACGCTCCCCCTCCAGCTCGGCGCGCTCACCCTCCAACGCCTCGCGGCGGCCGGCCAGCGTATGGCGCTGCTGGCCCAGCGCTTCGCGGCGAGCGTCCCGCGCCGCTGAGAGTCCTGCCTCGGCGGGGTCGTCGCTGCTCAGGTGTTCGCACCAAGGGGCGAGCTCGGCAAGCAGCGCCTCGGGGTCCTCGGGGGTCAACTCCTCCAGGGCGGCAAGGTGATCACGCCAGCCGGCCTGGAGGGCCTCGGCGGCCTCGGCCCGCGCACCGATCGCCTCCTGCCACTCCTCCTCGCGGCTCGCCAGGGTCTCCTCCTCCCGGCGCGCCTCATCCTCCACCCTGTGGTAGGCCCGCTCGGCCCTGTCGACCTCATCGAGACGGCGGTTGAGGTGGGCCACCCCCTCCTCGCGGCGACGCTGCAGGTCCCGCAGCGCCTGCTGCAACGAATTCACCTCCCGGGGATCTGAAGGCGTCTGCTCGCCCCTCTCGACGGATAACCGCGCGGCGATTTCTCGACGATGATCGCTGCCCACCCCCACCGTATCGGCCAGGGCATCGCTTGCCTCGCGGCGCGCTTCCAGGGTAGCAACGCCGCTCTTCAGGGCGACTTCAGTCTCCAGGAAACGGTCTTCGGCGCGCCGGTCACTCTCGCACTCTCGCTTCAGCCGCCGGTTTTCCAGGTCGGCCCGGGAGCGGCGCTGGCGGGCCAGCTCGTCGGCGTTGCGCAGCGCCTCCGCCGAGCGCATGGCCTCGCTGGCCTCCAGAGTGCGCTGACGCGCTGCCAGTTCCCGCTGCTGCTCGGCGAGCACCTCGCGGGACTCACTCAGCACCTCTCGGTTTCCCAGGGCTTCTCCATGTGCCTCGCGATCCCGCCCCAGCTGCAAACGCACCTTTTCATACTCGGCATGGGCGCCCGTCAGGAAGTCGGCCCGGCGGCGCACCGCGATGCCGGCATAGTGACGGTAGTGGCCCAGAAAATCCTCTACGGCGTGAGCCGTCTCCTCCAGCCCTTGAATCTCCTCGCGGTAGACATCCAGGCTGCGATAGGACTCGGCCACCTCGCCAATCAGGCCGCGACCCAGCGGCGGCAGGGCGTCACTGAGGGCCTGCGATAGGCGATTGGGATCGGGCTTCTTGGCCAGCTGGGGCTGTCGAAGCTGCAGCAGCAGGTCGAGCAGTGCCGCGTAGCGCTGCTCCCCCAGATGAAAGAGCGTCTCGTCGATGGCACGACGGTAGTCCGCGGCGCGATCATACAGCTGTCCTAAGCTGCCCAGGGCCTGGCCGAGACGCTCACGGCTCAGGCTTCTCCCACTCTCGATCAGGAAAAGATCACGCCCGATACGCTGAGGCGTGGTAAAGAACCAGGAACGCACCGGCCGTCCTGCTACTGCCTTGAGACCACAGCCCACGGTGAAGGTCTCGGGTCCGAGGTCTCCCTGGCGCCCGAACTCCAGCCAGGTGTAGCCCAGGCGTTCCTGGTACTCGCCTACCAGCAGGTTCCACTCCATGCGCTTGGCGCTGTCGCCATCGGGCTCCACCCGGGAGGGGAGCAGCTGGCCGTCGAGCAGAAAAGGCAGGGTCAGCGCCATCACCTTGGACTTGCCGGTACCGTTGTTGCCGCGCAGCAGCAGCCGCCCGTCGTGGAAGTGAAAGACTTCCTCGTCGTAGTAGAAGATCTCCACCAGACCGCAGCGCAGGGGCTGCCAGCGGGTGCTCTGGGGGTCGGGAAGCTCGCTCATGGAATGCTCAGTCATCGGTGACAGACTCGGCCAGGTCGGGTTGCAGGTTGCCTGAAGCCTCGGGCAGCGTCGGTGCGTGCACCCGGAAGCGCCCCAGCGCCGGCAGCGGCAGGATGCGGCCCCCATCGCGCTGGACCTGGCGCCGTACCAGGCCCAGCGCCGCCAGGCGAGCAAGCGTCTGCCGAGCCAGACCCTGGGCGGCACTCGGCTCGCAGGCAGACTTCCGCCAGTAGCGACGGTAGTCGGTCTGCCATTGAAGGATCCAGGCTTCAGCCTCCTCCAGGGTGACCCCTTCGGAGCCACTCTCGGCAGGGCCGCTTTCGGCAGGGCCGCTCTCGGCCAACCGTTCGGCCATCAGCAGCGCCAGGTGGCCCTCGGTGCCCTCCGCCGGCATCTTCTCATCGGTGAGCTCACCCTCGGGATCCACCAGCGCCAGTCCCTCGGCACGCACCTCGGCCACCAGTCCCGTGGCCTGCTGCAGGCGACGCAGCATCGGCCCGCGCTGATTGGACAGGTAGGCGGCCTCGTCATCATCGAGGGACTCAAGGTAGACCACCGGGTCATCCAGCAGCCGTCGCGCCAGCCGGTGGCGCAACTCACGGTTGCGCCCGTCGGGGGTATCCGGCACGAAGGTCTCGCTCAGGGCGCACAGGCGCGCGTCCAGGTCGAGCTCGGCATCGGCGCCGTTCAAGGCCACCAGGGAAGGGCCCCGGGCGGTGACCAGCAGGGCGGCCAGCAGCCGGCGATCCACGTCATAGAGCACGTCGCCCTCCAGGCCACGGCGCAGGAACTGCTCCTCGTCGCCGGCCACCCGCAGCAGCACCCCGAGTTCCATCAGCAAGCGCACGACCACGACCAGGTCCCGCCGCGCCTCCTGATGGTCCAGCGTGAAGGCAAGGCCGCGCTCGGCCAACGCCGGATCGACGACCGCCTGTCCTAGCCCCTCTCCCAGTCGCCCCAGAGTGATCTGGGCATCGCCCCGTTCGAGATCCGCCAGCAGCAGGCACAAGAGTGCATAGCGGCGGCGATTGAAGGTCTTGCGCTGGGTCCCCCGCCCGACAGTTGCCGGACGAGTGGGGTCATCGAGATCGGCGGGGCGCTTGTGCAGGCGCACGAAATCACGCTCGCTCTGCAGATGCCAGCCACTCTCCCGGGCCAGCCAGTCGCGCAGGCTGGCCGCATGGCGGCGAATCAGCGGGAAGGCACTATCATCGCCGCGGATCAGCGGCCTGGACAGCAGGGCACGCAGGGCGCGGCGCTGCTCCTCCTGGCGTTGGCGGGTCAGGGCATCGCTCAGTTCTTCCATGCGTCCTCCTCCAGATCGACGATCTCCAGGCGATAGTCGCGGCCGCTAAGCACGCCGGCCTCGGTGCGCAGGGTCGCGGTGGTCTCGGGCCCCAGCGGTGCCAGGGTGATGCGCAGGCTACCGTCGCCGGTGGTGGTGGTCACAGCAGTATCATCGCCGGGGCTCGCCGCCAGGGCGTCACCGAGCAGGTTGAGCAGCAGGCGAAAGGCACCGTCATCCAACTCGCCCAGCTCCGAAAGACGTTCGGCGCGTTGCTCTACCAGCTGACGCCGCGCAGCTCGCGCCGCGCTGGCCTCCTCGGCCAGCTGACGTGCCAGCAGCTCCCGCTCCCGGGCGCGGCTGCGCAGCTTGGGAGGTGCCCCGGGCTTCTGGTAGCTACCGGTGGCACGCAGCCGCGCCTGCACCTGCATGCCAGGAGCCTGGGCCCAGGGCGTACTGGCCGGCACCGGCGTTTGCTGCCAAGCTTCGGCGGTGTCGGCATCGATCACCAGATGGCGGGCCGGTGTCAGGCCGAAGGCGGTCCGCCATAGGCGGTGCGCGTCGCCGTCGCTGCCACACTCCAGGAACCAGCGCGCCAGGGTACGAAAGTCCGCGGAACGGTCGCTGCGCGCCATGCGCCGCTCGTTGAGCCGGCCGACCATCTCCAGCAGCTGGGTTACCGCATGGCGGGCACTGCTGCGCAGCAGGCGTGCCTGGGACTGGCGCCCAGGCTGGTCGAGGAACCAGGCACGCAGCCCCTCCCAGTGGCCGTGCCAGCGCCGCCACGCCTCGGCGAACGCCCGGGCTCGCTCCTCGTCGTCCGGCGACTCTCCAGGCGCCAGGTCGAGGAGCTCGCGCTCGGCAGCCTGGCGCAATAGCCGCGCCACCGGGGCCTGGCCATCGCCGCCGTCTCGATCACCGGCACTACCGGCGCTGCCGTCGAGGGCGCGAATCAGCTCGGCGATCTCACCGGAGGCGGTGGTCAGGTCGCCAAGAAAACGCTCGATATAGCCGATCACCCGCTCCTTGTAGAGCAGGAAGGCGTCGGCATCACTGCCCTGCCCCTCCAGGGTGCGGTTCAGCCCGGTCATGAAGGCACGGGCATTCTCGGCTAGGTCAGAGAAGACCCCGGCCAGGTCGCGCAGCAGCAGCTGACTCTCGGTGGCCGAGGGCGACTCACTCTGCGACAGGGTCAACAGGGCGCGCAGGCGGGTACGGATATCCTCCAGCGCCACGCTCTGCAGGGCACCGCGCCGCCCCACCTCCTGTTCGAAGGTGGCCAGGGCGGCCTCCACGGCCTCGCCCTGACGGGTGATCTGATAGACGTAGAGGGCGCGATAGTAGTCCTCGACGCTGGTCACCCGCGCATTGTCGCGTTCAGCATCCAGATTACCCCAGGCCACCAATTGGGTCAGGGCCGACTGCACGCCGGCCAGCTCCGATTCGCCGACCTGCTGCTGGATATCTTCCGGGCGCAGATGCACCAGGAAATGCGACTTCGCCTCCACGAAGGCGCGCATCACCCGGCGATAGAGCTCTGCCTTTTCGGCGGTGACATAGCTGAAGGGAGTGTAGTCCAAGCGGGCTCCGGTTTACTCAGTGGATTCCAGGGCCTGCGCCAGCAGGGAACGCTTGCGCGGTAGCAGACTGACCTCCAGCCCCAGAGGCCGGAAGACGCGGTTCTTCACCTCCAAGGTGACGTTGCCCTTGTCGCCTTCCAGGTCCGACAGGGTCCGCCGGCTGATGCCGACCAGTTCTGAATAGCGAGTCTGGGAGAGCCCCAGCACATCGCGCCGCAACGCACGCAGCAGCTGCCCGTCACTGAGCTCTCCGGAATAGAAACGCTTGAGCAGCGCCACCAGCGCCCCTTCTCGGTCATCGACATTGCGAGGTTTCATAGCAGCCCCCAGCGCTTGAGTCGGGTACCAAGCGTGCGCAAGCCTACCGACGGCATATCCAGAATGCGAGTGGGAACGCCTCGCCCGGCCAGGCGTTCATCCAGCCCATTGAGATCGGCGGCCAGCCGCCGGAGCGCCTCCATCAACTGCTCGGGGTCCACGAGGTCCGACAGAGATTCCGCAATGGCGTACCAGTCGTATTCACCCCCGGCCTCGAGCGGCGGGCCCCACTGGGTGGTTCGTGTCACTCCCTCGGGATCGGCCCGCATCGGTGCGAAATCGTAGACCGGTGAGAGCCAGATTCCCTCGGGGCGCTTCAGCAGCGCCGTATTGCGTCCATCATTGTCGGAGTTGCCAAACGCGATGTTGAGCAGATCGCGCCGCACCCATTCGATGACGAAAGCCGACGCTTCGAAGGGTTCGCCGAGCTCACGGACACGATGCTGCGCCTGCAGCAGGCCCAGTAACCGGCGAAGCGTCTCACCGTGGCGAAGGAAGGTGCCGGGCGCCGCCCCCATCAGTGAATAGACGGACTCCAGGCCGTAGCGAGTCCAGACGCCGTCGTGATGGCGCATATCGAAGCGCGGCAGCCAGAGAGAGGGATAGCGCAGTCGAGACTCACCCCTCACCCTCCGATCGGGTCCGGGCAATGTCAGCATGGCCGCATCGTGCCAGGCCTGATCGAAGTGGATCTGCAGCGTCAGGTCCATGACACCTCCTTGCGCATCATACTGCTCAAGAATTCCAATGCGACATGCGATATGAGTAGCATAGCGCACACTTTTGAAGATTTCAGATTTTTTGAGCATGACACTACTCATGCTTTGCCGCCCCCCATGGCAAGACGCCCGACCCTCCTTGCGGCGGGCCGGGCGTCTGGGCGCCGTGGATCGAGGGGGATGTCTCAGCCTTCGGGCTTCTCGAAGACCCAGGTGGTGCCTTCGCGGGAGTCCTTGAGGATGATGCCCAGCACGGCGAGCT
>NZ_JACUUD010000259.1 GCF_014859505.1 Halomonas sp.
TCATGCGGGAAGGATTCGAAGGCGCGGGCAAATTCCTTGTGCTCCTTGGCCCATTCGATCGGGTCTGCACCGGCCTTCCAGCACTCGTAGGACTGACGCAGGGAGATCGCGCCGGCCGCCGGGCTGTCGATGTGACCGTAGGAACCGCCACCGGAGGTGTTGATGACGTTGCCGTGGCCCAGGTTCTCAAAGAAGCCGGGCAGACGCAGGGCGTTCATACCACCGGAGATGATCGGGGTGGTGGGCTTCATGCCGTACCACTTCTGGAAGTATACCGGACCCTGGCACTCATCGCGCTCGATCATGTAGGCGATGATCTTGTCGGAGGCATCACCTTCCATCTTGCCGTAGCCCATGGTGCCGACGTGGATACCGGAGGCACCCTGCAGGCGGGACATCTTGGCCAGAACGAAGGCGGTGTAGCCGCGCTTGGCACTCGGAGAGGTCTCGGCGCCGTGGCCGGCACGGTGGTAGTGCAGGTACTGATCGGCGAAGTAACGACGGGCGGTGGTCACCATGCCCGGGCCGCCGACATAGCCGTCAACCAGGAAGGCAACCTTGTCCGCGTCGGGGCCAAAGGTTTCCAGGATGTATTCGCCACGGGCGATCATTTCGCTGTGGTCGTCGGCGGTGATGTTGGCGGAGAACAGCTTGGCCTGGCCGGTTTCGTCCTGGGCGCGCTTCATCGCGTCGTACACCAGCGGGTAGACCTTCTTGGCCGGGCAGAACACCTGGTTGCCCTGGGGTTCGTCGTTCTTGATGAAGTCGCCGCCCAGCCAGAACTGGTAGGCCGCAGCTGCGAACGGCTCGGGGCGCAGACCCAGCTTCGGCTTGATGATGGTGCCGGAGATGTAGCCGCCGTTGACGACCGGGCGACCGAGGATGCGCCACATGTCGGAGATGTCCTTCGACGGGCCGTCGAACAGCTGGATGGCGCGCTCGGGCACGTAGAAGTCGTGGATCTTGGCGTGCTCGATGTCGCCCATGCCCTGGTTGTTGCCGATCACCAGCGTCAGGAACGAGACGATCATCATGCGGCCGTCGGTGATGTTGCGGTCGAACAGCTCGATCGGGTAGGCGATCCGCATGTCTTCGGTCGCTTCGTCGATGTAATAGACCAGCGCGTCGACGCCCTTGGTGAAGTCGTCGGTGGTGGAGACTTCAACGTTGGTGCCGGTCGACGACTCGGCGGCGAAGTGGGCGGCGCATGACAGGTAGCTGCCAAAGCCGGGCTTCGGCTTCATTTTGTAGGCGACGAGGATGTGCTTGCCACCCTTGATGAGGTCTTCTTCCTTGAGGGAGAGGTCGGCGTAACGTGCGGATTGATCCATTGCATGACTCCTGCGGTAAATAAACAAGGCCTCAGGAGCCAATACCCCTGAGCACGACAGGGGTGAACTATACGCAGCAGTTTATATAATTAATATTAAATTGTTATGATAAAAACTATATCTTTTTCCTTATAGGTCTATGCGCCGACTGACGCTACGCCAATTCCGGGTCTTCGAGGCGGTTGCCCGTCACCTGTCGTTTTCGCGGGCGGCGGAAGAACTGCACCTGTCGCAGCCTGCCGTCTCGATGCAGGTGAAAGGGATCGAGACCATTCTGGGGATGCGGCTCACCGA
>NZ_JACUUD010000016.1 GCF_014859505.1 Halomonas sp.
CGGATGCGTACTTTACGGTTTTCCCCGCCACCCCGCAAGACCCTCGTGTAAAAAAAGTTTCAGGATGATGGCAGAAAGACCAATCCGACGTGTCAGCGCCGACCCGAACCATCCACAGCAGCGTGACGACCGGAGGGGCTGTGGATAAACAGCAGGGGCAGGGAAAGCCACCTCCGGGGAGAATCGAGAGAAGCGGAGCAGAGCCTGGAAACGACTGCGCCCGCACTTGGGCGGGCGCAGCGTACACTGGCCAGGGCCAGTCGGATCATGTCCGACTACTTGAGCGTCACCCGGGCATAGCGCTTCTTGCCCGCCTGGATCACATAGCTCTTGCCTGTCGCCAGCATGTGGTCCCGCTCGACCACCTCGCCATCCACCTTGACCCGCCCGTTGCCGAGCATGTCCTTGGCCTGGGCGCTGTTGTTGGCCAGACCCGAGCGGTTGAGCACCGCGGCGATGGGCGCCTGCTCGCTGCCCTCGAAGTCCACCTCCACCTCGGGCAGATCCTCGGGCAGCTCGCCCTCGGCCAGCTGGTTGCCTGCGGAGCGGTGCGCATTTGTCGCCGCCTCTTCGCCGTGATAGCGGCCGATCAGCTCACGCGCCAGGATCATCTTGATGTCGCGTGGGTTGGCACCGGCTTCCACATCGCGCTTGAGCGACTCGATCTCCTCGTTGGACTTCAGGGAGAGCAGCTCGAAGTAGCGCCAGATCAGGCTGTCCGGCATGGAGACCAGCTTGTTGAACATCGCGCCCGGCGCCTCATCCACCCCGACGTAGTTGCCCAGTGACTTGGACATCTTCTGCACCCCGTCCAGCCCTTCCAGCAGCGGCATGGTGATCACCACCTGGGGCGTCATGCCGAAATGCTTCTGCACCTCGCGCCCCATCAGCAGGTTGAACTTCTGGTCGGTGCCGCCCATCTCGATATCGGCCTCCAGCGCCACGGAGTCATAGCCCTGCACCAGCGGGTAGAGGAACTCGTGGATGGAGATCGGCTGACCGGCCCTGTAGCGCTTGTCGAAGTCGTCGCGCTCGAGCATGCGCGCCACGGTGCTCTGGGCCGCCAGCTCGATCATCTTGGCGGCGGTGAGCTCGCCGAACCACTCGGAGTTGAAGCGCACCTCGGTCTTCCCGGGGTCGAGGATCTTGAACACCTGCTCCTTGTAGGTCTCGGCGTTGACGCGCACTTCTTCCTCGGTGAGCGGCTTGCGGGTGACGTTCTTGCCGGTAGGGTCGCCGATACGACCGGTGAAGTCGCCGATCAGGAAGATGATCTGATGCCCGAGATCCTGGAACTGGCGCATCTTGGTCAGCAGCACGCTGTGCCCCAGGTGCAGATCGGGGGCGGTGGGATCGAAGCCCGCCTTGATACGCAACTTGCGGCCGGAGGCCAGCTTCTTGACCAGCTCATCTTCCAGCAGAATTTCCTGGGTGCCTCGCTTCAGCAGCGCCAGCGCGCTCGCCACGTCGCTCATCGTCTCCTACTCCATGTACTCGGTTGCCGTGCCCCGGCAGGGATCATCGAATGGGGCAGGATGGTAGCATGAGTCGGCACCTTGCGGTGACGCCCCACAACCCGAGAGAGTGACATGCCCCTCTTTATAGGCCTGATGTCCGGCACCAGCCTGGACGGCATCGATGCCGCCCTGGTGGAGATCGACGATATGCTGTCTGGCGTCCAGCCCCGCCTGCTGGCCACCCACGCCGAGCCGATGCCTGCTGCACTCCGCGAGCGGCTCTGGGGGCTGTGTCACGCCGAGCGGGCAAGCTTTGCCGATCTGGCGGCGGCCGAGGATGCCTTCTGCCGGCTTCAAGCGAAGGCCGTGGCCGCACTGCTGACAGACAGCGACACGCCTCACGATGTGATCGCGGCACTCGGTAGCCACGGCCAGACCGTCGAACACGCCCCGCTGGGACACGCCGGCGGCCCCGCCTATACCCTGCAGCTCGATAATCCCAGCCTGCTGGCGGAACTCACCGGACTCACCGTGGTGGCCGACTTCCGACGCCGCGACCTGGCCGCCGGCGGCCAGGCAGCCCCCCTCGCGCCGGCCTTCCACGAGGCACTGTTCCGCGCACCCGGCGAGTGGCGCCTGATACTCAACCTGGGAGGGTTCGCCAACCTGACCCTGCTGCCTCCCGCCGAGGATCCCCGGGCCCCGGTAGGCTTCGACTCGGGACCAGCCAATGCCCTGCTGGACGCCTGGCACGCCCGGCATCGTGGCGGCGGCTTCGACATGGATGGCGCCTGGGCGGCCTCGGGGCGGGTCGACGAAGCACTCCTGGCCCGACTGCTGGCAGAGCCCTTCTTTCATCTGCCGCCGCCACGCAGCACCGGACGCGAGCTCTTTCACCTTGGCTGGCTAGAGGCAAAGCTGACGGGAGAGGAGCACCCCGAGGACGTGCAGGCCACCCTGGCGGAGCTGACGGCAGCCAGCGTGGCCCAGGCAGTGACCATGGCGCAGGGGCGACTTGATGCGCCGGCGGCGGCAAGGCTGATCCCCTGTGGCGGCGGCGCCCACAACCGCGATCTGCTGACACGCCTGAGCCGCCATTTGCCCGACTCGGCCATCACCGATAGCGCGGAGTGGGGCTGGCCGGCCGACTGGCTCGAGGCCGGCGCCTTCGCCTGGCTGGCCTGGCGCAGGCTTCAGGGCCTGCCGGGCAACCTGCCCTCGGTGACTGGCGCCGCGGGGCCCCGCGTACTGGGGGGCGTCTACGCCCCCTGATCCACGCGCCGGTAGCGGCCTAGAACTCGTCGTCGCGCTTCAGCGAGAGGTGACTGGCCGCCTCGCGGGCCTGGGTCATCCCTTCGCTGCCGGCATCACCGTACTTGATCATCATGCGCAGATCGTTGGCCGAGTCGGCATGCACCAGCGCCACCTCCTCGGTGATCTTGCCCGCCTTGAAGATATCGTAGAGCGCCTGATCGAAGGTCTGCATGCCCAGATCCCGGGAACGGGCCATGACATTCTTGATCTCGTTGACTTCGCCCTTGCGAACCAGGTCCCCGATCAGCGGCGACTTGAGCATGATCTCGATGGCCGGGCAGCGTCCACCATCCACCGTGGGCAGCAGCTGCTGGGCCACGATGGCACGCAGGTTGAGAGACAAATCTAGCCATACCTGGCCGTGACGTTCCATGGGAAAGAAGTTGATGATGCGATCCAGTGCCTGGTTGGCGTTGTTGGCGTGCAGGGTCGCCAGGCAGAGGTGGCCGGTCTCGGCGAAGGTGAGGGCGTGCTCCATGGTCTCCCGAGTACGGATCTCGCCGATCAGTATGACATCGGGAGCCTGGCGCAGGGTGTTCTTCAGCGCCACCTCGAAGGAGTCGGTGTCGATCCCCACCTCGCGCTGGTTGATGATCGCCTTCTTGTGCGGGTGCACATACTCGATGGGATCCTCGACGCTGATGATATGGCCACCGAGGGTCTCGTTGCGCTGCTGAATCATTGACGCCAGCGTGGTCGACTTGCCGGTACCGGTGCCGCCCACCACGAACACCAGGCCGCGCTTGATATTGGCCAGTTCGCCCAGCACCGGAGGCAGCGACAGCTCCTCCAGATGGGGAATCTCGAAGGCGATACGCCGGATCACCATGGCCTTCTGGTTGCGCTGCTGGAAGGCGCTGACGCGAAAGCGCCCCTTGTCCTTGAGGCTGAGTGCGAAGTTGGCCTCGCGTTCGACCTGGAAGCGCGACATCACCGTCTCCGGAATCGACGCGCTGACCAGCTCGTTGACCTGCTCCACGCTGAGCCCCTGGTCCCCCATGGGGGTCAGCTTGCCGGCCATCTTGAGGGTCGGCGGCGCCCCCACAGAAATCAGCAGATCCGACGCCTCCTTCTGCACCATGATATCCAGCAGCTGGTAGAGCCACTCTTTCGCCGTCATGTCCCTGCTCCTCTTCCCCGTTGTTCCCTGCCGAACGGCCGAATTCCCGCTCAGTTCGCCAGCATGCCCTTGGCCTTCGCCTGCGCCTCATCGCGCGCCACCACGTTGTCCGCCACCAGCTTGGCCAGCGAGGCATCCAGGGTCTGCATGCCCAGATTGCCGCCGGTCTGGATGGCCGAGTAGATCTGCGCGACCTTGTCCTCGCGGATCAGGTTGCGCACCGCCGCGGTGGCGATGAGGATCTCGTGGGCCGCCACTCGGCCGCCCCCCATGCGCTTGAGCAGCGCCTGGGAGACCACCGCCTGGAGCGACTCCGAGAGCATCGAGCGCACCATGGATTTCTCATCCCCGGGGAAGACGTCGATGATCCGGTCGATGGTCTTGGCCGCCGACGTGGTGTGCAGGGTGCCGAACACCAGGTGGCCGGTCTCCGCCGCAGTCAGCGCCAGCCGGATGGTCTCCAGGTCACGCAGCTCGCCGACCAGAATCACGTCCGGGTCCTCGCGAAGGGCGCTGCGCAGCGCCGGTGCGAACCCGTGGGTGTCGCGGTGCACCTCACGCTGGTTGATCAGGCAACGCTTGCTGCGGTGGACGAATTCCACCGGATCCTCGATGGTGAGGATATGCTCGTAGCGGTTGTCGTTGATGAAGTCGATCATCGCCGCAAGCGTAGTGCTCTTGCCAGAACCGGTGGGGCCGGTCACCAGCACCAGGCCGCGGGGCAGCATGGAGAGCTGACGGAAGACGGTGCCGAGGCCGAGGTCCTCCAGGGTCAGCACGTCGGTGGGGATGGTGCGGAACACCGCCCCGGCGCCGCGCGCATGGTTGAAGACGTTGACACGGAATCTCGACACGCCCGGCACTTCGAAGGAGAAGTCGGTTTCGAAGAACTCCTCGTAGTCACGGCGCTGGCGGTCGGCCATGATGTCGTAGATCAGCTTGCGGACCTCGCGGTCCTCCATGGCCGGCACGTTGAGGCGGCGAATGTCGCCATCGACCCGGATCATCGGCGGCAGGCCCGCCGACAGATGCAGGTCGGAGGCCTTCTGTTTTGCCGAGAACGCCAGCAGTTCGGTAATATCCATGCGTTTTCCCTTACTCCCGCAGCCCTGGTGACATCTTGTAATGTTCAGTATGACAGAGCTTGCCACATGACAGCCCCTTCTGCCTCCACCGCCCTCGCCGAATCGCTGGCCACCGTGCGTCGGCGTCTGGCCGACGCCCTGTCCGCCGCCGGCCGGCCGACGACCAGCGCGCGCCTGCTGGCGGTCAGCAAGACCAAGCCGGCGACGCGGGTGCGCGAGGCCTGGCATCTCGGCCAGCGCGAATTCGGCGAGAACTACGTCCAGGAAGCGCTGGCCAAGCAGGCCGAACTGGCCGACCTCGAGGGCGTCGTCTGGCATTTCATCGGTCCGCTGCAGTCCAACAAGACCCGCGAGGTAGCCGAACACTTCGCCTGGGTACACAGCGTAGACCGCGAGAAGATCGCCCGGCGCCTGAACGATCAACGCCCGGAGGGATTGCCGCCCCTCGAGATCTGCCTGCAGGTCAATATCAGTGCGGAGCCCAGCAAGTCCGGAGTGAGCCTCCCCGACCTGCCTGCGCTGGCCGAGGCGGTACTGGCGATGCCGCGGCTTCGCCTGCGCGGACTGATGGCGATCCCGGCCCCGAGCGAGGACATGAACGCCCAGCGCGAGCCCCTTGCCCGGCTGCGCGAGGCCCTGGAGGCACTCCAGCGCCGCTTCCCCGAGGCACCGCTGGACACCCTCTCCATGGGCATGACCCATGATCTCGAGGCCGCGGTGCTGGAGGGTGCCACCCTGGTGAGGGTAGGCACCGCCATCTTCGGGGAGCGTGAAAGCCCCCGCTGAGCACCAACCGATCACCGAAGCCGCCGGATGCCTGCACCGGCCCCACTCGTAGAGCGACACAGGACACACCCCATGGCCACCAGAGTCACCTTCATCGGCGCAGGCAACATGGCCAGCGCCATCATCGGCGGGATGATCGACAGCGGCTTCTCGCCCTCCGCGATCACCGCCACCTCCCCCAGCGATGCCTTCCTCGCACCGGTGCACGAGCGCTACGGCATCCACACCAACACCGACAACGTGGCCGCGGTCGCCCAGGCCGATGTGGTCGTGCTGGCAGTGAAGCCGCAGATCATGAAGGAGGTCTGCGAGGGCCTGGCCGGCGCGGTCCAGCGCCGGCGCCCGCTGATCATCTCGGTGGCCGCCGGCCTCGATGCCGCCACCCTCGAGACCTGGCTGGGCGGCGAGTTGCCGCTCGTGCGCTGCATGCCCAATACCCCGGCCCTGGTCGGCGCCGGGGCCTCCGGCCTCTATGCCAATGCCAGCGTCAGCGACGAGCAGCGCCGGGTCGCCACCGAACTGATGGAGGCCGTGGGCCTGGTAGAGTGGGTCGAGGACGAGGTGCTGCTGGATGCGGTGACCGCCGTCTCGGGCAGCGGCCCGGCCTATTTCTTCCTGATGTTCGAGGCCATGGAGGAGGCCGGCGTCGCGCTGGGCCTGCCCGCCGAGACCGCCCGGCGCCTGGCGATGCAGACCGCCTTCGGCGCCGCCAAGATGGCGATGGCCAGCGACAAGACCCCCGCCGAGCTCAAACGCAACGTGATGTCGCCCGGCGGCACCACCGAACGCGCCGTCGAGCATCTCGAGGCCGCCGAGCTGCGCCGCATTCTCGCCGAGGCCATGGACGCCTGCGCCGCCCGCGCTCGGGAGATGGCCACAGAGCTCGGTGGCCGCTGACTTCAGGCATCGGTTTCAAGGGGCCGCCGGATGGCGGCCAACCCACGACATGGAGGAACCCTCATGGGAAATGCCGGCCTGCTGCTGGTCAACACCCTGGTCAACCTGTACATCTTCCTGCTGATGTTGCGCTTCCTGCTGCAGGCGTCCCAGGCCGACTACTACAATCCCATCAGCCAGACGGTGGTCAAGATCACCCAGCCGGCGGTGCGCCCCTTCCAGGGCTTCCTGGGCCCGGTAATGGGGCGCTTCGACATGGCCACCCTGGCGGCCGGCTTCGTGATCAAGGCGGTCAGCATCGTCATCATCCTGCAGGTGGCAGGCTTCGGCATGGCGCCGGTCGCCAGCGTGGCCATCGGTGCCGTGGCGGCGCTGGCCAATGCCATCCTCAAGATCTACTTCTTCGCGCTGATCGCGATGATCATCCTCAGCTGGGTGGCCCCCAACGCCAGCCACCCCGGAGCGCTGCTGGTGATGCAGCTGGTGGAGCCGATCATGGCGCCCCTGCGCAAGGTCATCCCGCCCCTGGGCATGATCGACCTCTCGCCCATCGTGGCATTCATCGCCATCAGCCTGATCGATGGTATCGTGGTGGGCTCGCTGACCCGCGCCGCCGGCGTGGCCGGCGCCCTGGTCGGGCTTTGAGCCCCCACTCGCCGCCCACCGCAACGACTGGACACGGAACGACTGATGCCCGAGCTCCCTGTTGACTCGGTCGGCCTGGTGACGCCCCAGACGGCGCACTTCGACGACCCCCTGGCCCTGGCCTGCGGCAGGACGCTGCCGGCCTACGACCTCGTCTACGAGACCTATGGCACCCTCAACGCCGAGCGCTCCAATGCGGTGCTGATCTGCCACGCGCTGTCCGGCCACCACCACGCCGCCGGCTATCATCGCGCCGACGAGCGCAAGCCAGGCTGGTGGGACGCCCATATCGGTCCCGGCAAGGCCATCGACACCGAGCGCTTCTTCGTGGTCTCGCTCAACAATCTCGGCGGCTGCCACGGCAGCACCGGGCCCAACTGCGAGAACCCGGAGACCGGCCGCCTGTGGGGGCCGGAGTTTCCAATGGTGACCGTGGGCGACTGGGTGAACAGCCAGGTCCGACTGGCCGACCGGCTGGGCATTGAACGCTTCGCCGCGGTGATCGGCGGCAGCCTGGGCGGCATGCAGGCGCTGCAGTGGGCCCTGGCCTACCCGGAGCGGGTCGCCAGCGCCGCGGTGATCGCCGCCACCCCCAAGCTCTCGGCCCAGAACATCGCCTTCAACGAGGTCGCTCGCCAGGCGATCCGCTCGGACCCCGACTTCCACGACGGCTGGTACACCGAGCACGACACCGTGCCGCGGCGCGGCCTCAAGCTGGCGCGCATGGTGGGACACATCACCTACCTCTCCGAGGATGCCATGGGCCACAGGTTCGGCCGCGACCTGCGCACCGACGACCTCAACTTCGGCTTCGACGTGGAGTTCCAGGTGGAGTCCTACCTGCGCTATCAGGGCGACACCTTCTCCACCTCCTTCGATGCCAATACCTACCTGCTGATGACCAAGGCACTGGACTACTTCGACCCGGCCGCGGCCCATGAGGGCGATCTCGCTCGCGCCCTGGCCTCGGCCACCTGCCCCTTCCTGGTGGTCAGCTTCACCACCGACTGGCGCTTCCCGCCCTCGCGCTCCCGGGAGCTGGTCAACGCCCTGGTGCACGCCGGCAAGCCGGTCAGCTATGCCAACATCGACTCGACCCACGGCCACGACGCCTTCCTGATGCCGGAGCCCCGCTATCAGGCGGTGTTCGCCGCCTTCATGGACCGCGTGGCCGGCGACCTCGGGCTGGAGACGCGCGCATGATGAATCGCCCCGACTTCAAGCTGATCCACGACTGGATCCCCGAGGGCGCCCATATCCTCGACCTGGCCTGCGGCGATGGCAGCCTGCTGGCGGCCCTGGCCCGCGACAAGCACGTCACCGGCTACGGCCTGGAGATCGACCCCGACGGCATCACCGCCTGCATCGCCCGGGGCGTCAACGTCATCGAGCAGAACCTCGACGAGGGGCTTTCCAACTTCGACGACGACGCCTGCGATCTGGTGATCATGACCCAGGCCCTGCAGGCCCTGCGCCGCCCCGACCTGATGCTCGACGAGATGCTGCGAGTGGCCAGCGAAGCGATCATCACCTTTCCCAACTTCGCCTACTGGCGCCACCGGGTGCATCTGGGGATCCGCGGCTACATGCCGGTCTCCAAGTCGCTGCCCCATGCCTGGTACGACACCCCCAACATTCACCTGTCGACCTTCAATGACTTTGAACAATTGTGCCGGGACAAGGGTCTGATCATCGTCGACCGGGCGGTGGGCATCGGTGACCACGAGGGCCACTGGACCTCGCGGCTTTGGCCCAACCTGTTCGGCGAGATCGCGATCTTCCGGGTCGCCCGCGGCTGACCCGGTCACGACGCAACAGCGTCGATCACCAACAGGGTAGACAAGAGGGGTGACGATGAAACCTGGCATCCTGGCCTTCCTGGCGGCAGTCACCCTGGCCCTGCTGGTCGGCCCTGCCGCCGCCCAGCAGTACGAGCAGGTCGGCAACTACCAGATCCACTACAGTGCAGTGAACACCAGCTTCCTGCCCGAGGCGGTGGCCCGCGAACACGGCATCCAGCGCAGCACCACGATGGCGCTGCTCAACGTCAGCGTGCTCGAGGAGCGCGAGGACGGCACCACCCGTGCCCTGCCCACCACCGTGAACGGCACGGTCGGGGGGCTCGGCAGTGGTGACACGCGCACGCCGCTGAGTTTCCGCACCCTGCGCAGCGGCGACGTCCCCTCGCAGGTTGCGGTGTTCCGCATCCACGACGACGAGGCGATGCGCTTCGATCTGGAGGTCCTTCACGACCGTAACGCCGAGCCGGCCAGGGTCAGCTTCATCCAGCGCTTCTACATCGACCGCTGAGCCCCCGGCGCTGCCCGCCAAGGCGCAATCCGTCACGGCCCGAGGCGGCGCTCCAGGTCCACGGGCAGCGCCCGCCCCAGGCGGATCGCGACTGGCACACCGCCGCGACGCTCCACCTCGCAGCGGTGTGCCATCACCTCCACGCCACGCACCGCCGCCGCCCGCAGGGTCGCCGCATAGGTCGAGTCCAGATGGGCCGCGGGCGCCACGTCATCGATGCCCTCGTGGGCCACGCAGAACAGCAGCACCGCGCGCTCGCCCCGCTCGGCCAGCGCCGCCAGCACCTCCAGATGCCGGCGGCCCCGCTCGCTCACCGCGTCGGGGAAGTAGCCGTGGCCGTCACCCTCCTTCAGGGTGACCTGCTTGACCTCCACGAAGGCCGTACCGCGCTCGGGGTCATCCAGGCGGAAGTCGAGACGTGAGGCCTTCTCCTTGCCGATCACCACCTTCGCCTCTCGCCTCAGCTCGGCATAGCCGGCGAGGCCGGGCACCCACCCCTCTCGCAGCGCCTCCTCGACGACGCGATTGGCCCGCCCGGTATGCACCGAGGCGGTGGCCAGGCGGCCGTCGGGCTGGGGCAAGTCGATCAGCTCCCAGGTCCAGGCCAGCTTGCGCGCCGGGTTGACGCTGGGTGCGAGCCACACCCGGCAGCCCGGCAGGTTCACCGCCCGCATGGAGCCGGTATTGGGACAGTGGGCGACCACCTCGCGGCCATCGTCGAGGCATACGTCGGCGAGGAAGCGCTTGTAGCGCCGCAGCAGCGTGCCCGGCACCAGGCCGGGGTAATCCATGCCCACTCCCTACCGGCGCGCCAGGAAGCGCTCGAGACGGCTCACCGCCTCCTCCAGCCGCTCGACCCCGGTGGTGAAGGCGATGCGCACATGGCGCTCACCGCCCACCAGGGCGAAGTCGATGCCCGGTGTGATCGCCACGGCCTCCTCCTCCAGCAGGCGCCGGCAGAAGGCCTCGCTGTCATCGCTGTAGCGAGAGATATCGAGCCACAGGTAGAAGGCGCCCTGGGGCGGCAGCGAGGGCGCAAGCCCCAAGGGAGCCAGGGCCGCCAGCAGGGCGTCCCGACGGCGCGCCAGCTCACTGCGCCGGGCCTCGAGGATCTCCCGGCACTCGGGGGTGAAGGCGGCCAGGGCCGCATGCTGGGCCGGGGTGGAGGCGGCCAGAAAGACGTTCTGGGCAAGGCGAGTCAGCGGCTCCACCGCTGCCTCCGGCGCCAGCAGCCAGCCCAGGCGCCAGCCGGTCATGCCGAAGTACTTGGAGAAGCTGTTGACCACGAAGGCATCCGGGGTGATCGAGGCCACCGAGAGCGGCTCGAGATCGTAGCAGAGCCCCTGGTAGATCTCGTCCACCAGCAGGTGGCCGCCCCTCGCCGCCACGCTCCCCGCGACCGTCGCGAGCCGGGCACGATCGAGCATATGGCCGGTGGGGTTCGAGGGGGTGGCAAGCATCGCCAGCCGGGTGGTGTCACGCCAGTGGGCCTCGACCAGCCCGGCGTCCAGCTGCCAGCCGCTCGCCGGCCCCACTGGCACGGCATCCACCTCGGCGCCGGCCAGGGCCATGAAGTGGCGGTTGCAGGGGTAGTTGGGATCGGCCATCAGCACCCGGTCGCCGGGGCCGGCGAGCAGCTGGCTGGCCAGCAGCAGCGCCCCGGAGGCGCCGGGGGTCACCAGGATGCGTCGGGGATCGACCTCGGCGCCGAAATGCTCGGCATAGTGGCCGGCGATCGCCTCGCGCAGCGCGGGAAGTCCCGCCGCCGGCGAGTAGCGGGTATGGCCCCTGGCCAGGGCCGCCTGGCCGGCGGCCACCACCAGCGCAGGGGTCGGAAAGTCGGGCTCGCCCACCTCCAGGTGGATGACGTCGTGGCCGGCCGCCTCGCGGGCCTGGGCGGTTTCCAGCAGGCTCATCACCCGGAAGGGGGCGACCCGGTCGATGCGCGGACTCCACGCCATGGCAAGGCTCCTGTGAACGAGAATGTGTGCACCCGGGAGCCAGGCCCCCTTGGCGCGGTCAAAGGTTCATGATACCGAGAGCCCATAGTGTAACGACTTTGGTGGCAGGGCCGTAGCCGGCGGGGCAGACGAGGTTGCAAACCCCCGGTTTTTCCGATAAACAAGCATCCCTTTGGCGTGAGATACCTTGCTAGGTGCGGGTATTGATCAGCAGTCACTCAAGTAACGAGGCAGTCCCATGCCAGTAGCCGACAAGAAAGTGGAAGCGCCCAAGAAATTCACCCCCTACGAGCCGGCGGCGGGTGAAGAGTACATGAACGAGAAGCAGCTGGAGCACTTCCGCCAGATCCTGCTGGGCTGGAAGCAAGAGCTCATGGAAGAAGTGGATCGCACCGTGCGTCATCTGCAGGAAGAGGCGAACAACTACGCCGACCCGGCCGACCGCGCCACCCAGGAGGAGGGCTTCAGCCTGGAGCTGCGCACCCGGGATCGCGAGCGCAAGCTGCTCAAGAAGATCAACGAGACCCTCGACAAGATCGACGAAGATGACTACGGCTTCTGCGAGGCCTGCGGCGTCGAGATCGGCATCCGCCGCCTCGAGGCGCGCCCCACGGCCACCCTGTGCGTCGACTGCAAGACGCTGGCCGAGCTCAAGGAAAAGCAGCTGGGCGGCTGATCCAGGCATGCCGATGGCCTGCATGAACCCTCGCAACGGGCACCCCTGGGTGCCCGTTCGCGCGTCTGATGGCGGGAGCCGCCCATGAGCCACTACCGCGGCCGCTTCGCCCCGACCCCCTCGGGCCCGCTGCACTTCGGCTCCCTGGTGGCCGCCCTGGCCAGCTTCCTGGATGCCCGCCGCGCCGGCGGCGAGTGGCGGCTGCGCATCGAGGACATCGACCCGCCGCGCTGCCCACCCGGTGCCGCCGACGAGATCCAGCGCCAGCTCACGGCCTTCGGCCTGCACTGGGACGGCCCGGTGCTCTGGCAGCACGATCGCGATGACGCCTATCAGGCGGCTCTCGACCGCCTGGTCACCCTCGGCCTGGCCTACCCCTGCAGCTGCTCGCGCAAGCAGTGGCGCGAGCATGCAGTCTACCCCGGCTGGTGCCGGGACGGGGTCCGCGAGCCCGGCAAGCCGGTAGCCTGGCGGCTGCGCAGCGACCTGGGCCTGCGTCCGGTGGTCTGGCAGGACCGGCTGTTCGGCCAGCAGCGCTTCGATCCGGCCGACCTCGGCGATGTGGTGCTCAAGCGCAAGGATGGCCTCTGGGCCTACCAGCTCGCCGTGGTGGTGGACGACGCCCAGCAGGGGATCAGCGACGTGGTACGCGGCTTCGACCTGCTCGACAACACCCCTTGGCAGCGCCAGCTGCAGCACGCCCTGGGCCTCCCCGAGCCGCGCTATCTGCACCTGCCGCTGATCATCGGCGAGGGGGGCCAGAAGCTCTCCAAGCAGAACCTGGCCCCGGCCCTGCCCACCGACGACCCCGCCGTGCGCCCGCTGCTGCACGCCGCCCTGGCGGCCCTGGACCAGGCGCCGCCCAACGGTCTTGTCGGGGCACCAGTGGCCGAGCAGCTCGCCTGGGGGATCGCCCACTGGGAGGTCACCCGTATCCGCCCCGAACCGCACCGCACGCCCGAAGACGATGCGTTTGGGGCCGACTGAGAGGCTGTCATGTACGTCTATCGCATCCTGCTGTTCCTGGTGCTCGGCGGCTACCTGCTCTCGCCGCTGATGATGAGCGGCTGGGCCAGCCCGGGCGTGGCCTGGTACCGCCCCTTCGTCATCTGGGGCGTGCTGATCGCCCTGACCCTGTGGCTGGAACAGAAAAGGAAGCTCGATGAACGCTAGCCTGGCCGGGATGTTCGCCCTGGGCACGGGCTTTCTGCTGGTGCTCTTCCTCTGTGCGCTGGCGGTGGAGCGCGGGGTGATCGGCACGCGCATCACCCGCCACCCGGTGGTCTATACCCTGGCACTGGGGGTCTATGCCAGCGCCTGGGCGATCTACGGTAGCCTGGAGCTCGCCTCCACCTCCGGCTACGGTTATCTGGCCTACTACCTTGGCGTGGCAGGGGCCTTTCTGCTCGCCCCGGTGCTGCTGGTCCCGATCCAGCGCATGACCCGCACCTACCAGCTCGCCTCCCTTTCCGACCTGTTCGCCTTCCGCTTTCGTTCGCGCTGGGTGGGCACCCTGATCACCCTGATCAGCCTGCTGGCGGTGCTGCCGCTGCTGGCCCTGCAGGTGCAGACCATGGGCGATGCCATCTTCCTGATGACCGGCGCCGCCTCGCCATCGCTGCTGGCCCTGGCCTTCTGCGCCATGATCGCCCTCTTCGCCATGCTGTTCGGGACGCGCCAGGGGCGCGTGGATGGCCACCACGACAGCCTGCTGGCGGTGATCGCCCTCTCTTCCCTGGTCAAGCTGGTCGCCATGCTGGGCCTCGGCGCCTTCGCGCTGTTCGTGGTCTTCGACGGTCCCGCCGACCTCCAGGCCTGGCTCGACGGTCCCGGCCAGGCCTTCCAGGCCGACGTGGTACAGCCAGACCCCGCCCACTGGCGCACCCTGCTGCTGCTGTTCTTCGCCGCGGCCCTGCTGATGCCGCACATCTTCCATATCACCTTCACCGAGACCCACTCCCGCTACACCCTGCTGCAGGCCAGCTGGGCGCTGCCGCTGTTCCTGCTGCTGATGGCCCTCCCGGTGCCGCTGATCCTGTGGGCGGGCCAGCGCCTCGGCGCAGGCGACGTGCTGCCCTCCGCCTACCTGGCCTTTGGGCTGTCGGAGTCGCTGTGGATGCAGTCACTGGCCTTCATCGCCGGGCTCGCCGCCACCAGCGCCACCATGGTACTGATCGCTCTGGCGCTGTCGGGCATGATCCTCAACCACGTGCTGCTGGTGGCCCACCCCCCCGAGGCCCAGCAGGACCTCTACCGCTGGCTGCTGTGGCTGCGCCGCGCCCTGGTAGGCGCCGTGGTGCTGGGCGGCTGGCTCTTCTATCGCATCGTCGGCGTCAATCACGACCTCACCACCCTGGCGCTGGCCGCCTTCGTCGGCATGGCCCAGTGCCTGCCGGGGCTGCTGGCCCTGCTCTACTGGCCCGGCGCCAACCGCAAGGGAATGATCGCGGGCCTGGTGGTCGGCCTGCTGGTGTGGCTGCTCGGCCTGTGGGGGCCGCTGCTCACCGGACTGCCCCCGCTGGTGGTGATCCCTCCCGGGCTCGAGGCCGTGGCCGGCGAGCCGGAATGGTACGTGATCACCCTGGTCTCCCTGGCCGGCAACGCTCTGGTCTTCATCGTCGTCTCACTGGCCACGCGCACCTCCGAAGGGGAGCGGGCCGCCGCCGAGGCCTGCTCGGTGGATGCGGTGATTCGCCCCAAGCGCCTGCCGCTGGAGGCCGCCAACGGTGAGGAGTTCAAGATCCACCTGGCCCGCGCCCTGGGCGACGAGGCGGCGCAGCGCGAGGTGGGGCGGGCCCTGAACGATCTTGGCATTGGCCCCCTCGACGGGCGACCCTACGCCCTGCGCCGGCTGCGTGACCGGCTGCAAGCCAACCTCTCCGGCCTGATGGGCCCCTCGGTGGCCCAGGACATCGTCGACCGCTACCTGCCCTACCGCGAGGGCAGCGCCGGTGCCACCGAGGACATCCACTACGTGGAGAGCCGCCTGGAGGCCTACCGCTCTCGGCTGACCGGCCTGGCCAGGGAGCTCGACGGCCTGCGCCGCTACCACCGCCGCACCCTGACCCGCTTGCCGGTGGGCCTGTGCGCCTTCGGTGATGACGGTGAGCTGCTGATGTGGAACGACGCCCTGGCCGCCCTCAGCGGCATCGAAGGCGCCAGCGTGATCGGCGCCCGCCGCGACAGCCTGCCGGCCCCCTGGGGCGAACTCCTCGGCCGCATCCTGGCCGAGTCGCATAGCCACCTCTACAAGCAGCCGGTCACCCTGGAAGGCGGAGTCCGCTATCTGAGCCTGCACAAGGCCGAACTCACCGGCGACGACAGCGAACCCGGAGGCATGGTGATCCTGGTGGAGGACCACAGCGAGATGAAGTGGCTGGAGGACGAGCTGGTCCACGCCGCACGCCTGGCCTCTATCGGCCAGCTGGCCGCCGGGGTCGCCCACGAGATCGGCAACCCCATCACCGGGATCTCGTCGCTCGCCCAGAACCTGCGCTACGACACGGAAGACCCCGAGATCCTCGAGACCGCCGGACAGATCCAGCAGCTCACCGATCGGGTCTCGCGGATCGTCTCATCACTGGTGGGGTTTGCCCACGGCGGGCGCCACCTGGGCGGGCAGGCGTTTGCCCCGGTCTCCCTGGCCGAGATCACCGACGAGGCTATCCACTTGATCCATCTCGCCCGCTCGGGCGACGATGTCGTCTTCGAGAACCGCTGCCCCGCCGCGCCCCGCGTCCAGGGCGATGCCCAGCGGCTGCTGCAGGTGATGGTCAACCTGCTCGGCAACGCCCGCGACGCCAGCGATCCCGGCAACCGCGTCGTCATCGAGGCGAGCGCCGAGGCCGCCGGGCTGCGGGTCGCCGTCACCGACGAGGGCCACGGCATCGACGAAAGGGTGCGCGACCACCTCTTCGAGCCCTTCACCACCACCAAGCCCCCCGGCCAGGGCACCGGGCTAGGCCTGCCGCTGGTCTACAGCATCGTCGCCGAGCACCACGGCCAGATCGATATCGAATCGCCGCCGCCGGGTCGCGAGCGCGGCACCCGCATCAGCCTCTGGCTGCCGCTGAACCCACAAGAGGGCGAGACACCGCGATGAGCCGGATCCTGATCGTAGAAGACGAAGCCATCATCCGCAGTGCCCTGCGCCGCCTGCTCGAGCGCCACGACTACCGGGTCGAGGAGGCCGGCTCGGTGGACGAGGCCACGGCCCTGGACCCGCAGCGCTTCGACCTGGTGATCAGCGACCTGCGCCTGCCCGGCGAGCCCGGCACCGAGCTGATCAGCCGCGCCGCGCCGGTGCCGGTGCTGATCATGACCAGCTACGCCAGCATGCGCTCGGCGGTGGAGGCCCTCAAGCAGGGCGCCGTGGACTACGTCGCCAAGCCCTTCGACCACGACGAACTGCTGGAGACCGTGGCTCGGGTGCTGCACCTGCAGGCCTCGCGGCGCGCCGAGCCGCCAGACATCACCGAGCCCGGCGGCCAGGCCCAGCCGATGATCGGCAACTGCCCGGCCATGCAACTGGTCTACTCTCGCATCCGAAAGACCGCGCCGGCCGACGTCACCGTGCTGATCCAGGGCGAGTCGGGCACCGGTAAGGAGCTGGTCGCCCGCGCCCTGCACCAGCAGAGTAAGCGCGCCCGGGCCGCGCTGATCAGCGTCAACTGCGCGGCGATTCCCGAGACGCTGATCGAGTCGGAGCTGTTCGGCCACGAGAAGGGCGCCTTCACCGGCGCCAGTGCTGCGCGCACCGGCCTGGTGGAGGCCGCCGACGGCGGCACTCTGTTCCTCGACGAGATCGGCGAGCTGCCGCTGGACGCCCAGGCCCGGCTGCTGCGGGTGCTGCAGGAGGGCGAGATCCGCAAGATCGGCTCGGTGGAGACCCGCCACGTGGACGTGCGCCTGATCGCCGCCACCCACCGCGATCTGCGCGCCCTGTCGAAGACCGGTGAGTTTCGCCTCGACCTCTACTATCGCCTCAACGTCATGCAGATCGACCTCCCCCCGTTGCGCGACCGCGAGGAGGACGTGCTGCTGATCGCCGATATCCTGCTGGAGAAGGCATGCAAGCGCCACGACCGCGAGGGACTGCGACTCTCCCGCGCCGCCCGTCGCGAGATCCACGACTACCCCTGGCCCGGTAACGTTCGCGAGCTGGAAAACGCCCTCGAGCGCGGAGTGATCCTCGCCGAGAGCCACCTGATTCATCCGGATGACCTGGGGCTCTCGCCGCCCAGCAGCACGTCCCCCTCCCCACGCAAGCCCCCCACCGAGCCCGAGCCCGCCAAGGCCGACGCCGGTGAGGTCAGCGGCGAGGACGACCTCTCGCTCGAGGACTACTTCCAGCACTTCGTGCTCGAGCACCAGGACCAGATGAGCGAGACCGAACTGGCCCAGAAGCTCGGCATCAGTCGCAAGTCGCTGTGGGAACGACGTCAGCGCCTCGGCATCCCCCGCAAGAAGAGCCCACGACGCAAGAATGAGTGAGCGGCTGACGTCCATGTGGCCCTCATGCCCATGCGACCATCGTCCATGAGACTAACGCGCCAGCACCCGCGGCCACCGCCGCGAGTGCTGTCGTGTGGGGCCAGGCTTCCCAACCTGCCCCATTTGTTACCGTCCCACACAGCACGTGCCCCACGCTGGGGCCACAGGGGTAACACTCCGCCACCCGCGGCGCTGCTCCCCGAAAGAAATCGTGCGCAACCTATTGAAAGTAAAAAAATAATAAATCACTGGCACGTAGGCTGCTATATACCCAGGTAAGAAAAACAAGTTCCGGTGTCACCGACTGCCCCAACAACAACAACGCGGCAGACCAGAGTGACAGGCCCCACCCCAACAACAAGCACTGCGGGCCAGAGCCATACAGGCGCGATTAGCCAACAAGAACAACAGACAACGTGCTCGGCCCCTCGCCTGCCAACAACAAAAAGCTCAGCGAGGAACCGGAGACTCAGGACCCGACGCATCAGCACGGCTCACAACAAGAACAATCGCCGTCGAAGGTGCACCCCCGGCAACAACACCAACAAGCCGGGGGGAGGCAGACCCACTGCCGTCGTGGTTGGATTATTGTTTTGAATACGAGGCGGTCACCACCAGGAGCGCCAACAAGGACAACAACACAGCTAGCCTGTTCTTCTCCTTAGTGACTGCGGTGCGTATTCAAGGCGATGTGCCATCACGAAGAAGAACCAGCAGCATGGACGCTGCAGAATGCTTTAGGGGGAGGCCTTCCGGCCTCCCCCTTTTACTGTGGGTCTCGCATGAGACTCGCCGCCGCCATGCTATGCAAGGTCCCGGGGGTCGGATACACTCATACTTTTTAGTCCTCTTTTTCCGCACCGCGAGTCGATATCGCCGCATGTTCAAAGGATTTACCCGCTTCCTGCAGAGTCCAGGCGAACGCCTGAAGTCCTTCTTCGGACCCGACAGTGCCGCCGCCGGCCCGCTGGAGCCGCGGATCATTCCCCGCCAGGAACACCCGGTGTCGCGCCAGCACTTCAGCGATGCCGCCCTCAAGGTGCTATATCGGCTACACAATGCCGGCTACCAGGCCTACCTGGTGGGTGGCTGCATCCGTGACTCCCTGCTCGGGCGCATGCCCAAGGACTTCGACGTGGCCACCGACGCCACGCCGGAAGAGGTCAAGACGCTGTTTCGCAACTCGCGGATCATCGGCCGGCGCTTTCGCATCGTGCACGTTCGCTTCGGGCGCGAGGTGATCGAGGTCACCACCTTCCGCGGCAAGCCCGGCGACGATCATGGCGATCATATCGCCCAGCAGTCCGACGAGGGACTGCTGCTGCGCGACAACGTGTGGGGCAACATCCAGGAAGACGCCATACGCCGCGATTTCACCATCAATGCCCTCTACTACAGCATCGCCGATTTCTCGATCCACGACTTCGCCAACGGCGTGCGTGACATCGAGGCGCGCACCCTGCGCCTGATCGGCGACCCCGCGACCCGCTACCGCGAGGATCCGGTGCGAATGCTGAGGGCGGTGCGCTTCGCCGGCAAGCTCGACTTCCACCTGGACCCCGCCAGCGAGGCCCCGATCCGCGAACTGGCCCCGCTGCTGCTGCAGATCCCCCCGGCACGCCTGTTCGACGAGATCCTCAAGCTGTTCATGGGTGGGCACGGCGTGGAGACCTTCCGCCTGCTGCGCCACTACGGGCTGTTCGAGATGCTCTTCCCGGAAGCCGCGGAGGCCATGGACGAACTGCCCTGGGCCGAGCCCCTGGTGGAGGCGGCACTGGCCAGCACCGACCGGCGCATCGCCGAGGAGCGCCCGGTCACCCCGGCCTTCCTGTTTGCCGCCCTGCTCTGGGGCCCCGTGCAGCGGCACCAGGCCGCTCACGAGCGCGACGGCATGCCGCCGATCCCGGCCCTGCAGGCGGCCTCCCAGCAGGTGGTCTCCCGACAGCTGCAGCATATCTCGATCCCCAAGCGCTTCAGCCTGCCGATGCGTGACATCTGGGACCTGCAGCAGCGTCTACCGATGCGTCGCGGCCGCCGCGTCTTCCAGACCCGCGAGCATCCCCGCTTCCGAGCCGCCTACGACCTGCTGCTACTGCGGGAGGCCGCCGGCGAGCTCGAGCCGGGGCTCGGCGATTGGTGGACGGCCTTCCAGAACGCCGACGAGCATGAGCAACGCCGCCTGCTGGACAAGGTCGGCGCCAACCCCGCCGGCAGCGGCGCACCGCGCAAACGGCGTCCCCGGCGTCGCAAGCCGCGTAACACTAATGGCGGCGATAACGGCAACGCATGAACTCGCATTGCGCCTGGATCGGCCTGGGCAGCAACCTGGACGATCCGCGCCGGCACGTCGAGCTGGCCCTCGAGGAGCTCGACCGCCTGCCCCTCACACGCCGTCTGGGCGCCTCACACTGCTATGTCAGCCGGCCGCACGGCCCCCGGGATCAGCCCGACTTCATCAACGCCGTGGCGCTGCTGCAGACCCGCCTATCGCCGCTGGCGCTCCTCGACCAGCTGCAGGCCCTGGAACAGCGCCACCGTCGGGTGCGTGCCCGCCGCTGGGGGCCCCGCACCCTGGACCTGGATCTGCTACTGTTCGATGACAGCGTGATGTCCCTGCCACGTCTGAGCGTGCCACATCCCGAACTGACGCATCGCGCCTTCGTGGTGATGCCGCTACTGGAGCTGGCCCCGGCGCTTTCGCTGCCGGACGGCAGCCGCCTGGCGGAGCTGGCCCAGACCCTGGAGACCGACGGCCTGGCAGCGCTGTTACCGACGATCTGATTCCAGCGGGAAGTGTTACCTATCGACACGCCCAGGCGATTCAGGTAACAATCACGGGTTTGTTGCCGCAAAGTTACCGGCGGGTCAGGCAGTCATGATGCGCCTCCCCTGCTGCCACAACGATGAGAGCACGCCATGAAAACCGTCACCCTGAGCACGCTGCAGGCCTTCAAGCGCGCCGGTGAGTCCTTCAGCTGCCTGACCGCCTACGATGCCTCCTTCGCACGGGCCGCCAGCGACGCCGGCATCGAGGTACTGCTGGTCGGCGACTCCCTAGGCATGGTCCTGCAGGGCCACGCCAGCACCCTGCCGGTGACCCTCGAGGAGATCTGCTATCACACCCGCTGCGCGGCCCGCGGCAAGGGAGCGAGCCTCTTGATGGTCGACCTGCCCTTCATGGGCAACGCCAGCACCGAGCGCCTGCTGGAGAACGCCGGCGAGCTGATGCGCGCCGGCGCCGAGCTGGTCAAGGTGGAGGGCGAGGCGTGGATGGCCGAGGGCATACGCGAGCTGACTCGCCGCGGCGTGCCGGTGTGCGCCCACCTAGGCCTCACCCCGCAGACGGTCTACCAACTGGGCGGCTACAAGGTGCAGGGCCGCGAGGCCGAGCGCGCCACCCAGATCCTCGAGGATGCCCGTACCCTGGTTGCGGCCGGCGCCTCGGTCATCCTGCTGGAGTGCGTGCCGGCCAGCCTTGGACGAGCCGTCACCGAGGCGCTGGACGTGCCGGTGATCGGCATCGGCGCCGGTCCCGACACCGACGGTCAGATCCTGGTGATGCACGATGTGCTGAACGTTACCGCCGGCCGCAAGCCACGCTTCGTCAAGAACTTCATGGCCGATGCCGACGACATCCAGGGCGCCTTCCGGCGCTACCACGAGGACGTCAAGGCACGGCGCTTCCCCGCCGAGGAACACTGCTTCTAGCCCTGGAGCCTGTCATGCGTACCCTCAGAGAGACCCTCGCCCTGCGCGAGGCGCTGGCGGACGTTCGTCGTCGCGGCGAGCGCATCGCCCTGGTCCCCACCATGGGCAACCTGCACGACGGTCACCTGGCGCTGGTCGCCGCGGCCCGCGAGCGCGCCGAGGTGGTGATCGCCACCATCTTCGTCAACCCCATGCAGTTCGGGGCAGGCGAGGACATGGATGCCTACCCGCGCACACTCGAGGAGGATCAGACCGGGCTCGAGGCGGCCGGTTGCGACCTGCTGTTCGCTCCCGAGACCGCCACCGTCTATCCGCGCGGGCTCGAGGCCCAGACCCGCATCGTGGTGCCCGACGTCACCGAGGGGCTGTGTGGCGCCTCACGACCCGGCCACTTCGATGGCGTCTCCACCGTCGTCGGCATGCTCTTCAACCTGGTACAGCCCGACATCGCCTGCTTCGGCGAGAAGGACTACCAGCAGCTGGCGGTGATCCGCCGCATGGTGGCCGACCTGCACTTCCCCATCGAGGTCGTCGGCGTGCCCATCGTGCGCGCCGAGGACGGCCTCGCGCTCTCCTCACGCAACGGCTACCTGAGTGCCGAACAGCGCTCGGCGGCGCCACGGCTCTATCAGACCCTGTGCGAACTGCGCCAGGGCCTGGAGGCCGGCGAGGCGACCGGGCCGACCCTCGCCAGCGGATACGCCCGCCTGCAGGAGGCCGGCTTCGCACCGGACTACCTGGAGCTGCGCGCGGCCGACCTGGGCCCCGTCACGCCGACGACCCGCGAGGCCGTGCTGCTGGCCGCCGCCCGCCTGGGCTCGACCCGACTGATCGACAACCTGACCCTGACCCTGCCGCGCTGACGCGCCGCCCATCCGCTTCCGGAGGATCACGCTTCCATGTTCACCATCATGCTCAAGGCCAAGCTGCACATGGCCCGCGTCACCCATGCCGTGCTCAACTACGAGGGCTCCTGCGCCATCGACGGCGAACTGCTCGACATGTCCGGCATTCGCGAGAATGAGCAGGTCCAGATCTACAACGTCGAGAATGGCCAGCGCTTCACCACCTACGCCATCCGCGCCGAGGAGGGCTCCAGGGTGATCTCCGTCAACGGCGCCGCCGCCCACCTGGCCGGCCCCGGCGATCGCGTGATCATCTGCAGCTACGCCCACTACAGCGACGCCGAGCTGGAGAACCACCAGCCGGCGCTGGTCTACCTCCAGGAAGGCAACGCGATCAGCCACACCAGCCACGCGATTCCCGTGCAGATGGCCTGACGTTTGCCGCGGCACCCCCGACGGGGTGCCGCCAACACCCAGCGAGTCCGGTCATGCGGCCATGGAAGCATTGCCGCCACGCACAAGCGTCCCCTATGCTGAGACCCTCGGTCGTGTCCGGCTGCCGCGACAAGGCCGCAAACTCGTCATCCCATTCAGGAGAACACTCCCATGCAAGAAGTGGTGATCGTTGCCGCACGCCGCACCGCCGTCGGCTCCTTTGGCGGCTCCCTGGCCGGCATCCCCGCCAGCGACCTCGGCGCCCTGGTGATCAAGGACCTGCTTGCCACCACCGGTGTCTCCGGTGACCAGGTCGACGAGGTGCTGCTGGGCCAGGTACTGACCGCCGGCGTGGGCCAGAACCCCGCCCGCCAGGCCGCCATCAAGGCCGGCCTGCCCGATACTGTCCCCGCCATGACCATCAACAAGGTGTGCGGCTCCGGCCTCAAGGCCCTTCACCTGGCCACCCAGGCGATCCGCTGCGGCGACGCCGAGCTGATCATCGCCGGCGGTCAGGAGAACATGTCCGCCTCGCCCCACGTGCTTCCCAACTCCCGTAACGGCCAGCGCATGGGCGACTGGAAGGCCGTGGATACCATGGTTCATGACGGCCTGTGGGACGCCTTCAACAACTACCACATGGGCATCACCGCCGAGAACGTCGCCGAGAAGTACGCCATCACTCGCGAAGAGATGGACGAGTTTGCCGCCGCCTCCCAGCAGAAGGCTGCCACTGCCATCCGCGACGGCAAGTTCAAGGGCCAGATCGTTCCCGTGGAGATTCCCCAGCGCAAGGGCGACCCGGTGGTCTTCGACACCGACGAGAACCCCCGCGAGGTGAGCGCCGACAAGCTCGCCGGCATGCGCCCCGCCTTCAAGAAGGACGGCACCGTCACCGCAGGCAACGCCTCCTCCCTGAACGACGGCGCCGCCGCGGTGATGCTCTGCTCCGCCGAGAAGGCCAAGGCCCTGGGCCTTACGCCCCTGGCGCGCATTGCCGCCTACAGCAACGCCGGCGTCGACCCGGCGATCATGGGCATCGGCCCGGCCCCGGCCACCCGCCTCTGCCTGGAGAAGGCCGGCTGGAGCCTGGATGACCTCGATCTGGTCGAGGCCAACGAGGCCTTCGCCGCCCAGGCCCTCTCCGTCAACAAGGAGCTCGGCTGGGACGTGAGCAAGGTCAACGTCAACGGCGGCGCCATCGCGCTGGGCCACCCCATCGGCGCCTCCGGCTGCCGCATCCTGGTGACCCTGCTGCACGAGATGATCGCCCGCGACGCCAAGAAGGGCCTCGCGACGCTGTGCATCGGCGGTGGCCAGGGCGTGGCTCTCGCCATCGAGAGATAACGGCTGGAAGCACTTCAGTAGAGCCCGACAAGAAACCGCCCCCGCAGCCGAGCTGCGGGGGCGGTTTTTTCTTGCGCCTACTTCCTGGGCACTCGGCGCTTACAGCTCGGGTTCGGCGACCTGCTCGGCCTCGAACGCCGCCTTCTCTTCGGGGGTGATCTCCTTGATGGTGAGCTTCACCCGGTTGCGGTTGTCGATGTCGAGGACCTTGACCACCACCTCGTCACCCTCGTTGAGGAAATCTCGCACGTCGTTGACCCGCTCCGGCACGATCTGGGAGATGTGCACAAGCCCGTCGGTGCCCGGCATGATGTTGACGAAGGCGCCGAAGTCGGCAATGCGGGCCACCTTGCCCAGATAGAGCTTGCCGATCTCCGCCTCGGCAGTGATCGCAAGCACGGTGTCGATCGCCCGCTTGGCCGCCGCCTTGTCCTCGGCGTAGATGCGCACGGTGCCGTCGTCGTCCAGGTCGATGGAGGCGCCGGTATCCTCGCAGATCTTGCGGATGGTGGCGCCGCCCTTGCCGATGACGTCGCGGATCTTGTCCGGGGCGATCTTGATGGTCGCCATGGAGGGGGCGTTGTCGGAGACCTCGGTACGGCTCTGGCCGATCACCTCATTCATCTGCGCGAGAATGCCGAGGCGAGCCTCCAGGGCCTGCTGCAGCGCCTGCTCCATGATCTCCTCGTTGATGCCCTCGATCTTGATGTCCATCTGCAGGGCGGTGACGCCCTCAGAGGAACCGGCCACCTTGAAGTCCATGTCGCCGAGGTGATCCTCGTCACCCAGGATATCGGTCAGCACGGCGAAGCCGTCGTCATCCTTGACCAGGCCCATGGCGATGCCGGCCACCGGCGCTTTCATCGGCACGCCGGCATCCATCAGCGCCAGCGACGTGCCGCACACCGAGGCCATGGAGCTGGAGCCGTTTGACTCGGTGATCTCGGAGACCACGCGGATGGTGTAGGGAAACTCCGCCTCGTCGGGCAGCATGGCCTGCACGCCCCGACGCGCCAGGCGGCCGTGGCCGATCTCGCGACGCTTGGGACCGCCCATGAAGCCGGCCTCGCCCACGCAGTAGGGGGGGAAGTTGTAGTGCAGCAGGAAGCGGTCCTTGCGCTCGCCCTCCAGCGACTCGATCAGCTGGGAGTCACGCAGGGTGCCCAGGGTGGCGACCACGATGGCCTGGGTCTCGCCGCGGGTGAAGATGGCCGAGCCGTGGGTCTTGGGCAGGCTGCCCACCTCGATGGCCAGCGGGCGCACGGTCTTCAGGTCGCGACCGTCGATGCGCGGTTCGCCCTTGACCACGCGATGGCGCACCACGCGCTTCTCGAGGGCGGCGAAGGCCCCCTTCACCTCATCGATGCCGAACTTGCCTGCCTCTTCACCGGACAGCTGCTCCACGGCCTCGGCCTTGAGGGCGGAGAGCGCATCCTGACGGACCATCTTGTCGGTGATGCGATAGGCCTCGCCCACCCTGGTCTCGAAAGCGCTGGCCACGGCGGCCTTGAGCTCGGTGTTCTCGGCGGCCGGCTGCCAGTCCCACTTCGGCTTGCCGGCCTCGGCGACCAGCTCGTTGATGGCCTTGATGGCAACCTGCATCTCCATGTGGCCATAGAGCACGGCACCGAGCATCTCGTCCTCGAGCAGTTCCTTGGCCTCGGACTCCACCATCAGCACCGCCTTCTCGGTGCCGGCCACCACCATGTCCAATTCGGATTTCGCCAGCTCCTCGACGGTGGGGTTGAGGAAGTAGCCATTCTCCTCGTCGAAGCCGACGCGGGCCGCTGCGATCGGACCCTTGAACGGCACGCCGGAAATGGCCAGAGCCGCGGAGGTGCCCAGCAGCGCCGCGATATCCGGATCATGATTGCGGTCGGTGGAGAGCACCGTGCAGACGACCTGCACCTCGTTCATGAAGCCCTTGGGGAAGAGTGGGCGGATCGGGCGGTCGATCAGCCGCGAGGTGAGGGTCTCCTTCTCGGTGGGACGCCCCTCGCGCTTGAAGAAGCCGCCGGGAATCTTGCCGACCGCGTAGGTCTTCTCCTGGTAGAACACCCCCAGCGGGAAGAAGGGCTGAGCAGGATTGGCCTCTTTCTTGGCCACCACGGTGCACAGCACCACGGTGTCGTCCATGGTGACCATCACGGCACCGGTGGCCTGGCGGGCGATGCGCCCGGTTTCCAGGGTGACGGTGCTGCGACCGTACTGAAATGTCTTCTTGACCGGATTCACGGCGACTTCCTTCAACGTTACTTTTCTGTGTTTGGTTCGTTTCGACTCGGCGACCATTTTAGGGGTTGACGCGCCCCGCGGCCACCGGATGGCGACATTTCCGCCCATATACGCAAAACGGGTAGCCCCTGAAGGGGCTACCCGTTTTGAAAAAGCTTAAGAAAAGAGGATTTCGTTAACGAAATACCCTTTTCTTAGCGACGCAGGCCCAGACGCTGGATCAGTGCCTGATAGCGTTCGAAATCCTTGCGCTTCAGGTAGTCCAGCAGCTTGCGGCGCTGGTTGACCATGCGGATCAGGCCACGACGGGAGTGGTGATCCTGCTTGTTGGTCTTGAAGTGGTCCTGCAGGCCATCGATATTGGCGCTGAGCAGGGCAACCTGCACTTCGGGGGAACCGGTATCGTTGTCGCCACGACCGAATTCGTTGACGATTGTGGCCTTCTGTTCGGCGGTGAGTGCCATCTGTCTCTCCAGTAAGCAATATGCCTGAATGATGTGTGTGTGAGACCACGCATATTTGCAGTCTCGGGCGTTTCTCCCTCAATCGGCTGCGGTGCTTAGCAGCCGTTTCGGTGCCACCTCCTGTGGCGCCGTAACCGCGCCGAGGCCCAGGAAGGCCCCATCGCAGTAGAGTCTTGCCGTCTCGCCGGTACCGATGCCCGAGGCATCGACCCGAGCCGCCTGACCCAGGATCAGGCGAGCGGCCGCCGAGGCGTCAAGCTCGAGCCTCGGCAGGTGAGCGACCAGCACGTCGACGGGCAGTAGCGTCGCCTCCCGGGCGGCCTGGTCGGGCAGCGCCTCCAGGGCCTCGAGGGTCAGCATGCCCTCCGCGGTGAAGGGGCCTGTCGCCAGGCGACGCAGCGCGCTGATATGCGCACCGGTGCCCAGGGCCAGGCCGATATCCTCGGCCAGGGTGCGCACATAGGTGCCCTTGCTGACCTTCACTTCCAGTTCGAAGGCCGTGCCCTCGAAGGCAAGAAGCCGGGCATCATACACCGTCACGCGGCGTGCTGCACGCTCGACCGACTTGCCTTCACGGGCCAGCTCATAGAGCTTGCGCCCCTGATGCTTGAGCGCCGAGTACATCGGCGGCACCTGCTCGATCTCGCCGCGGAAGCGCTCCAGCGCCCCCTCGACATCGGCCGCGGTCAGCCTTGGCACCTCGCGCCGCTCGACTACCTCGCCCTCGGCATCACCGGTGTCGGTCACTGCCCCCAGTTCGACCCGGGTACGGTAGACCTTGTCGGCGGCCAGCAGGTGAGCGGAGAACTTGGTCGCCTCACCGAAGCAGGCCGGCAGCAGCCCGGTGGCCATGGGATCCAGGGTGCCGGTATGACCGGCCTTCTGGGCCTGGAACAGCCGCCGAGCACGCTGCAGGGCGTGATTGCTGGACACGCCCTTGGGCTTGTCCAGCAGCAGGACCCCGTTGACCGGCAGACCGCGACGCCGACGCGCCATCAGTCGCGCCCGCTGTTGCCGGGCTCGTCGTTGCCAGCCTGTTCACCATCCTGCTCGGCGCGCTCGTCAGCGTTCGCATCGCCGCTCTCGTCGCCTTGCCGGGAGAGGTCGCTGGCGACCGCCTCCTGGATCAACGAGGAGAGCCGTTGGCCCCGCACCACGCTCTCGTCGTAGTGGAAGCGCAGCTCCGGCACGTGGCGCAGCTTGATGCGCTTGGCGACCTGGCCGCGCAGAAAACCGGCGGCCTGCTTGAGAACCTTGAGGTTCTCCTTGATCCGCTCCGGGGTGTCCTCGCCCAGCAGGGTCACGTGGACATCGGCATAGCCGAGGTCACGGCTGACCTCGACGCCACTGACTGTCACCATGCCCAGCCGCGGGTCCTTGACCTCGCGCTGGATGAGGACCGCCAGCTCCTTCTGGAGCTGGTCGGCCACCCGGTCGGTTCGCTTGAACTCGCGCATGAACGACTCCTGGAGCCCTTAGAGGGTACGCTCGACCTTGATCTGGTCGAAGACCTCGATCTTGTCGCCGACCTGGACATCGTTGTAGTTCTTCACGCCGATGCCACACTCCATGCCGTTGCGCACTTCCTGGACATCGTCCTTGAAGCGGCGCAGCGACTCGAGTTCACCCTCGTAGATCACCACGTTGTCGCGCAGCACGCGGATCTTCTTGTTGCGGTGAACGGTACCCTCGACCACCATGCAGCCGGCCACGGCGCCGATCTTCGGTGCACGGAAGACGTCGCGGACCTCGGCCACGCCGACGATCTCTTCCTTCCACTCCGGCGCCAGCATGCCGGTCATCGCCTGCTTGACCTCGTCGATCAGCTGGTAGATGACGCTGTAGTAGCGCAGATCCAGACCTTCACGCTCGATGATCTCGCGGGCGGCCGCGTCGGCACGCACGTTGAAGCCCATCACGATGGCCTCGGAGGCCAGCGCCAGGTTGGCATCGGTGCCGGTGATGCCGCCCACCCCGGAGGAGACCACGGCCACCTGCACTTCGTCGGTGGAGAGCTCTTCCAGTGCTCCCTTGATCGCTTCCAGCGAGCCCTGGACGTCGGCCTTGAGCACGACGTTGACCTTGGCCACCTCGTCCTGGCCCATCTGGCTGAACATGTTCTCCAGCTTCGCCTTCTGCTGGCGCGCCAGACGCACCTCGCGGTACTTGCCCTGGCGGAAGTTGGCGACCTCACGGGCCTTCTTCTCGTCGGCCACGACCATGAAATCGTCACCGGCGTCCGGGGTGCCATCGAGGCCCTGGATCTCCACCGGCATGGCCGGACCGACATGGTCGACCTGCTGGCCCAGCTCGTTGGTCAGGGCGCGCACGCGGCCGTAGTGCAGGCCGGCGAGCACGATGTCACCCTTCTTCAGGGTGCCATTCTGGACCAGCACGGTAGCCACCGGGCCACGGCCCTTGTCCAGGCGGGACTCGATCACCACACCCTTGCCGGGCGCCTCGGGCACGGCCTTGAGCTCGAGTACCTCGGAGACCAGCTGGATGGCCTCGAGCAGGTCCTCGATGCCTTCGCCGGTATGCGCGGAGACATGCACGAACTGGGTGTCGCCGCCCCACGCTTCGGAGATCACCCCGTGCTGGGAGAGCTCGTTCTTGATCCGGTCCAGATCGATGCCCTGCTTGTCGATCTTGTTGATCGCCACCACCATGGGCACCTCAGCAGCTCGGGAGTGCTCGATCGCCTCGATGGTCTGGGGCATCACGCCATCGTCGGCGGCCACCACCAGGATGACCACGTCGGTGGCCTTGGCACCGCGAGCACGCATGGCGGTGAACGCCGCGTGTCCCGGAGTATCCAGGAAGGTCACGCCGCCGTGCTCGTCCTCGACGTGGTAGGCGCCGATGTGCTGGGTGATGCCGCCGGCCTCACCGGTGGCGACCTTGGCCTTGCGGATGTAGTCGAGCAGCGAGGTCTTGCCGTGGTCGACGTGCCCCATGACGGTGACCACCGGTGAGCGGGTGACCTCCTCGCCCTCGTAGGAGATGCCTTCGAGCATTGCGGTCTCGAGGGCGTCGTCCTTGATCAACTTGGCCTTGTGACCCATCTCCTCGACCACGATGGCCGCGGTATCCTGATCGATGGTCTGGTTGATGGTCACCGCCGCGCCCATGTTGAACATGGCCTTGATGACCTCGTTCGCCTTGATCGACATCTTGTCGGCCAGGTCGGCGACGCTGATGGACTCGGGGATCGAGACCTCGCGGACGATCGGCTGGGTCGGCTTCTTGAAGCCATGCTTGCCGCCGCCCGGGGAGCCGCCGCGACGGCCGCCGCGACGCTCGGCGCGCTTGGCCTTCTTGGCACCGCCACGACGACGCTCATCGCGATCGTCATCGTCACGCTCATGCCGCCCCTTCTTGGCGGCGGTCTTCTTGGGCGGTGCGGTGCGACGGTCGGAGCGACCCTCCTTGGGCGGCGCGGGCGGCTCGTCACCGGCCGGCTGCTCCACCAGTTCCGGCACCGGAATCTGCGGTTGGGCAACGGCCTTCTCGGCTTCGAGCTTCGCCGCCGCCTCGCGGGCGGACTCCTCGGCGGCGTTAGCCTTGGCCAACTCGGCGTCGCGGGCGTCCTGCTCGGCCTGGGCCTGCTGGGAGTCGGCCATGTCACCGACCAGCTGGCGCGGCCCGGCATCTTCCACCGGCTCCGGCGCCACATCGTCCTCGGCACGCTTGACGTAGGTGCGCTTCTTGCGCACCTGCACCTCGATGGTCTTGCCCCGCTCCCCGGTATTGATGCGGCTACGCGTCTTGCGCGTCAGGGTGATGCGGTTCTTCGGCGCCGCCGCGCTGGTGCCCCCACCATGACTCTTGGTGAGGTAATCCAGCAGCTGGCGCTTGTCCTCCTCGGACACCGCATCGCCCTCGGCCTTCTGGCCGAGACCCGCTTCTTTCATCTGTTCCAGCAGACGGGGCACGTCGCGCCCCACCTTCGCTGCAAAATCCTTAACGGTCATCTCTGACATTACGACCCTCCTGAGCCCGTGACCCCAATTCTTCGCTTCGAATACTGTCGCCCGGCCAGTCGGTGCCGGGCCTGGCGGCTATTGCGCCATTCACCTTCGAGCTACTCGTTTTCAAACCAGGGCGCACGGGCGGTCATGATCAGTGCCGCGGCGCGCTCCTCGTCCATCCCCTCGATGTCCAGCAGGTCATCGACGGACTGCTCGGCAAGATCCTCCATGGTGACGATTTCCCGGCTGGCCAGGATGAAGGCCAGGTGGCGCTCCATGCCGTCCATCTCCAGCAGGTCGTCGGCCGGCTGGGCGCCATCCAGCTCCTCCTCGGAGGCGATGGCCAGGTTGAGCAGCTCATCCTTGGCGCGGGCGCGCAGCTCCTCGATGGTCTCCTCGTCGAATTCCTCGATCTCGAGCATCTCCTCCACCGGTACGTAGGCGATTTCCTCGAGAGAGGTGAAGCCCTCCTCCACCAGCAGACGCGCGACATCGTCGTCGATATCCAGGTGCTGGATGAAATGCTCGACCAGGCTGTCGATCTCCTGGTCGCGCTTGGCCTCGGCATCGGCCTCGGTCATGACGTTGATACGCCAGCCGGTGAGCTCGGAGGCCAGGCGCACATTCTGGCCGCTGCGGCCGATGGCCTGGGCCAGGTTATCCTCGGCGACCGCCACATCCATGGCGTGTGCGTCCTCGTCGACGAGGATGGAGGCGACATCCGCCGGCGCCATGGCGTTGATCACCAGCTGGGCGGGGTTGTCATCCCACAGCACGATATCCACGCGCTCGTTCTGCAGCTCCGAGGAGACCGCCTGGACACGCGAACCGCGCATGCCCACGCAAGCGCCTACCGGATCGATGCGCCGGTCATTGGTCTTGACGGCGATCTTGGCCCGGGAGCCGGGATCCCGGGCGGCGCCCTTGATCTCGATGAGCTGCTCGGCGATCTCCGGCACCTCGATGCTGAACAGTTCGATGATCAGCTCCGGGCAGGTGCGCGAGAGGATCAGTTGCGCCCCCCGCGCCTCGGGATCCACCTTGACCAGCAGGGCGCGGACTCGCTCGTTCATGCGATAGCGCTCGCCGGGGACCATCTCGCCGCGGGGCAGAAACGCCTCGGCGTTCTCGCCCAGGTCGATGATCAGGCCGTCGCGGGTGGTCTTCTTGACGATGCCCGAGACCAGCTCGCCTTCGCGATCGGCGTAGAGACGCACCACCTCGGCCCGCTCGGCCTCGCGCACCTTCTGCACGATCACCTGCTTGGCGGTCTGAGCGGCGATCCGGCCGAAGTCGGCGTTCTCGATCTTCTCCTCGACCACATCACCCAGTTTCAGGGGCGGGTCGCGACGCTCGGCGAAGGTGAGCTTGATCTCGTGGTCGGGGCCGTCGAAGTCGTCGTCCTCCACCACCGTCCAGCGGCGGAAGGTCTCGTAATCTCCGGTGCGGCGATCGATGTGCACCCGCACGCTGGCTTCCTCGTCCTCGAACCGCTTGCGGGACGCGCTGGCCAGGGCCGCCTCGACGGCCTCGAAGATCACCTCGCGGGGAACTCCCTTTTCGTTGGAGATCGTTTCAACGACCGCCAGAATCTCTTTGCTCATGCCATTGCCTCGCCAGAAAACCTGTCCTCGAGCCTCATGCTCATCCAGCCGTGCCGACCGCTGGCCTGGTCATCAACCTTGATCATGAAACTTGACCATCAAACCTCGTCGTCGAACCGCGGCACCACCTGTGCCTGGTCGATGCTTTCGATCGGAAAGCAGTACTCCTCACCCTCGACCTGCAGCAGCACCTCATCACCCTCGACACCCGCCAGCAGGCCCTGGAACTTGCGCCGCCCCTCGAAGGGCACCCGCAGCTTCAGCGCCACATCGTGGCCACGATAGCGGGTGAACTGATCGAGGGTGTAGAGCGGACGATCCATCCCCGGGGAGGAGACCTCGAGGCGATACTCGCCGCGGATCGGATCCTCGACATCGAATATGGCACTCACCTGGCGACTGATGTCGGCGCAGTCGTCGACGCTGACGCCATTCTCGTGATCGATGTAGATCACCAGGCGGGAGTGCTTGCCGTGGGAGAGAAAGTCGATGCCCCACAGTTCGAAGCCCATGGCGGTGACCACGGGTTCGATCATTGCGTGCAGTGCAGCATCCTTGATTGCCACGAAAATATCGCTCCTACAGCCGTTGCATCAGGCACCTGGCCGGGAGTCATCAGGAAAGTCAGGTGGCTGATTGGCGTTACCCGGAACAGCGGCGGGCGCTTGACGCCCAGCATGCTGCTAACAAAAAGCCCCTTCACAGGAAGGGGCTTTCACATGAAACCTTTAGACCACTCCGGCAATCGAACCGCCCCTTCTCTTCGAACCCTAGCGCAACCGCTGAAAGTCGAAAGGCGCCTGACCGGAAGATGGTAGCGGGGACCGGATTTGAACCGATGACCTTCGGGTTATGAGCCCGACGAGCTACCAGACTGCTCCACCCCGCATCAATCTAGGTCGGTAATCCTACACATCGCCAGGACATTCGTCAAGGGATATCACCGTCATGCCAATCCTGCTGTCTGAAGGACCGCTCATGCCCCAGGGGGCGCTGCGGTGAATCAGATGGTGCCGAAGGCGGGACTTGAACCCGCACGGCCATAAGGCCACTACCCCCTCAAGATAGCGTGTCTACCAATTCCACCACTTCGGCATCAGGGGAGGCTGGAAACTGCAAAGCGACCTAGTCGTCGCTTCCCTCCAGCACTGGCGCTGCATTATCCATACCCTGGGCACTGTCGTCAAGGGTTGGAACGCTGCGCTGCTGCTCGATCAGCCGCGAGTCGGGAATGCCGGCCTCGGGCGCCTGGCGGGCCTGGGAGGCATACCAGGCCAGGGTCAGGGAGGTGGCGAAGAAGACGGCGGCCAGGAAGGCCGTGAACTTCGCCAGGAAGCCGCCGCTGCCGCGAGAACCGAACACGGTCTGGGAGGCACCGCCACCGAAGGCGGCGCCGGCTTCGGCGCCCTTGCCCTGTTGCAGCAGGACAAGGACGACCAGGGCGATGGCGATCGCCACGTGGATCATGAGAATGGCAACTTGCATGGAATCAACCTGCTGACTGACAGATGGCTAGGAAATCGTCGACCTTGAGCGAGGCACCGCCCACCAGGCCGCCGTCGATATCGGGTTGGGCGAGCAGCTCGGCGGCGTTGCCGGCGTTCATGCTCCCCCCGTAGAGCAGTCGCAGCCCTTCGGCCAGCTCCCGGTTGTAGCTGGCCTGGTAGTCGCGAATTCCGGCCATGACCTCCTGGGCCTGCTCCGGCGTGGCGGTCCGGCCAGTACCGATGGCCCACACCGGCTCATAGGCGATGACCATGCGCGAGCGCTGTTCGGGCTCCAGGCGAGACATGGCGAAGCCCACCTGGCGCAACACCACCTCCATGGTACGGCCGGCGTCGCGCTCCTCGAGGGTCTCGCCCACGCAGAGCACCGGCGTCAGGCCAACGCCGAGCGCGGCCAGCAGGCGATCGAAGACCTGCTGATCGCCCTCGCGATAGAGCTGGCGGCGCTCCGAATGCCCCACCAGGGCATAGCGTACGCCGAACTCGCACAGCATGTTGCCGCTCACCTCGCCGGTATGGGCCCCGGAATGCAGCGGGTTGAGCGACTGGGCGCCAATCCGCAGCGGAGTATCGGCGAAGGCACGCTGCGCCGCATCCAGGTAGGGAAACGGAGGAAAGATCACGACCTCGACTCCCTGCGGCAGCTCGGCCTCGGCAAAGGCACGACCGAAGGCCTCGACCAGATCGGCCGAGCCATTCATCTTCCAGTTGCCGGCAAGCAGCGGGGTACGCATCGACTGTCCTCTTTCAAGGTGGTGCGAAATGGTATAGGAGCAGCCCTGTCAAGACAACCGGCCCCGCTCAGGGCTCAGTCCAGCAGCGCCTCGACCTCGGCGGCGATGCGGCGCGCCAGGCCGTCCACATCCAGATGGGGGCGACCCTCGACCATCACCCGGATCAGCGGCTCGGTGCCGGAGGGGCGCAGCAGCACGCGGCCCTCGTCGCCCAGCTCTGCCTCCACCTCGGCCACCGCCGCCTGAAGTTCCGGCCGCTCCATGAGCGTCGCGGCCCGGCTGCCCGGGGTGAGGCGGACATTGACCAGCGCCTGGGGGGCCTTTTCCAGACCGTCCAGCAGGCGCTGAAGCGGCTTGCCCTCACGCACCATGATCGCCAGCACCTGCAGCGCCGAGACGATGCCGTCGCCGGTGGTCTGGACATGACCACAGAGGATGTGTCCCGAGGACTCGCCGCCCAGCTGCCAGCCCTTGCTGGCCAGGCGCTCCATCACGTAGCGATCTCCCACCCTGGCACGCTCGAAGGGTACGCCCATCTCCTCGAAGGCCGCGGCCAGGCCGAAGTTGGACATCAGGGTGCCGACCACGCCGCCGCCCAGGTCTCCGCGGGCGTGGCGGTCGCGGGCGATCAGGTAGAGGATATCATCGCCGTCGATCTCGCGGCCGTCGGCATCCACCAGCAGCACCCGGTCGCCGTCGCCGTCGAAGGCCACGCCGAGGTCGGCGCCCTGCTGGATCACCGCGGCGCGCAGCGCGGCCGGATGGGTGGAACCGACATCCTTGTTGATGTTGAGACCGTCCGGGCTCGCCCCGATCAGGCTCACCTCGGCGCCCAGCTCGCGGAACACGTTGGGTGCGATGTGGTAGGTCGCGCCATGGGCACAGTCCAGCACCACCTTCAGGCCCGTGAGGCTGATCCGGTCAGGCACCGTGGACTTGCAGAACTCGATGTAGCGGCCCGCAGCGTCATCGATCCGTGCCACCTTGCCCAGCCTGTCTGCCGCCACCGTGGTCAGCGGCTCCTCGAGCATCGCCTCGATCTCCTGCTCGAGGTCATCGTCCAGCTTGACCCCGGCGGTGGAGAAGAACTTGATGCCGTTGTCGGCAAAGGGGTTGTGGGACGCCGAGATGACGATCCCGGCATCGGCGCGGAAGGTGCGGGTCAGGTAGGCGATGCCCGGGGTCGGCATGGGGCCCAGCAGGGCCACGTCCACACCGGCGGCGGAGAGGCCCGCCTCCAGGGCCGACTCGAACATGTAACCGGAAATCCGGGTGTCCTTGCCGATCAGCACCAGGTGGCGACGGGTGCCGTTGCGTGCGGCCAGCACGCGACCGGTGGCCCAGCCCAGCTTGAGCATGAAATCGGCCGTGATGGGGGGCTCGCCGACGGTACCGCGGATTCCGTCGGTGCCAAAATAGCGTCTTGTCATCAGCATCCTTCCTTGAGTACGGCCCATGTCATGTTCACCGCATCCACGCTGGGGGCCACATCGTGGACGCGCAGGATGCGGGCGCCACGCTCCACCGCCAGGGCCGTCAGCGCCAGCCCGCCGGGCAGGCGCTCCTCCACCGGCCGCTCCAGCACCTTGCCGATCATGCTCTTGCGCGACATGCCCACCAGCAGCGGCAGCTCGAGTGTCGCCAGTCGCTCCAGGCGATTGAGCAGGCGCAGGTTGTGTTCCACGGTCTTGCCGAAGCCGAAGCCGGGATCCACCAGCAGGCGCTCGCGGCGCAGGCCGCCGGCCTCGCAGGCGGCGACCCGCTCGGCGAGGTAGTCGGCAACCGCCTCCTCGATGGGCACATCATAGCGGGGCGCCTGCTGCATGTCGCGGGGCTCCCCCTGGCGGTGCATCAGGCACACCGGCAGGCCGGTGCCGATGGCCGCGGCCAGCGCCCCCTCGCGCTCCAGGGAGCGCACGTCGTTGATCATGCCGGCACCCAGGGCCGCGCACTCGCGCATCACCTCGGGGCAGCTGGTGTCCACCGAGACCAGGGCGTCCAGCTCGCGCACCAGCGCCTCCACCACCGGCGCCACCCGGTCGAGCTCCTGCTGGGGCGATACCGCATCGGCCCCCGGCCGGGTCGATTCGCCACCCACGTCGATGATCGCCGCCCCCTCGGCCAGCATGTGCTCGGCGTGGCGCAGGGCATCCTCCAGGGCCACATGGCGGCCGCCGTCGGAGAAGGAGTCGGGGGTGACGTTGAGGATCCCCATCACCCGGGGGAAGGAGAGGTCGAGCCGATGGCGGCCGCAGATCATGGAGGCAGGGATCGAGTTCATCATCTATCGGAGCCTGGGGAGGGTGGGCGAGACGGGGATTGACGGGGCTTGTTTTGACGGGCCTTACAATGCGCAGGCGCCCCGAAAGGGGCGCCTGGCAGTGATTGACGAGCGGGGTCAGGAGCCGGCCGGACCGCCCAGCGGGTCCGAGGGACGACGGCGGGGCTCGTCGTCGTCCTCCTCGCCACCGTCCACCTCGTCCGGCGCCTCCGGCGTCGCCTCGGCCTCAGGCCCCTCGGTCACCGGGGCACCGGGACCGGAGGAGTCACCGTCCTCCCAGTCCTTGGGCGGACGAGGCTCGCGGCCCTCCATGATGTCCTTGAGCTGGTCGGCATCGATGGTCTCGTACTTCATCAACGCCTCGGCCATGGCGTCGAGCTTGTCGCGGTTCTCCGCGAGGATCTGGCGCGCCTGCTCGTAGCAGTCGTCGATGACCTTGCGCACCTCCTTGTCGAGCTTGGAGATGGTCTCGCCGGACTTCATCTTGCCGCCGCCCTGGCCAGGACCGCCGAGAAACTGGTGGGACTCGTCCTCGTCGTACATGATCGGGCCCATCTCCTCGGAGAGGCCCCACTTGGCGACCATGCTGTGGGCCAGCTCGGTGGCGCGCTTGATGTCGTTGGAGGCCCCCGTGGTCACCCCGTTGGGGCCCAGGGTCATCTCCTCGGCGATGCGGCCGCCGAACAGGGAACAGATCTGGCTGATGATCTGCTGACGCGACAGGCTATAGCGATCCTGCTCGGGCAGGAACATGGTCACGCCCAGGGCGCGGCCACGCGGGATGATGGTCACCTTGTAGACCGGGTCATGCTCCGGCACCACCAGGCCGATGATGGCGTGGCCCGACTCGTGGTAGGCGGTGTTGAGTTTCTCCTTCTCGGTCATGACCATGGAGCGACGCTCGGCGCCCATCATGATCTTGTCCTTGGCCAGCTCCAGTTCCTCCATGCCCACCAGGCGCTTGTTGCGCCGCGCGGCGAACAGAGCGCCCTCGTTGACCAGGTTGGCCAGGTCGGCGCCGGAGAAGCCCGGAGTACCGCGAGCGATCAGCGACGGTTTCACGTCATCGGCCAGCGGCACCTTGCGCAGGTGCACATTGAGAATGTGCTCACGGCCGCGGATATCGGGCAGCGGCACCACCACCTGGCGGTCGAAGCGGCCCGGGCGCATCAGCGCCGGGTCCAGCACGTCGGGGCGGTTGGTGGCGGCGATGACGATGATGCCCTCATTGGCCTCGAAGCCGTCCATCTCCACCAGCAGCTGGTTGAGGGTCTGCTCGCGCTCGTCGTTGCCGCCGCCCATGCCGACCCCGCGGGAGCGGCCCACGGCGTCGATCTCGTCGATGAAGATGATGCAGGGGGCCTGTTTCTTGGCCTGCTCGAACATGTCGCGTACGCGGGACGCACCCACGCCGACGAACATCTCGACGAAGTCGGAGCCGGAAATCGAGAAGAACGGCACCTTGGCCTCGCCGGCGATGGACTTGGCGAGCAGCGTCTTGCCGGTACCCGGCGGGCCCACCATCAGCACGCCGCGGGGAATGGTACCGCCGAGGCGCTGGAACTTGGTGGGGTCACGCAGGAAGTCGACCAGTTCCTCGACCTCCTCCTTGGCCTCGTCGCAGCCGGCCACGTCGGCGAAGGTGGTCTTGATCTGGTCCTGGGAGAGCAGCTTGGCCTTGGACTTGCCGAAGCTCATGGGCCCGCCCTTGCCGCCGCCACCGCCCTGCATCTGACGCATGAAGAACATGAAGATCGCCAGGATCAGCAGGATCGGGAAGCTGGCGATCAACAGTCGGGTCCAGATGCTCTGCTGCTCTGGCTCCTTGCCCACCACGGTGACATTATTGGTGAGCAGGTCGTCGATCAGCTTGGGATCCTCCGCCGCAGGGCGGATGGTCTGGAACGAGGTGCCGTCGGTACGCTCACCGCTTATCCGGTAGCCATCGATGGTCACGCTGCGCACCTGCTGGTTCTGCACCTGCTGGACGAACTGGGAGTAGTTCATCGACTGAGGTGAGCTGTCGACGCTGAAGTTGTTGAACACCGTCAGCAGCACCGCCGCGATGACCAACCACAGAATCAAGTTTTTCGCCATATCGTTCAAGGGACTACCCTCAATATCAGAAATCTGTCGGCCACATATGCGCCTGGCACATTGGACACTACATGAGCAGGCCGCGTTCGGCCACCGCCGGCGCCTCGGCGCGGGCGATCCACCTCAGGCTCCACTTTGACACAGTTACATCCCCCTGTCCGGCAATCGCCCCGGTAGGCCAGGCCTATCGGGCCACCCGGACAGGATCAGCCGCGGAAGCCCTGGGCCAGCAGGTAGACCTCGCGGGAGCGCGTCCGGGAGGCGCCCGGCTTGCGGGTCACCACCCGGGCAAAGCGCTCGCGCAGGCACTTCAGGTATTCGTCGAAGCCCTCGCCCTGGAACACCTTGGCCAGGAAGCTGCCGCCGGGTCGCAAGGTCTGACCCGCCAGATCCAGCGCCAGTTCCACCAGGTACATCGCCTGGGGCTGATCGATGGCGGCCATGCCACTCATGTTGGGCGCCATGTCAGACATCACCAGGTCCACCGGGCGATCGCCCAGAGTAGCGAGGATCGCCGCGAGGACCGCCTCCTCGGTGAAGTCCCCCTGAAGGAAGTCGACGCCGGCCAGGGCATCCATCTCGAGGATGTCGGAGGCGATCACCACCCCCTCGACGCCCACCTTCTCGGCGGCTACCTGACTCCAGCCCCCGGGGGCGGCGCCCAGATCGATCACCGTCATGCCCGCCTTGAAGAGCCGGTCCTTGTCGTCCAGTTCCAGCAGCTTGTAGCTGGCCCGGGAGCGGTAGCCGTCCTGCCAGGCGCGCTGCACGTATTGATCGTCGAAGTGCTCCTTCAGCCAGCCCTTGCTGGTCTTGCTGGCAGAGCCCTTGTTCGCGGCGCTCTTGCTGACCGGCGCCTTGCCGGAAGCGGGGGATGTTGTGCGGGAACGAGCCACGGCATCACCAGAAGGTGGAGGGTAATGGAGAGGCGCTGGTGCGACATGCGGGAGGCGTCAGGCACAGCGGCATGGGTCGGACGCCCCTTCGAAACAGGGCCAGGCCGGGCGTTGCGCCAGGTGACATTTCGCCTGGGCCATTTTCGGCATGGCAATTTACGCGTACCATGACCGGCTGCGCGCAACCAAGAAGATGCAAGATACCATGAGCTTGTCACAGGCACAAAAGAAGGCATTTCGCAGCATCGGCCACCATCTGAACCCGGTGGTGACGGTCTCCGAGAACGGCATCTCCGAGGGGGTGCTGGGAGAGCTCGAGCGGGCACTGTCCGATCATGAGCTGATCAAGGTGAAGCTGGCCCTGCCGGAGCGGGACGACCGCGCCGCCATGCTGCAGGAGCTGGTCGCCACCAGCGGTGCCGAGCTGGTGCAGACCATCGGCAAGATGGCCCTGCTCTATCGCAGGAACCCCCGGGTCGACCCGAAGCTCTCCAATGTCCAGCGCTTCGAGGGGCATCACGGCCGGCACTGACGTGGAGCGGGATCGAGGATGCAAAAGGCCCGCGGCAGTGCCGCGGGCCTTTTGCATGGTTCGTCTGCCGGGTTTGGCGCTTACAGGTGCTCGACGCCGCCGATCTCGTACTCGACGTTGCCGCCTGGCGTCTTGACCACCACCACATCGCCCTCCTCCTTGCCGATCAGGGCGCGAGCGATGGGCGAGGTGACCGAGATCAGCCCCTGCTTGATGTCGGCCTCGTCCTCGCCGACGATGCGATAGCGCACCTGCTCGTCGGTATCGAGGTTGATCAGCTCGACGGTGACGCCGAAGATCACCTTGCCGGTCTGGGGCAGCTTGGTGACGTCGATCACCTGGGCGTTCCCGAGCTTGCCCTCGATCTCCTGGATGCGCCCCTCGATGAAGCCCTGTTGCTCGCGGGCCGCATGGTACTCGGCGTTCTCCTTGAGATCGCCGTGCTCGCGGGCCTCGGCGATGGCAGCGATGACCCTGGGGCGCGCCTCACCCTTGAGCTGCTCGAGCTCCTTGCGAAGGCGTGCCTCACCGGCAACGGTCATTGGGACCTTGTTCATTGTGCAGCTCCTGCATGCAAATCCTGAAGCCGCCTCACCGTGATCGCGTTGCCATACTCAAGTGCCATGCAAACGGCACTGGCCCCCGCCAGCGTCGTGGCGTAGGGGACCTTGCGGGCAAGCGCGGTGCGACGGATCACCGAGGAGTCCTGGATCGCCTGGCGACCCTCGGTGGTATTGACGATATAGGCGATGTCGTCGTTCTTGAGCAGATCGACGATATGCGGACGACCTTCGAAGACCTTGTTCACGACCTCGACGTCGATACCGGCAGCCTCGACGGCGGCGGCGGTACCGCGGGTCGCGCACAGAGTGAAGCCCAATGTTACCAGAGAACGCGCCACCTCGATAACACCCGCCTTGTCGGGCTCACGCACCGAAAGGAACGCCTTGCGGTCGCCATCGACGGGCGGAATCGCCTCGCCGGCGCCCAGCTGAGCCTTGTAGAAGGCCTCGGCGAAGGTGTCACCGCTGCCCATCACCTCGCCGGTGGACTTCATCTCCGGCGACAGGATCGGGTCGACGCCCGGGAACTTGTTGAACGGGAAGACCGCCTCCTTGACGCTGAAGAAGTGCGGCACGATCTCGCGGGTAAAGCCCTGCTCCTCGAGGCTGGTGCCGGCCATGCAGCGCGCGGCGATCTGGGCCAATGAGGTGCCGATGCACTTGGAGACGAAGGGCACGGTACGCGAGGCACGCGGGTTGACCTCGATGATATAGATCTCGCCGTCCTGCCAGGCCAATTGCACGTTCATCAGGCCCTTGACGCCCAGCTCCACGGCCATCTGCCGGACCTGGTCGCGCATCTCGTCCTGCACCTCGGCGGGCAGCGAGTAGGGCGGCAGCGAGCAGGCGGAGTCGCCGGAGTGCACGCCGGCCTGCTCGATATGCTGCATGATGCCGCCGATCACCACCTGCTGGCCGTCGCTGACCGCATCGATGTCGATCTCGATGGCGGCGTTGAGGAAGTGGTCGAGCAGCACCGGCGAGTCGTTGGAGACCTTGACCGCGTGGGTCATGTAGTTCTCCAGCTCCGAGGCGTCGTAGACGATCTCCATGGCGCGGCCGCCCAGCACGTAGCTCGGGCGCACCACCAGCGGGTAGCCGATGGCCTCGGCCTTGGCGAAGGCCTCCTCGAAGCTGCGCGCGGTGGCGTTGGGCGGCTGCTTGAGGCCCAGCTTGTCGATCATCTGCTGGAAGCGCTCGCGGTCCTCGGCGCGGTCGATGGCGTCCGGGGTGGTGCCGATGATCGGCACGCCGGCGGCCTCCAGCTCGCGGGCCAGCTTCAGCGGGGTCTGGCCGCCGAACTGCACGATCACGCCGACCGGCTTCTCCTTCTCGGCGATCTCCAGCACGTCCTCCAGGGTCACCGGCTCGAAGTAGAGGCGATCACTGGTGTCGTAGTCGGTGGAGACGGTTTCCGGGTTGCAGTTGACCATGATGGTCTCGTAGCCGTCGTCATGCATGGCGAAGGCGGCGTGGACGCAGCAGTAGTCGAACTCGATGCCCTGGCCGATGCGGTTGGGGCCACCGCCCAGCACCATGATCTTCTGGCGGTCGGAGACCTCCGCCTCGCACTCCTCCTCGTAGGTGGAGTACATGTAGGCGGTGTCCGTGGCGAACTCGGCGGCACAGGTATCGACGCGCTTGTAGACCGGGCGGATGCCGGCCTGCTGGCGGGTCTTGCGGAATTCCTTCTCGGAGACGCCCAGCAGGCTGGCGAGGCGAGCATCACTGAAGCCCTTGCGCTTGAGCCGGAACAGCTCGCGGTGATCGAGTTCGGAAAGCGAGCGATGCTCCACCGCCTGCTCGGTCTTGACCAGGTCCTCGAGCTGGACCAGGAACCAGCGATCGATCTTCGTCAGCGAGAAGACCTCGTCGACGCTCATCCCGGCACGCATGGCGTCGGCGACGTAGAAGATGCGCTCGGCGCCGGCGGCCTGCAGCTCGCCCTTGATATGTGCCATGGCCTCGGGGGTGAACTCGGCGAAGACGGGGTCGAGCCCGTCGTTGCCGGTCTCCAGACCGCGCAGCGCCTTCTGCAGCGACTCCTGGAAGGTGCGACCGATGGCCATCACTTCGCCCACCGACTTCATCTGGGTGGTCAGGCGGTCGTTGGCCTGGGGGAACTTCTCGAAGGTGAAGCGCGGGATCTTGGTGACCACGTAGTCGATGGCGGGCTCGAACGAGGCCGGGGTGCGACCACCCGTGATGTCGTTCGAAAGCTCGTCCAGGGTGTAGCCCACCGCCAGCTTGGCGGCGATCTTGGCAATCGGGAAGCCGGTGGCCTTGGAGGCCAGTGCAGAGCTGCGCGACACCCGCGGGTTCATCTCGATGACCACCATGCGCCCGGTGTCGGGATCCATGCCGAACTGGACGTTGGAACCGCCGGTCTCGACGCCGATCTCGCGCAGCACCGCCAACGAGGCGTCGCGCATGATCTGGTATTCCTTGTCGGTCAG
>NZ_JACUUD010000260.1 GCF_014859505.1 Halomonas sp.
TCCTGGTTGAGGTGGTAGACCGCCTTGCCCTCCAGCACGTAGAGGCCGTGCTCCATGACGTGGGTCTCGTCGAAGGGGATCACCGCGCCGGGCTGGAAGGTGACGATATTGACGTGCATGTCGTGGCGCACGTCGTTCGGGTCGACGAAGCGGGTGGTGGCCCAGCGCCCCTCGGTGCCCGGCATGGGGTTGGGGTCGAGGTCGTTCTCGTTGGTGACGAAGGCCTCGGGCACCTCGATGCCCTCGACCCGCTCATAGGCCTTGCGCACCCAGTGGAAGCGCACCGGCGCCTCGGCCTCGTTCTTCACCTGCCAGTCACTGCCCGGCGGGATGAAGGCGTAGCCGCCCGGTGTCATGGCATGGTGCTCGCCGGCGAGTGTCAGGGTCATCTCGCCCTCCACCACGAAGAGCACCCCCTCGGCCTCGGGGTCGAGCTCGGGGCGCTCGCTGCCACCGCCGGGGGCGACCTCCATGATGTACTGAGAGAAGGTCTCGGCGAAGCCGGAGAGCGGGCGCGCCAGCACCCACAGCCGGGTGCCCTCCCAGAACGGCAGGTTGCTGGTGACGATATCGCCGAAGACGCCCTTGGGGATCACCGCATAGGCCTCGGTGAATACCGCCCGGTCGGAGAGCAGCTGGGTCTGGGGCGGATGGCCGCCGGCGGGCGCATAGTAGGTACGTGGTTTCATGGGGTGTCCTCAGGCTTGCGGTGCCGGATGATGCTCGATCCAGTGGCGGGCGATATCCACCCGCCGCGCCACCCAGACCCGGTCATGGGCCTCGATATGGTCGAGGAAGCGCTGCAGGGCGCGGAAGCGGCCCGGGCGCCCCAACAGGCGGCAGTGCATGCCGATGGAGAGCATCTTGGGCGACTCCTCCCCCTCTGCATAGAGCACGTCGAAGGCGTCGCGCAGGTAGGTGAAGAAGTGGTCGGCGGTATTGAAACCCTGGGGCGCGGCGAAGCGCATGTCGTTGCTGTCCAGGGTGTAGGGCACGATCAGGTGGTCATGCTCGACGCCCTGGCTGTCGCGCTCGCGGGTCCAGAACGGCAGGTCGTCGCCGTAGTAGTCGCTGTCGTAGAGAAAGCCCCCCTCGTCCAGCACCAGCCGGCGGGTGTTGGGGCTGTCGCGGCCGGTGTACCAGCCCTCGGGCTTCTCGCCGTAGAGGCGCTGGAAGATCGCCATGGCCTGCTTGAGGTGCTCGCGCTCCTGCGCCTCCGGCATCTCCTGGTAGTGGATCCAGCGGTAGCCGTGACAGGCGACCTCATGGCCCAGCTCCTTGAAGGCGTGAGCCACCTCCGGGTGGCGCTCCAGCGCCATGGCCACCCCAAAAACGGTGAGCGGCAGGCCGCGGCGCTCGAACTCGCGCAGGATGCGCCATACCCCCGCCCGGGAGCCGTACTCGTAGATCGACTCCATGCTCAGGTGGCGGTCCGGGTAGCTGGCCGCGCCGATGATCTCGGAGAGGAACTGCTCGGAGCCGGCATCGCCGTGCAGCACGCAGTTCTCGCCCCCCTCCTCGTAGTTGAGCACGAACTGGACGGCGATCCTCGCCCTGCCGGGCCAGTTGGCATGGGGCGGGTTGCGGCCGTAGCCGATCAAGTCACGGGGGTA
>NZ_JACUUD010000104.1 GCF_014859505.1 Halomonas sp.
GGCGACCAGGGTGGTCAGGGCGGCGGTGGCGATCAGACGCTTCATCATGCTCTCCATTGCATGCTGTGGCAGGCGGGGCCTGCGGGGTTGGGCAAGCGGGCAAAGCCGTCTACCCTGATGTAAGATCCTGTGAAAGGATGTAACCTCGAGCATTCTAGAAGCTAATGATGATGAACGCCATGCTCGGCATGATGGAAAACTGGTGCCGGCAAGCATGACAGACGCCGCCGAGACGGCAGGGAGCAGGGGAGTGACACTGATGGGCAAGCGGACCGTTTTCTTCTTCGTACTGGCGCTGGTGGCGATGCTGGGAAGCTCGCCGGCGGTGGCCCAGCAGCAGCGCATGGAGGCCCGCCCCAGCGGCGGCGCTATGGTGGCCGATGCACTGATCGCCCGGCCGCTGCTGGCGGTGGCCACCGTGGCCGGCACCGCGGTGTTTCTGGTCTCGCTGCCCTTCACCGCCCTGGGCGGCGGGGTGGACACCGCGGCTGAGACGCTGATCAAGACCCCTGCCGAGGCGACCTTCCGCCGCTGCCTGGGATGCACGGTGAGCCGCCGCGCCGACGAGATGTAGGGCTCAGCAGCCCTTCGTGGCAGGCGTCATACGCAGAACGCCCCGCTGGCCAGCGGGGCGTTCTGCGTTTCAGCTGGGGCGTGGCGGAGGTCCGGGTCTCAGGCCGCGGTGATGATGTGATACTTCGCCATCAGTTCGTCGCGGCTCTCCTCGCGCTCCGGGTCCAGCGGGATGCAGTCCACCGGGCAGACCTGCTGGCACTGAGGCTCGTCATAGTGGCCGACGCACTCGGTGCAGAGGTTGGGGTCGATGACGTAGATCTCCTCTCCCGGCGAGATGGCGCCGTTGGGGCATTCGGGCTCGCAGACGTCGCAGTTGATGCACTCGTCGGTGATCATCAGGGCCATGGGGTACCTCACGGAAGTCTCTGGCCGGTGCCATGGGTGTGCCCCGGCAGGGTGCTGTCTCGGCGCGGGTCAAGCCCTACCGTTCTAGTCAGGTATTGTAATGGCTCTTCAGCGCTGCGGCGACCCTGGGATGCACGTGCTGCGACACATCGCCGCCCAGCTTGGCGATCTCGCGGATCAGGGTGGAGGAGATGTAGGAGTTCTCCACCGCTGGGGTCAGGAAGACGGTCTCGAGCTCCGGCATCTGGGCGCGGTTCATGTTGGCCAGCTGCAACTCGTACTCGAAGTCCGAGACCGCCCGCAGGCCGCGCAGCAGGATCCGCGCCTGCTGCTGCTGCATGAACTCGGTCATCAGCCCCGAGAAGCCCACCACCTCGACATTGTCCAGGCCGGCGATCACCTCGCGGGCCAGAGCGATCCGCGAATCGATGTCGAAGGCAGGCCCTTTGCCGGGGCTCGAGGCGATGGCGACCACTACCTTGTCGAAGAGCCGCGCGGCGCGTTCGATCAGGTCGAAGTGGCCGTTGGTGATGGGGTCGAAGGTACCGGGATAGACGGCAATGTTCATCGGTCAGCGTCCGGGAGTCGTCCGTAGGGGTTGTCCACCGCCAGGGAAACGGGTCGCGCATAGCCGGGGATCCGCAGCTGCTTGTCGCTCATGGTGAGCTCGGGGCCTTCCAGCACCCCTACGCCGAAGCGGTAGCTGGCGGTGAAATGCCCCAGGTCGGCGCGGCGGCGATAGTCGGCGGCGGCCTCGCGGGTGGCCTCGCGGCGATCCTGCCAGGCGGCCACAGCGGTCTCGCCGTGACGCGCGGTCAGCAGGCGCTCGGTAACCGCCGGCGAGAGCACCACGCCGGTGGCGTTGTTGCCGCCGAAGCCCTTGGCGTTGATAAAGGCGGCGTCCGCCGAGAACGGCACGGCCTCACGGGAGAGGCGCAGGCGCTCGGCGTGCACGTCGTCTGCCACGGCGTCGAGGTTGGCGATGCCGGGCAGCAGGCCGTGGGCGAAGCTGCCCAGGGCGCTGGCGAGCTGGTCGCCGGCGGAGCTGCCCTGGGAGTGGCCCACGTAGGCCTTGACCGCCACCACCGGCCAGTCATGGATGCCGTAGGCCCGGGCTACCGTGTCGAAGACATGGGATTCCGTCACCCGGTTCTTGGGGGTGCTGGTGCCGTGGGCGTGGAGGAAGGTGCGCTGGCGCAGCGCCTCCTCGCCGAGGATCTCGCGCACCAGGGAGGCCGCCTTGCCCAGGGTGATGTAGTTGCCGATGCCCGGGGCGGAGATGGAGCGCTTCCAGCCGTCGGCGTTGACGAAGACGCCGGGCACGCTGCCGAGGATCTCGGCGCCCACTTCCATGGCCAGGCTGTCGTCCATCAGCATCACGAACTGGCTGGACTCGGCGATGGTGAAGCCGCAGTTGCGGGCGAAGGGGCGGCAGGCGCGCTGGTAGTCGGCATCGGTAAGCAGGCTGAGGGCGTCCAGGGCCTTGAGGCTGTCGTCATCGGCCAGGGCGCCCATGGCGCGGAAGCCCTCGATGATCTCCGGCGTGACCGGGGCGTCGGCGGTGCCCACCATCACCACCCGGCGGCGGCCGGCCTGGATGTCGTCCACGCCCAGGCGCAGGTTGTAGAGGAAGCTGGCGCAGGCGCCCAGTGCCGCGCCGGTGCCGCCCACGCTGCCGAGTACATAGGCGTTGAGGAAGTCGGCGGGCATCTGGCCATAGCCCAGCGGCATCTGCTTGGAGGTGGCGCGGTTGCCGGAGACGAAGCTCTTGAGCAGGCCGCCCCAGCCCTCGTCATCGAGCTGGCCGATGGAGTTGCCGGCATAGACAGCGACCGCGTCGGGGTCGAGCCGGTCGCGCAGGCTGTCCCAGGCGAGGCCGCTGTCGCCCAGGCAGTCGCTGGCGGCGAAGATCGCCATGGAGAGCCCCCGCGGGTGGTGCACGCTGTGATATAGCTTGCTGGGCTCGAAGCCGCTGGGCAGCTGGCCGGCGGTACGCACCTGGGCCTGGCGAGTCTCGGGCAGCATGACATCCATGCTGCCGGCGGGCACCGTGACTTCCCGAGTGTGGCGGTCGAGCTCGCGCACCTGCCAGGCGGGTGGCAGATCCTCCGGCAGCTGTCGGCGTCGGATGCGAAAGGTCAGAGGGGCATCCAGCTCGAGGCTGGCCCGGCGATTGGCGGGCAGGCCCGCCTCGTTGAAGCGGGGGTCCTCGATGCGGCGGATCAGGGTGTGGTCGAGCACCTGCTGGCGGGTCTGGGCGACGATCTCGGCGGCCTCAAGGGGCCGGCCGTCGGCGTCCCGCCAGCTACCCGTTTCATCGGCGCTGGCCAGGCGCATCATGGCCGCCAGGCCCAGCAGGGTGCTGGCCTGGTCGTCGTCGGGCAGGGCGTCGAGCACGGTGCGCCGGAACGCCTGGTGGCCCGAGGTTCTGCCGGCGGGGTTCACGCCGCCCATGCCGACGATCACCGGTAAATGTGGCAAGCCGGGTTCCTCGTTGTGCTGTTGATGTCTACGAGTCGTTACAGGTATCAGGTCACGGATCATAGCACCCGCTCAGTGGCGGCGTCATGGGGCCGCCGCGGGCAAACGCCGACGCCAAGATGAAACGGTTGTTTGAATTCGGCGGGGTGGCATGCCAGGATAAGGCGGCTGTCTGAGTCATGCGACGGGTCATGGGCGTAACTCCGCTGGTACGCTCAGTTTTTCGCATCGCTTCCGGCCTGTTGCCATCGGTTACCTGGCGTTGCATCACGTAGTGGTGGCGGTGGCACGAGTTGGCTAGGGTAAATTGGTGGTCACCCTGGAGGCCGCTTTTCGGGACGATTTTTTCAGGAAACGACTCAGGAGGAGGCACCCCATGACACACGAGATGCTCAGGAAACTTGGTCTGGCGCTGCTGGTCGGCATGCTGGCGGTGGGTCTGGTGGGCTGCCAGGACGAGCCCGGTCCCGCCGAGGAGGCCGGTCAGGAGATCGATGAGGCCATGGATGACGCCGGCGAGAGCATCGAGGAGATGGGCGAGTCCATCCAGGATGCCGCCGAAGGCAACTGATGGCTGGCGGAGTCATGACGCAGAAAGGCCGGGCAATCTTGCCCGGCCTTTCTGCGTTCTGGGAGAGCGTACGGTGCTTGAGCAGGGCTCAGCCGTTCTGCTCGATACCCTGCACGTACCAGGGGGCGCCGTCGCGCAGGTCGCGCACCAGATGCCAGGTCTCGTTGAACTCGCTGTGCTCGCCGTTCTCGTCGAGGATGCCGTGGAAGACCACGCTGGCCTCGGCCTGCTGGCCGACCTCCTCGACCATGCCCAGTTCGGCGAACAGGCGCACCACCTCGGTGCGGTTATTCGCCGGGTGCTTGTCACGCTCGGCGCGCAGCGTGTTGTAGAGCCCCGGGGTCACGTACTCCTGGATACTGGAGAAGTCGTTGTTGTCCCAGGCGCGCTGCAGGGTCATGAAGTGCTCCTTGGCGCCGCCCAGGAAGCGTTCGCGGTCGAACCACTCCGGTTCGCTGGCGAAGGTGGCGCTGCCAGCCAGCGGAGCGCTGGCCTGGAAGGCCTGGGGCTGGGCCGCCTGGGGCTGTGCGGGACCCTCGCGCTCGGCGGCGCCGGCCAGGGCCGGGCGGCGGCGGGCGAAGAGACGGAACAGCAGGAAGGCGATACCCGCCATCACCAGGATGTCCGTCAGGCGCAGCTCGTCGAAGGCGCCGCCGAAGAACAGCGCGGCGAGCAGGCCGCCGGCGAGCAGGCCGCCCATCATCCCGGGCATGCGCGAGCCGGCCGCGGCACCCTGTTGGCCCTGGCGGGCGGGGGCGGCCTGGTTGGGCGCGGCGGCGGGGCGATCCGCCGAGCGGGAGAAGTTGCCGACGTTGCCGCCGCCGCCAAGACGGCGGGCTTCGGCGGAGTCCAGGGCCGGGCCGAGGGTAAGGAGCCCGACGACCAGCATGACAAGCAGGTGTCGCATCAGGGGGTGCCTCCGATATTGGTCTGGGTAGGGGGTGGGAAGGTCGAGTCGGGTCATTCTACCGGCTATGCTGGGGGGCACCATAAAAACCGATAATACGCACAAGGAGACCACGCCATGCGTCTGATACGAGAGGAGAGCCTGCTGTTGATCGTCGACCTGCAGGCGGGATTGCTGCCGCTGATCGAGCACGGCGACCAGGCGGTCACCGAGGCGGCCTGGCTGGGTGGCCTGGCCGAGTCCATCGAGGTGCCTGTCTGGCTCACCGAGCAGTATCCCGAGGGGCTCGGCGGCAGCGAGCCGCGGCTGCTGGAGGCGCTGCCGGGTCATCGCCTGTGGCAGAAGCTGACCTTCGACGCCTGCGGCAATCCGGAATTCTTGGCGGCGCTGGCCGAAAGCGGCAAGCGCCAGGTGGTGCTGTGCGGCACCGAGGCGCATATCTGCGTGATGCAGACGGGCCTGGGCCTGCTGGCGGCGGGCTACGAGGTCTACTGGCTGACGGAGGCCTGCGCCAGCCGCCGAGCCGCCGAGGCGCGCCTGGCCCGGGAGCGCATGATGCAGGCCGGGGCGGTGCCGGTCAGCGCCGACATGGCGGCCTACGAGTGGCTGCACCGCTGCGACGAAGAGCGTTTCAAGCAGGCCCATCGCCGCTTCCTCAAGGGACGCTCCTCGCGGCCGCTGGTGTTCGCCTAGGGGGCGTCAGGCGGCGCCTTCCGGGCGGGTGAAGACCAGGGTGTCGCCCTCGCTCATGGCCGGGTTGTAAGCGTAGCCGGCCAGGTCGAAGTCCTTGAGGCGCTCCGGGTCGTCCAGCCGCTCGCGGATCATCCAGGCGGCCATCAGGCCGCGGGCCTTCTTGGCGTAGAAGCTGATGATCTTGAGCTTGCCGTTCTTCTCGTCCTTGAACACCGGGGTGATCACCCGCGCCTGAAGGCGCTTCGCATCGATCGCCTTGAAGTACTCGTTGGAGGCGAGGTTGACCAGCACCGGGCGGCCGCTTTGTGCCACCGCGCGGTCGAGTTCGTCGGTAAGGGTGCCCTTCCAGAAGGCGTAGAGGTCGCGGCCGGTCGGGTTCGCCAGCTTGGTCCCCATCTCCAGGCGGTAGGGCTGGATCAGGTCCAGCGGGCGCAGCAGGCCGTAGAGCCCGGAGAGGATGCGCAGGTGCTCCTGGGCGAAGGCGTTGTCGTCGTCATTGAAGGTGTCCGCCTCGAGGCCCGCATAGACGTCGCCCTGGAAGGCCTGGGCGGCGGGCTTGGCGTTCTCTGAGCTGAAGGGGGTGTGCCACTCGGTGAAGCGCGCGGCGTTGAGGGCGGCCAGCTTGTCGCTGATGCCCATCAGCTCGGAGAGCCCCTGGGGGGAGAGGTCGCGCAGGATTCCGATCAGCTCGCGGCTGCGATCGAGGAAGTCCGGCTGGGTGTGCATGGCAGTGGTGGCCGGGGTCTCGAAGTCCAGCGTCTTGGCGGGCGAGATCACGCTCAGCATGGGGGCGCTCCTGATGCTGTGGAAGTGGCCCGAGTATACCAAGGGCGCCGCCGCCGAGGGGCTATCGTGGCGATAGCCCGGCGGGGCGCCTGGCGGGGTCGCGCCCGAGCCGTGGAGGCGAGTCAGGGGGCCGGATTGGGCTGGCGCTGGTGCACCGCCTCGATGGCCTCGAGCACGTCCTGGTCGAGCTTGAGGAACTCGCTCTGAAGGTTGCTCTCGAGCTGCTCCATGCTGGTGGCGCCGATGATGTTGCTGGTCAGGAAGGGGCGCGAATTGACGAAGGCCAGCGCCATCCGGGCCGGGTCCAGGCCGGCATCGCGGGCGATCTTCACGTACTCGGCGGCGGCGGCCTCGGCCTGGGGATTGGTGTAGCGCTGGAAGCGCTCGAACAGGGTCAGCCGCGCCCCCTCGGGTCGGGCGCCCTCCAGGTACTTGCCGGAGAGCACCCCGAAGGCCAGCGGCGAGTAGGCCAGCAGGCCCACCCGCTCGCGGTGGGCGATCTCGGCCAGGCCCACCTCGAAGCTGCGGTTGAGCAGGTTGTAGGGGTTCTGCACCGAGGCGACCCGCGGCAGGCCCAGTGTCTCGGTCAACTGCAGGGCGCGCATCACGCCCCAGGGGGTGTCGTTGGAGAGCCCGATGGCGCGCACCTTGCCGGCATCCACCAGCTCCTTGAGGGCGGTGAGGGTCTCCTCCAGCGGGGTGGTCTCCTCCTCGTCGTCGTGCTGGTAGCCCAGCCTGCCGAAGAAGTTGGTCTTCCGGTCCGGCCAGTGCAGCTGATAGAGGTCGACATAATCGGTCTGCAGGCGGGCCAGGCTCTCGTCGATGGCCTGGTGCAGCTGCTCGCGGGTCAGCCGCGGGCCGCCGCGAATGTGATCGAGGCCCGGGCCGGTGGCCTTGGTGGCGATGATCACGTCGTCGCGGCTGCCGCGCTGCTTCAGCCAGCTGCCGATGTAGCGTTCGGTGCGGCCCTGGGTCTCTGCCTTCGGCGGCACCGGGTACATCTCGGCGGTGTCGATGAAGTTGATGCCGAAGGCCACGGCGCGGTCGAGCTGCTCATGGGCCTCGGCCTCGCTGTTCTGCTCACCGAAGGTCATGGTGCCCAGGCACAGGCGGCTGACCTCGATGCCGGTGGTGCCCAGCGGTCGCGTCTGCATTCTCTTCTCCCTTGCCGAATTTGCGGGTGTGCAACTCGGGATGGTAGCGGCAGCCCGGCAAGGGCGGCAAATGGCCAGGGTTGAGTCCCGGGCGGGCCGGGCGTATGCTGGCCGCCTTTTCTGCCCTCCGGAGCCAGGGGGTGTTCAGGTTTATGCACAGAGCAGACGCCGCGCATAGGATGGTGCGGGTGTCCTTACTTGCGTTACAGGACCCGGTTACTGGCCATGATACAGGCATCATCACTGATCACCCGGCTCGAATACCGCCTGGCGGAGCAGCTGTTCCATACTCGCTGGCTCCCCCGCTCGCCGCGTACCCAGCGGCTGACCATGCACCTCTACCAGCGCTGCGCCGATGCTGGGCATCCGGCGGCGCTCTCTGTCTATGGCCATATGCTCTTCCATCGCGGGTTGACACCTCAGGACAAGGCGCGCGGTGCCCGCTATGTGATGGAGGCGGCCAAGGCCGGCGACATTCGGGCCCAGTACCAGGCCGCCCAGATCTACGAGCACGGCTGCGTCCTCTATCCGCGCCGCGACGACCGCGCCGTGACCTGGTACGCCCGCGCGGGTGAGGATGGCCACCCCCTGGCCGCGGCCCGCCTGGCTCGCGCCTACCGCGAGGGGCAACTGGGCCTGCCGGTGGATGGCGAGCGTGCCAGCCACTGGCAGCAGTTGGCCGACCAGGCCATGGACCTGGGTGACGCGCTGGACAGCGGCGAAGCCGAGACGCGACACTAGGCCGACGCCGGGCGTTCTGCCGCCCGGGCCTTCTCCCTTCCCAAGCTTCGGCCTCGAGGATCCGTGCTCCCGTGACGCTACCGACACTGCTCGATATCGAGGCGTCCGGGTTCGGGCGTGGCAGCTACCCCATCGAGGTCGGCCTGGCCCGTCCCGATGGCAGCAGCTGTGCCTTCCTGATTCTCCCCCTGCCGGAGTGGACCCACTGGGATCCCAAGGCGGAGCTCCTGCACGGTATCAGCCGCGCGCGGCTGCATCGCGAGGGGCATCCGGTGCGCCAGGTGGCGCGCTGGCTCAACGACGAACTCGGCGAGCTCGGCATCGCCTACAGCGACAGCTGGGGCTACGACAATACCTGGCTGTCGCTGCTCTTCCACCACGCCGGCATGTTGCCGGCCTTCCGCCTGGAGGCGTTGCGCAAGCTGCTCAGCGAGGGGCAGCTGGCTCTCTGGCATGCCACCCGCGAGGCGCTGGTGGCCGAGATGGGGATTTGCCGGCATCGTGCCAGCGAGGACGCCCGCCTGCTGCAGCTCACCTACCAGCGCACCCGCGAGTTGGCCGGCGACGCCTGACGCTCGTATCCGCGACGTCAGGCCGGCTCGGCAAGCCGTGTCTCCAGGATATCCAGCAGCTCGCCCGGCTCGGCAGCGTCGAACAGCTCGGCCCGGGTGCGGGCGTTGAGGAAGCCGTGTTCCACGGTGCTGTCGAGGAAGGCCAGCAGGGGAGTGTAGAAGCCGGCGCTGTCGAGCACGCCGATGGGCTTGTCATGGAGTCCCAGGTAGTGCCAGGTCCAGGCCTCGAAGAACTCCTCCAGGGTGCCGATGCCGCCGGGCAGCACGATGAAGGCATCGGCGTGTGCGGCCATGCTGGCCTTGCGTTCATGCATGTTGCGCACCCGGATCAGCTCGGTGAGGCCGCGGTGGGCCTGCTCGCGCTCTACCAGATGGTCCGGCATCACGCCGACGACCTCGCCGCCCTCGGCCAGGGCAGCATCCGCCAGGGCGCCCATCAGGCCGATGCGGGCGCCGCCGTAGACCAGGCTATGGCCGCGTCGTGCCAGTTCACGGCCCAGCTCGCGGGCGGTCTCGAGAAACTGGGGGTCGTGGCCATCCCGTGACCCCAGATAGACGCAGAATCTTGGCATGCTCTTCTCCTTGGCAGAGGCGCTTTCGCCTCCTGGT
>NZ_JACUUD010000105.1 GCF_014859505.1 Halomonas sp.
TACTTGGTCTTCATGCCCTTGCCGACGCTGGGATCGTTCTCGATCTTGCGCGTGATGGCGTACTGCTGGGCGATGGAGATGATGTTGTTCACCACCCAGTAGATCACCAGACCAGCCGGGAACCACAGGAAGAAGAAGGTAAAGACGATGGGCAGCATGCGCATGATCTTCGCCTGCATCGGATCCGGGGGCGTCGGGTTGAGCAACTGCTGCACGAACATGGAGGCGCCCATCAGGATCGGCAGGATGAAGAAGGGATCCTTCACCGACAGATCCTGGATCCAGAACATGAAGGGCGCATGGCGCAGCTCCACGGACTCCAGCAGCATCCAGTACAGCGCGATGAACACCGGCATCTGTACCAGGATCGGCAGGCAGCCGCCCAGAGGATTGATCTTCTCCTTCTGGTAGAACTTCATCATCTCCTGGGACATCTTCTGGCGGTCGTCGCCGTACTGCTCCTTGAGGCGCTGCATCTCCGGGCCCAGCTTGCGCATGCGGGCCATGGACTTGTAGGCCTTGGCGGAGAGCGGCCAGAGCACCAGCTTGACCACGATGGTCAGCAGCACGATCGACCAGCCCCAGTTGCCGATCAGGCCATGAATCTGGTCGAGCAGCCAGAACAGCGGGTTGGCGATGAACCACAGCCAGCCGAAATCAACGGTGAGGCGCAGGTTGGGAGCCACCGCCTCCAGATAATCCTGCACCTTGGGCCCCATGTAGAGGGTCGCGCCCAGGCGCGCCTCGCCCTCGGGGGCAAGGGTGCTGACAGGACCGGCAAAGGCGGCCACGTTGCGGTTCTGGGAATCGGTGGTGGCGTAGTAGAGGTTCTGCTGGTTCTGGGACGGCGCCCAGGCCGAGACAAAGTAGTGCTGGATGATCGCCACCCAGCCGCCCTGGGCGTCCACGTTGTCGAAGCGACCGCTCTGGATATCGCCGAAGTCGACCTTCTCGTAGCGACTCTCCGGTGTGGAGTAGGCCGCGCCGAGGTAGGAGCTCATGCCCATGGCCACGCCGCTGGAGGGGTCCGGGCTGTTGTCTCGGGCCAGCTGGCCGATGAAGCGGGCGGTGACCGGCGTCTCGGTGTTGTTGGCCAGGTAGTAGTTGACGTCTACCGCATAGCTGCCGCGCTCGAAGGTGAAGCGCTTGATGACATCGATGCCGTTGACCTCGGCGCGCAGGTCAACCTCGAGGCGGTTGTCATCCTCGGCCAGGCGGTACTCGTTCTGATCCGGCGTGAAGGCGATGCGGCCGGCCTGGCCGTCGAGCTGCAGGCCGGAGCGAGCCACGTAGCTGCGGCTCTCGCTGTCCGAGAGCAGCACGTAGGGCCTGTCCGAGTCGAGGGTCAGCTTGTGCTGCGGCAGCGCCGCGTAGACGACATCACCGCCCTGGGGATCGATGCGCAGGTCCAGCACATCGGTGACCACGGCAATCAGGTCGCGGCCGCTGGAAGGCGTGCTCGCCTCTCCTGGCATGGCCTGACTGACGTCACCTGATGCGCTCGGTGCGGCCGGTACCGCTAGGCCATCCGGGTCGGCCGGCTGGGCCTCGTCGTTGGCTGAGCTTGTGAAGGAGGGGGCCTCGGGCTCAGGGGAAACCTGGCCATAGTCCTGATTCCACTGCACGACGATCAGGTAGGCGAGCACCGCCAGGGGGATCAGCAAGAGGAGTCGTTTTACGTCCATGAGGGTTCTGCCCGATGGGTGGTGAACTTGCCGAGGGCGAGATGGAAAGCATCTGCCCGAGATAGACAAAAGCCTGCCAAGGGCAGGCTGGATGCCGAACACGGACTAACGGCGGTAGTGTCGGCAGGCTCAGGAAGCACCATGGAAGGATATCTCGACATGGTGACGGCTCCTGGTTGACCTGTCATGCGCCCTGACTGGCATTCGCGCTGGATGTCTCGACCATTGGCCGGTCTTCGGCGGCGGCTTTTCTTGCCTCACGCTCCAGTCGGCGCCACATTCCGTGCAGCTGGCGATGCAGGATCTCGTTATCCAGATCCCCCACGCCTCGTCTGGCCATGAGCACGATATCCACCCCCGGCAGTCGTTGCTGCTGGTGGCGAAGGGATTCGCGAGCGAGGCGCTTGAGGCGGTTGCGGTCGACGGCACGGCGAAGGGCCTTCTTGCTGACGATCAGGCCGAGACGAGGATGCCCAAGCTCATTGGGCGTCGCCAGGGCCATGAGGCCCTTGCCATGAATCTTGAAGACCGCGGTCTCGAAGACCTGCCGGTAGTCCCCTGCCGTCAGCAGACGCAGACGGCGGGGGAAGTCCTGACGGGACACGCGCAGTCCGTGATCAGGCGCTCAGGCGCTTGCGACCCTTGGCACGACGGCGGGCCAGGACGGCACGGCCGTTCTTGGTGGCCATACGGGCACGGAAGCCGTGCACGCGCTTACGCTTCAGAACGCTGGGCTGAAAGGTGCGTTTCATAACTCATTATTCCCACGTGGTTTTCTGGAAGAATCGACAATTTCGAGGCGTCCGGATTCCATGGTGGAACCCGGGGGTGTTCGGCTCAAGACCGGAAATTGTAGTGATATCACGGCTCGGGTGCAATTTTTCCGTACTGCCAGCCGCTCGAGGAGACAGCGGGGCGAGCCGCCAACGGCCGGTGTCAGACAGCGAAGGGAGCGAGTATTCACCATCAACACCATTATCATTATCTTAAACTCATTTATAAAACCTGTTATTAATACTGGGGACTATTTCTGTGGATAACGTATTTTTATACATTATAATCAATAATATACATTGATATTTACACTGTGGATAGCCGGTGGGGAAGCGCGGGGTTGACGGTGAGCAAGCGGTGGACGGAATGCACGATGGTCCACAGGCAGCAGCTGTCCCCAGCGTTCGGTGACCCTTGTCCCTAGGGTCAGGGATAAGTTTTCCACAGCCGTCGAGCGGCGGCTTCAGGGTGTGGATAACCGCCCCTGGGGGCGATACACTATGCGACCGTTTTCCAACCGATGGTGAGGCCGCGTGGCGCTAGCTCTCTGGCAACAGTGTCTGGACACCCTTCAGGACGAGCTGAACTCCCAGCAGTTCAACACCTGGATCCGCCCGCTGCAGGCGGAGGAGGGGGAGTCGGGCGAGCTGTGTCTGCTGGCACCCAACCGCTTCGTGCGCGACTGGGTCAGCGACAAGTATGCCAAGCGCATCGGTGAGCTGATGCGCGAGCTCTCACCGGCCAAGCCCCCCAAGGTAGTGTTGTCGGTGGGCAGTCGGCGTACCGCGCCCCAGCCCCAGCCTCGCGATCTGGGTAATCCGGTATCGGCAGCGCCGCGACGACCATCGGCCCCTGCCGTGCATACTCCTCCGCGTGGGGATGTGGCCGATGAGCGCGAACTCGACGCCCTGCGCGAGGAAGGGTCGGGACGACGTGCTGCAGGAGGAGGTCGCCAGGTGCAGGTCGAGGGCAGCCTCAAGCACAGCAGCGGCCTGAACCCCAACTTCACCTTCGAGACCTTTGTCGAGGGCAAGTCCAACCAGCTGGCCCGGGCCGCCTCTAGGCAGGTGTCGGAGAACCCGGGGGGAGCCTACAATCCGCTGTTCCTCTACGGCGGGGTTGGCCTCGGCAAGACCCATCTGATGCATGCCGTGGGCAATGCCCTGGCCACTCGTCGAGAGAATGCCCGGGTGGTCTATCTGCACTCCGAGCGCTTCGTGGCCGACATGGTCAAGGCGCTGCAGCTCAACGCCATCAATGATTTCAAGCGCTTCTACCGCAGCGTCGATGCGCTGCTGATCGATGACATCCAGTTCTTCGCCGGCAAGGAGCGCTCCCAGGAGGAGTTCTTCCACACCTTCAATGCCCTGCTCGAGGGCGGTCAGCAGATGATCCTCACCTCGGATCGCTACCCCAAGGAGATCAGCGGAGTCGAGGAGCGCCTCAAGTCCCGCTTCGGCTGGGGGCTGACGGTGGCGATCGAGCCGCCGGAACTGGAGACCCGGGTGGCCATCCTGATGAAGAAGGCCGACCAGGCCAAGGTCGACCTGCCCCACGACGCCGCCTTCTTCATCGCCCAGAAGATACGGTCCAACGTGCGTGAGCTTGAGGGAGCCCTCAAAAAGGTGATCGCCGACTCGCACTTCATGGGCAAGCCGATTACCCAGGACTTCATCCGTGAGTCGCTCAAGGACCTGCTGGCCCTGCAGGACAAGCAGGTGGGGGTCGACAACATTCAGCGCACCGTGGCCGAGTATTACAAGATCAAGCTTTCCGACCTGCTCTCCAAGCGCCGCTCACGCTCCGTGGCGCGGCCGCGCCAGGTGGCCATGGCGCTGGCCAAGGAGCTGACCAACCACAGCCTGCCCGAGATCGGTGATGCCTTCGGTGGTCGTGACCACACCACGGTGCTGCATGCCTGCCGCAAGGTGAAGTCATTGCAGGAGGAGAGCGCCGATATCCGCGAGGACTACAAGAACCTGCTGCGCCTTTTGACCAGCTGACGGGTCAATCGTCAGAGCCTCGGGGCAGGGTCGTCGGTTCTCCTTCTTATCGTGCTGCCAGGCACCCCTGCCCCCATGCCTTCATGCGCCCACCGAGCCTCAGCTGTGGTTAAATGACCGCCTAGCCGTTCGGCCCGGGCCGCGCTGGCTGCAATCCTTCAGGACTAGATGTGGAGCCGACATGAAATTTTCCATCTCCCGCGAAGCGCTGCTGCGACCGCTGACGCTGGTGGCCGGTGTGGTGGAGCGACGCCAGACCCTGCCGGTACTCTCCAACGTGTTGATCCAGGTCGACCAGGACCAGGTCGCGCTGACCGGCACCGACCTCGAAGTGGAGCTTATCGGGCGCACCGTGGCCAGTCAGGTGGATGAGCCGGGGGCCGCCACGGTGCCGGCACGCAAGCTGATGGATATCTGCAAGTCGCTGCCCGATCAGGCCGAGATCCAGCTCTCCCTGGAGGAGGGCAGGGCGGTGCTGCGCAGCGGCCGATCCCGCTTCACCCTCTCGACCCTGCCGGTTGCCGAGTTTCCCAACATCGAGGATAGCCAGGGCAGCGTCGAGCTTGCGCTGCCGCGGGGCGTCCTGAAGCAGCTGATCGACGCTACCTCCTTCGCCATGGCACAGCAGGACGTGCGTTACTACCTGAACGGCATGCTGCTGGAATTGCGCTCCGGTCTGGTGCGTGCCGTGGCCACCGATGGCCACCGTCTGGCAGTCTGCTCGCGTCCCGTGGAGATCGAGGTGGAGCCGGCTCAGAAGCTGATCGTGCCACGCAAGGGCATCCTGGAGCTGGTGCGGCTTCTGGATGACGGCGAGGAGCCGGTGAGCCTGACCCTGGGGGCCAGTCACATCCGTGCCCATACCGGTGACTTCACCTTCACCTCCAAGCTGGTCGACGGCAAGTTTCCCGACTACGAGCGGGTGGTGCCCCGCGGTGGTGACAAGGTGTTCATCGCCGAGCGTGCCGAGCTGCGCCAGGTGCTATCGCGTACCGCGATTCTGTCCAATGAGAAGTACCGCGGGGTGCGCCTGCATCTGGCCGAAGGCAACCTCAAGGTCATGGCCAACAACCCCGAGCAGGAGGAAGCCGAGGAGAGCATCGCCATCGAGTACAGCGGCCCGGGGCTGGAGATCGGCTTCAACGTCGGCTACCTGATCGATGTGCTCAATGCCCTCGACGAGGATCGCGTGCAGATGACTCTGGCCGACCCCAACAGCAGTGCGCTGATGGAGGAGCCGGGTGGCGGCGACGCCCTCTATGTCGTCATGCCCATGCGCCTCTAGTGACCACCGGCGGCATGTCCGATGCCGCCCTGCCCGTGTGTGCCCATGCCTCTCGATCGCCTCGCCTTCCAGGGACTCAGAAACCTGCAACCCATTGATTTTAAACCAGGATCTCGGATAAATCTGGTGACGGGTGACAATGGAAGCGGCAAGACAAGCCTGCTGGAGGGCATCCATGTCCTCGGCATGGGGCGCTCCTTCCGTACTCGCCAGATGCGCCATGTGATCGCCCACGACGCCGAGGGTCTGGTCCTGCATGGTCGGTTGGCCGGTGACCCCCCTCTTCCCTTCGGGGTGCGCCGCCGTCGCGACGAGAGCGAGCTGGAGATCCGCTTTTCCGGTGAGCGCGTCACCCGCCTCTCTCGTCTGGTCGAGACACTGCCGTTGCAGCTGATCAATCCCGATGCCTTCCGTCTTCTCGAGGGGCCCCCCGGGGGGCGGCGAGAGTTTCTCGACTGGGGCGTGTTTCACGTGAAACATGACTTCCTCGAGGCCTGGCAACGCGCTCGCCGTGCCCTGAAACATCGGAATGCCCTGCTCAGGCATGGTAGAATGGACGATGCTTCCCTGTCCGCCTGGGAGCGCGAGCTCGTCCACTGGAGCGAGCGTATCGATGTGATGCGCAACGCCTGGTTCGATGCATTCCTTCCGGTTTTCGAGGAGACTCTGACCGGTCTGATGCCCCTGCCGGGTCTGCAATTGCGCTACTCCCGAGGCTGGGATCGGCGTCGCGAGCTCGGTGAGATGCTGAGGAAGGGCAGAGAAGTGGACAGGCAGATGGGATTTACCCAGCAGGGGCCGCAACGTGCCGATCTGGCCATCAGGCTTGATCGACGCCCTGCAGTGGAGGTGCTTTCCCGGGGGCAGCAGAAGCTGGTGGTGAGTGCCCTCAAACTGGCTCAGGGGCGTCTTCTCGAGGCAGCCACCGGACGGCAGTGCCTCTACCTGATCGACGACCTTCCGGCAGAGCTGGACAGCGCCCACCGGCGGGTGTTCTGCCACTGGCTGGAAAGCATGCACTGCCAGGCGTTCATCACCAGCGTCGATCACGACGCCCTGGCAGATATGTGGCAGCCCGCCACCCCCTTGGCGATGTTTCACGTGAAACGTTCGCCGACGGGAGAGGGGCAGCTGGTGCCACTGGAACGACAGACTTCATGATGGAGCAGTCAATGAGCGAACAGGCCTACGACTCATCGAGCATCAAGGTACTCAAGGGGCTGGATGCCGTACGCAAGCGTCCCGGCATGTACATCGGTGATACCGACGACGGCACGGGCCTGCACCATATGGTGTTCGAGCTGGTGGATAACTCCATTGACGAAGCGCTGGCGGGGCACTGCAGCGAAATTCGCGTGGTCATCCACCCCGACGAGTCGGTCACGGTAAGCGACAATGGTCGCGGTGTTCCCACCGATATCCATGAAGGGGAAGGGATTTCCGCCGCGGAAGTGATCATGACGGTGCTCCACGCCGGCGGCAAGTTCGACGACAACTCCTACAAGGTGTCTGGCGGCCTGCACGGCGTCGGGGTGTCGGTCGTCAATGCTCTCTCGGAGGAGCTGAAGCTGACCATCTGGCGCGCCGGTGAGGTCTTCGAGCAGATCTATCACCACGGAGTGCCCCAATCGCCCCTGGCCGTGGTCGGAAAGACCGAGAAGACCGGTACGCGAGTCCACTTTCGGCCCTCTCCGCAAACCTTCACCAGTATCGAGTTCCACTACGATATCCTGGCCAAGCGTCTACGCGAGCTCTCCTTTCTGAACTCCGGTGTGGCCATACGCCTGATCGACGAGCGTAGCGGAAAGGAGGAGGTGTTCCATTACGAGGGGGGGCTCAAGGCCTTCGTCGACCACCTCAACACCAACAAGAGCGTGCTCAACCCGGTGTTTCACTTCAATGCCGAGCGTGAAGACGGCGTTGGCGTGGAGGTGGCGATGCAGTGGAATGACTCCTTCAACGAGAACATCTTCTGCTACACCAACAATATTCCCCAGCGGGATGGTGGGGCGCACCTGGCCGGCTTTCGTGCCGCGCTTACCCGGACCCTCAATGCCTATATCGAGTCCGAGGGACTGCTCAAGAAGTCGAAGATCAACACCTCCGGTGACGATGCCCGAGAGGGGCTGACGGCTATCGTCTCGGTGAGGGTGCCTGACCCCAAGTTCTCGTCCCAGACCAAGGACAAGCTGGTATCGTCCGAGGTGAAGACCGCAGTGGAGCAGGAGATGGGCCGGTTGTTCTCGGACTATCTGATCGAGAAGCCCAACGAGGCAAAGGCCATCGTCAACAAGATGCTCGACGCTGCTCGTGCCCGGGAGGCGGCGCGCAAGGCCCGCGACATGACCCGCCGCAAGGGTGCCCTGGACATCGCGGGCTTGCCCGGAAAGCTGGCCGACTGCCAGGAGAAGGATCCCAGTGTTTCCGAGATTTTCCTGGTAGAGGGTGACTCGGCCGGCGGCAGTGCCAAGCAGGGACGTGATCGCCGCACCCAGGCGATTCTTCCCCTCAAGGGCAAGATCCTCAACGTGGAGAAGGCGCGTTTCGACAAGATGCTTTCCTCCGCTGAGGTGGGCACCCTGATCACCGCCCTGGGCTGCGGCATCGGTCGTGAGGAGTTCAACCCCGACAAGTTGCGCTACCACTCGATCATCATCATGACCGATGCGGACGTGGATGGCTCGCACATCCGGACCCTGCTGCTGACCTTCTTCTTCCGCCAGATGGCTCAGTTGATCGAGCGCGGACATGTCTTCATCGCCCAGCCGCCTCTCTACAAGATCAAGCGTGGCAAGCAGGAGCTCTATCTCAAGGATGAGCAGGCGATGACCGACTACCTGACCGCCACGGCTCTGGACGGCGGCCGGGTTTACGTCAACGCCGATGCGCCCGGTATCAGCGGCTCCCAGCTCGAGGCTCTGGTTAATCAGTATCGCGAGGTGGTTCGCCGCATTGATCGCCTGTCTCGTGTCTACCCGAACGAGGTGCTCAAGCGGATCGTGCATGCCGCGCGTCTGGATGGTGAGGTCAGTCTGCGGGATCGGGGAACCATGCAGAACTGGATAGATCATCTCCAGGGGGAGATGGATGCCGTGGTGGCCTACGAGGGTGGCCCGCGATATACCTTCCGGCTCGAGCAAGATACCGAGCGCAGCCTCTACCTGCCGGCGGTCACCCTCACCGCCCACGGCGTATCCACGGACTACGTGTGGGGTATCGAGTTCTTTACCAGCGCCGACTATCGCGGTATGGCCGAGCTTGGCCAGACCCTCGACGGCTTGCTGGAAGAGGGCGCCTATGTGGCCCGCGGCGAGCGTCAGAAGCGTGTGACCACCTTCTACGAGGCCCTCGAGTGGCTGATGGCCGAGGCCCAGCGTGGTCTTTCCATCCAGCGATACAAGGGTCTTGGTGAGATGAATCCGGATCAGCTCTGGGATACCACCATGAACCCCGAGACTCGCCGCATGCTCAGGGTCACCATCGAGGATGCGGTGGGCGCCGACATGATGTTCAACACCCTGATGGGTGACGAGGTCGAGCCCCGACGTGACTTCATCGAGCGCAATGCATTGGTGGCCAATCTCGACGTCTGATCTCGTGTTTCACGTGAAACACG
>NZ_JACUUD010000106.1 GCF_014859505.1 Halomonas sp.
ACCCAGGTGGTGCCTTCGCGGGAGTCCTTGAGGATGATGCCCAGCACGGCGAGCTCGTCGCGGATGGCGTCGGCGGCGGCGAAGTCCTTCGCCTGCTTGGCCGCGGCGCGAGCATCGATCTTCGCCTGGATCTCTTCCTCGGTGAGCGGGAGATCAGAGGCGCCCGCCTGAAGGAAGGTCGCCGGATCCTGCTGCAGCAGCCCGAGGATACCGCCCAGGCGCCTGAGCTCGAGGGCCAGGGCCGGCGACTGCTCGGGCGACTCCTTCCTGGCGCGGTTCAGCTCCCGGGCCAGGTCGAAGAGCACCGAGAGCGCCTCGGGGGTATTGAAGTCGTCGTCCATGGCAGCGGTGAAACGCGCCTCGAAACGGCCATCCACCGCCCCTTCCACGGACTCGACGCCGTCCAGCGCCAGCCCTTCAAGAGAGTTGTAGAAGCGCTCCAGGGACTTGCGGGCATCCGCCAGGGACTCCGGGGCATAGTTGATCGCGCTGCGGTAGTGGCTGGCCTCCAGCAGGTAGCGCACCACCTCGGGGTCGTGGTGCTCGAGCACCTCGCGGATGGTGAAGAAGTTGCCCAGGGACTTGGACATCTTCTCCTGATTCACCCGCACCGCCCCGGCGTGCATCCAGGTGTTGACGAAGGGCTTGCCGTTGGCGGCCTCGGACTGGGCGATCTCGTTCTCGTGGTGAGGGAAGGTGAGGTCCGGCCCGCCGCCATGGATATCGAAGGTGTCGCCCAGGCAGCACCTGGACATGGCCGAGCACTCGATATGCCAGCCGGGGCGCCCCCCGCCCCAGGGAGAGAGCCAGCTGGCCTCGCCGGGCTTGGCCGCCTTCCAGAGCACGAAGTCCAGCGGATCCTCCTTGTGCTCGTCCACCTCGATGCGGGCACCCGAGCGCATCTCGTCGAGATCGCGGTTGTTGAGCTTGCCGTAGCCCTCGAACTTGCGCACCCGATAGTAGACGTCGCCGTTGTCCGCCGCATAGGCGTAGCCCTTGGCGATCAGCGTCTCGATCATCGCGAGGATGTCGTCAATATGGCGGGTCGCCCGGGGCTCCTGGTCCGGCGGCAGCACCGAGAGGCGCGCCTCGTCCTCGTGCATCGCCTCGATCATGCGCTCGGTGAGCGAGGCGATGCTCTCGCCGTTCTCGTCGGCGCGACGAAGGATCTTGTCGTCGATGTCGGTGACATTGCGCACATAGGTGACGTCATAGCCCCGATGACGCAGGTAGCGGGTGATGACGTCGAAGGCCACCATCACCCGGGCATGGCCCAGGTGGCAGTAGTCGTAGACGGTCATGCCGCATACATACATGCGCACGCGGCCCGGCTCGATGGGCGTGAAGGCTTCCTTCCGGCGGGTCAGCGTATTGTAGATCTGCAGCGCGTTGCTCACGGTCACCCCTTCTTCTGCGCGTCTTTCGTCTGGGACGCTTTCGACTGCGACTCTTTCTTCTGGACCTTGGCCCAGCTGTCCTTGAGACCCACGGTGCGGTTGAACACCAGCTTGCCGTCGCGGCAGGCGTGGCGGTCGGCGCAGAAGTAGCCCACCCGCTCGAACTGGAAGCGGCTCTCCGGGGCGGCCTCGGCCAGGCTCGGCTCGCCGATGGCCTGGCAGACCACCAGCGACTCGGGGTTCAGGTGGTCGAGGAAGTCGGCATCCTTGTCGCGGTCCGGCTGCTCCACCGTGAAGAGGTTGTCGTAGAGCCGCACCTCCATGGGCACGCCGTGCTCGGCGCTGACCCAGTGGATCACGCCCTTGACCTTGCGACCCTCCGGGTTCTTGCCCAGGGTATCGAAGTCCACGGAGCAGTGGAGCGCCTCGATCTCGCCACTGGCGTCCTTGACCACCTCGTCGCAGCGGATGACGTAGCTGTTGCGCAGGCGCACCTCCTGGCCCGGCGCCAGGCGGAAGAACTTCCTGGGCGGCTCCTCCATGAAGTCGTCCTGATCGATGTAGAGTTCCCGGGCGAAGGGAATCCGTCGCACGCCGAGATCATCCCGGGCCGGGTGACCGGGCACCTCATAGACCTCCTCATGGCCCTCCGGCACGTTGGTCAGCACCACCTTCAGCGGCTTGAGCACCGCCATGGCCCGCGGCGCGTTGTCCTCGAGGTCGGCGCGGATGGCGTGGGTGAGCATGGCGAGGTCCACCAGGCCGCCGTCGGCACGGGTCACGCCGATCATGTCGCAGAACTTGCGGATCGACGCCGGGGTATAGCCGCGGCGGCGCATGCCCGAGATGGTCGGCAGGCGCGGGTCGTCCCAGCCATCGACGATGCCCTGGTCCACCAGCATCTTGAGCTTGCGCTTGGAGGTCAGGGTGTAGTTCATGTTCAGCCGCGAGAACTCGATCTGGCGCGGCGTCGCCGGCACCGGGAGGTTCTCCAGGAACCACTCGTAGAGCGGCCGATGGTCCTCGAACTCCAGGGTGCAGATGGAGTGGGTGATCCCCTCGATGGCGTCCGACTGGCCATGGGTGAAGTCATAGGAGGGGTAGATCTTCCACTTGTCGCCGGTCTGGTGATGATGGGCGTGGCGGATACGATAGAGGATCGGGTCGCGCAGGTTGATGTTGGGAGAGGCCATGTCGATCCTGGCCCGCAGTACCTTCTCACCCTCGGCGAACTCGCCCACGCGCATGCGCTCGAGCAGGTCGAGGTTCTCGTCGGCCGAGCGCTCGCGGTAGGGGCTCGGGCGGCCCGGCTCGGTCAGGGTGCCGCGGTACTCGCGAATCTCGTCGGCCGAGAGGTCATCCACGTAGGCCTTGCCCTCGCGGATCAGGTGCTGGGCCCAGGCATAGAGCTGGTCGAAATAGTCGGAGGCGAAGCGCACCGGACCGGCCCACTCGAAGCCCAGCCAGCTGACGTCTTCCTGGATGGCATCGATATAGGCCTGCTCCTCCTTGGCCGGGTTGGTATCGTCGAAGCGCAGGTGACAGTCACCACCGAACTGCTCGGCCAGGCCGAAGTTGAGGCAGATCGACTTGGCGTGCCCGATATGCAGGAAGCCATTGGGCTCCGGCGGGAAGCGGGTCACGATCTTGCCGGTGCGGCCGGCCTCGATCTCGTCGCGGATCTGGTTGCGGATGAAGTTCGGCGCGCTGGAGGTATCGGTGGTCATGGTTGGAGAAACAACCTCTGGTTGAAGGTGCGGGCGGGGGTCTCTTCGCCCATCGAAGCAAAACCGCTATTATAGCGCCACGCCCACGGGCAACGCCAAGGCGAGGCCCCTTTACCGTACAGGAACTTATCGATGATCGTTCTGCAGACCAACCATGGCGACATCAGCGTCGAGCTGGACCATGAGAAGGCCCCCAAGACAGCGGCCAACTTCGAGCAGTATGTGCGCGACGGCTTCTACGACGGCACCCTCTTCCACCGCGTGATCGACGGCTTCATGGTCCAGGGCGGCGGCTTCGACACCGACTTCAACCAGAAGCCCACCCGCGACCCCATCGAGAACGAGGCCGACAACGGTGTCCAGAACGAGACCGGCACCCTGGCCATGGCGCGCACCCAGGACCCGCACTCCGCCACCGCCCAGTTCTTCATCAACGTCGCCGACAACGCCTTCCTGAACCACAGCGGCAAGTCCATCCAGGGCTGGGGCTACTGCGTGTTCGGCCGCGTGGTCGAGGGCATGGAGGTGGTCGAGAAGATCAAGAGCGTGGCCACCACCCGCCGCGGCATGCATGCCGACGTGCCCGCCGAGGATGTGTTGATCCATAAGGCCTTCGTCAAGGAGGAGTGATGACGATTCGGCTGATTTCCGACCTGCACCTGCATCCCGGCGCCCCCGAGATCACCGAAGGCTTCCTGCACTGGCTGGAGACGCGCGCCTGCGGCTGCGACGCGCTCTATCTCCTGGGGGACATCTTCGAGGCGTGGATCGGTGACGACCTGCTCGATCTGGCGGGAGTGGACCCCAGCGGCAACGCCGACCTGGCCCTGCGCGTCGCCCGGGCGCTCCGGCGCCTGGCCGACGACGGCACCGAACTCTACCTGATGCATGGCAACCGCGACTTCCTGCTCGGGGAGCGCTTCGCCGAGGAGGCCGGCGTCACCCTGCTGCCGGACCCCAGCGTGGTGGCGCCGGGCGGCAAGCGGATACTGCTGATGCATGGTGACAGCCTCTGCACCCTGGACACGGCCTACCAGGCCTTCCGCGCCCAGGCACGCGACCCGCTCTGGCAGGCCCAGGTGCTCTCGATGCCGCTGCCGGAACGCATCGCCCTGGCGAAACAGTTGCGCGAGCAGTCCGGGGAGGCCAACTCCAACAAGGCCGAGGCGATCATGGATGTGACACCTGAGGAGGTGGTCAGGGTGATGGACGCACAGGGCGTCACCACTCTGATCCACGGCCACACCCACCGCCCCGCGGTGCACGACCTGAGCGTCGCCGGCAAGGCCGCGACGCGTTTCGTGCTGGGCGACTGGCAGCCCGGCCAGGGGTGGGAGATCGTCATCGAGGAGGGGCAGGCACCCAGGCTGCAGCACTTCGCCCTAGGCGGATGACGCCGCGCCCAGCCGGCAGGCCTCGAGGCGCGCCTCCAGCGCCTCGACGTCGGGCAGGCTCCCCGCCGCGCCAATGACCTCGAGGCGCGAGTCGCGCCGCCAGGCGCTGGCGGTGAGGCTGACCGCCCCCTCCGCGCGATTGTAGAGCCGCCAGCCGGCGTCACAGTGAAACACGCCCTTGACCCGCAGCCTGGCCGGCAGCTCCCCCAGCACCATGGCCAGGCGGTCGAGGTCGAACGTGTCGTCGGGGTGCCAGCGCCACCCCAGGGTGGCATGCCCCAGCGCCTCGCCCTCCTCCCGGCATGGCCGCCCCGGCTCGGGCAGCGGCGCCGCGAACCCCTCCAGCACCACGCCCCGCGCTCCGGGAGCCCCGCCCGCCGCCTCGCGCAGCCGCCGGTGAGCATCGCTGTCGAGGGCCCCACGCGGCGATGGTGGCTCTCCGGCCTCGGCCAGCCGCGCCAGCGGCAGGTTTCCTTGGGGAGCCTCCAGGATCCAGTGCTTGGCGGGCCACAGCTCGGCGAGCCACGCCTTCGCCCTCGCCACCTGCTCCGGGCTTGCCAGATCGACCATGGTCAGCGCTACCCCGTCGGCCAGGGTCAGCTGGTCGCGGAAGGTCTCGTGCTCCCGGGCACGCGGGTCATCCAGGCGGCGGGGATCCAGCACGGCGACAATGTCACCCACCGCAAGCACGTCATGGAACGCCTCTCCCCTCAGCACCTCCAGCAGCCCGGCGGGATGGCCGAGCCCGGAGGGCTCGATGATCAGCCGGTCCGGACGATGGCGATGCAGCAGGTTGACCAGGGTAGCCTGCATCACGAAGGCAAGCTGGCAGCAGAGGCAGCCCCCCGGCAGCCCCTTGACGATCAGGTCACCGCGCTCCTCGAACATCGCCTGATCGATGCCCACCTGGCCGAACTCGTTGACCAGCACCGCCCAGCGCTCTCCCGGAGGCTTCTGCTCCATCAGCCGATGGATCAGGGTGCTCTTGCCGCTGCCCAGGAAGCCGGTGATCAGGTGCACGGGAATATTGGCCAGGGGCACGGGCATGGAGAACTCCTCGGACAGAAAGGCGTTACATTATAACATCATGTTCCAGGGGCAGAGGCCAGCAACGAAAAAGGAGCAAGCCAGGGGGTTGCCCTTGAAGCTTGCTCCTTGTGGCTGGCCTTGAGGCTGGCCGACGACCCTAGCGGCGGATCTCTGCCTTGTCGCGCAGGTCGTCCAGCAGGCCCTGGATGGCGGCCTGGGCACGCAGGCGTTCAGCCATGCTGGCCACGAACTGCTCGACCTGGGCGTCGAGTTCGCCCTGCTCGACCCGCTCCAGTGCAATCAGCACCACCCGATCGCCGTCGGCGGCGCGGCCATAGACGGGGACATCGCCCTCGGGAGCCGGCAGGCGGAACACCGCATCGACCACCGAACGGGAGAGGCCCTGGCTCTCCTGGCGCCCCACGCCCTCGACCCGCTGCCAGTCGAGGCCCAGCTCATCGCCGGCGCGCAGGGCCTCCAGGCGCTGCTCGCCCAACGCCATCAGCGCCTCGCGTCGCAGATTGGCGGCCACGCTGGCCTCGACCTGGTCACGGACCTCCTCGAGCGGCAGGGTGGTGGCCTCGCGATGCTCGGCAACGCGCAGCACCAGACGACGATCATTGTCCAGCTCGATCACCTCGCTGTTGAAGCGCTCCTCCAGCACGTCGGTGCTGAAGGCCTCGCTCATCACGCCAGGCTCGGAGAGCACCCCCCGGGCACCATCGCGGGAGACCCAGTCGCTGGTCTGCAGCTCCAGGCCGATATCGTCGGCCACGCTCTGCAGATCGTCGGCGGCGAAGCTCTCGTCGATCAGGCGCTGGACCCGCTCATTGAACTCACCGGAGACGTCGGACAGCGCCAGCTCTTTGCGCAGCTCGTCGCGCACCGCCTCGAAGGACTCGCGCTGAAGTCCGGTGACGGTAAGCAAATGCAGGCCGTTGTCGGTCTCGACGATGCCGGAGACCTCTCCCTCCTCCATGCCGAAGGCCGCCTCATCGAAGCTGTCACCGAAGAAGCCCCGGCTGATCACGCCAAGATCGCCGCCCTGCTCCGCCGAGACGGTGTCGTCGGAGACCTCGAGGGCCAGGTCGGCGAAGGACTCGCCCTGGGCCAGGCGCTCACGCACCGCCTCGAGCTCGGCACGCGCCTCATCGCGACTGCGCTCGCCACCGACGGTCAGCATGATGTGGGCGAGGCGGCGATCGGCGTCGGCGGTGCGCTCCAGCCAGGCGTTGCGAAGCTCGGCCTCATCGACCTCCACGGCCTCGGCCATCTCCTGGCGATCGATGAGCACATACTCCAGGCGGACCTGCTCGGGCCGGCGGTAGTTGTCCGCGTTATCTGCGTAGTAGGCCTCCAGGGCCGCCTGGGTCAACTCCACTTCGTCTTCCACCTGCCCGGAGGAAAGCGTGACATAGCGGAGGCTGCGGGTCTGACGCTGCAGAGTCGCCAGACGCTCCTGTTCGCTGGGCAGGGTGAAGTCGCTGAAGGCCAGCCCCTGCTGCAGCTGCTGGCGTTTCATCTCCACGCGCAGTTCATCGCGGAAGGCCATGGGGGTGTAGCCGGCGCTGGCCAGGCGATTGCGGAACAGCTCGCTGTCGAAGCGACCCTCCTGGTCCTGGAACTCCGGCAGCGCCACGATGATCTGGTCGAGCTGCTCCTCGGAGAGGTGCAGGCCACCCTCGGCGGCGTACTGGGTCAGCAGGCGGTCGGTGATCAGCTGGTCGAGCATCTGGGCGCGCAGGGCACGCTCCTGCTCCGGGGGCACCTGCCCACTGCGAATCGCCCGTTGAACCTCGAGCTCCAGCTGCTGGCGAGTGATCGTTTCACCGTTGACCTTGGCGATCTCATCGCCCCCACCGCCGAACAGGCCCACCAGGGACTCGACACCGAACAGCGCCATGGTCACGACCACGGCCCCGACGATGATCTTGGCGCCCCAGCTTCGGGAGCGGTCACGAATACTTTGCAGCATGCAGGCCTCGGCATCGTATTGTGTGGAAAGTAAGGGCATTAAACCGAGACAGGCGCACCGCCGTGGGCGATGCGCCTGTAGGAGAGTCAACCATCAGTCACTTGGAGAAGCTCACGCCTCAGTTGACGGAATCCTTTAGCGCCTTGCCGGCCTTGAAGCTCGGCACCTTCGCGGCGCTGATCTCGATCGGCTGACCAGTCTGGGGGTTGCGACCGGTGCGCGCGGCGCGCTCCTTGACCTGGAAGGTACCGAAGCCCACCAGGGAGACACTGTCGCCCTTCTTGAGACTATCGGTCACGGTATCGACCATGGCGTCCAGGGCCCGGGCAGCGGCAGCCTTGGGAATGTCGGCAGACGCGGCGATGGCTTCGATCAGCTCGGACTTGTTCACACTTCACCCCTTGATTTTTTCGAAATTTGGCTCTAAACGGCGGAGCAACTCAACCGGAAGTCACGATCACAGCATGAGGCATTTTATAGCAATGCGATGAAAGGGCTGTCAAGCATACTACCGAGACGGACCCCACCAAATCAGGCTTTTAGCCAGATCATGGCGGGGAAAATAATGTCAATGCGTGCTGATCATCGACGGGGAAGTGGCGGCATCCTCGGGACGAGAATCCTCTGCAGAAGCCTCGGGCCTTTTGGCCAACGCCACCTCAAGCACCTCGTCGATCCAGCGAACCGGCCTGATGTCGAGAGCCTCCTTGATATTATCCGGAACCTCCTTGAGGTCACGGCGATTCTCCTCGGGCACCAGCACGGTCTTTATACCACCGCGCCGGGCGGCCAGCAATTTCTCCTTCAGGCCACCGATGGGCATCACCTCGCCGCGCAGGTTGACCTCGCCGGTCATCGCCACGTCACAGCGCACCGGGCGTCCGGTATAGGCAGAGACCATGGCCGTGACCATGGCGACGCCGGCGCTGGGACCATCCTTGGGCGTGGCCCCCTCGGGCACGTGGATATGCAGGTCCTCCTTCTCGAAGCGCTCCGGGTCGATGCCCAGGCTCAGGGCTCGCGCACGCACCACGGTCTGGGCCGCACTCACCGACTCCTTCATCACGTCGCCCAGCGAGCCGGTCTTGTTGATGCGACCCTTGCCCGGGGTCAACACCGACTCGATATAGAGCAGTTCGCCGCCCACCGAGGTCCAGGCCAGGCCGGTCACACGGCCCACCTGGTCGTCCTGGTCGGCCAGGCCGTAGCTGTAGCGGCGTACACCGGCATAGGCCTCGATATCCGCGGCGGCCAGCATCACGGGGGCCAGCGCTCCCTCCTTGGCCTCCTGCTCGAGCCGCTCGCGCAGCACCTTGCGACACACCTTGGCGATCTGGCGCTCGAGTTCACGCACGCCCGCCTCGCGACTGTAGTAACGAATCAGCTCCAGGACCGCCTCGTCGGAGAAGGCCAGCTCGCCCTCCTTGAAGCCGTTGGCGATGAGCTGCTTGGGCGCCAGGTACCGCTTGGCGATGGCCAGCTTCTCATCCTCGGTGTAACCCGGCAGGCGAATCACCTCCATGCGGTCCAGCAGCGGCCCGGGAATGTTCATGGAGTTGGCGGTGCAGATGAACAGCGTCTCGGAGAGGTCGTAATCCAGCTCCAGGTAGTGATCGCTGAAGGTGTCGTTCTGCTCCGGGTCCAGTACCTCGAGCAGCGCCGAGGCGGGATCGCCGCGATGGTCCATGCCGATCTTGTCGATCTCGTCGAGCAGGAACAGCGGGTTCCTGACCCCGGCCCGGGACATGCGCTGAATGATCTTGCCCGGCAGCGAGCCGATGTAGGTGCGGCGGTGGCCGCGGATCTCGG
>NZ_JACUUD010000261.1 GCF_014859505.1 Halomonas sp.
GGCGCCACCCAGGTGATGTTCTGGGCCGGATCCTTGATGTCGCAGGTCTTGCAGTGCACGCAGTTCTGGAAATTGATCTGGAACTGCGGCTTGCCGTCGTCCCCCTCGATCACCTCGTAGACCCCGGCCGGGCAGTAGCGCTGGGCCGGCTCGGCGTACTCGGGCAGGTTGTCGCGGATCGGCAGCTCGGAATCCGCCAGCTTCAGGTGGCAGGGCTGGTCCTCCTCGTGGTTGGTGTTCGACAGGAACACCGAGGAGAGCTTGTCGAAGGAGAGCTTGCCATCGGGCTTGGGGTAGTCGATCTTCTCGAACTCGGCAGCGGGCTTGAGCGCCGCGTGGTCCGCGGTGATGTCGTGGACGTTGGGCAGCTTGCCGCCGAGCAGCTGGTTGACGAAGTTGTAGGCGCCGCCGCCCACGGTGCCGTACTTGTGGATCGCCGGGCCGAAGCTGGCGCTCTCCTTGAGCTCGGCCCAGGCCCAGCTCGCCTCCCACTTCTCGGTGAAGGCGGTCAGCTCGGCGCCCCCCTCGTCACCACCGGCGATGGCCTCGAAGACCGCCTCGGCGGCCACCAGGCCCGACTTCATGGCGGTGTGCAGCCCCTTGATCTTGGCGAAGTTCAGGGTGCCGGCATCGCAGCCGATCAGCAGGCCACCCGGGAAGGTCATCTTGGGCAGGCAGTTGAGGCCGCCCTTGGTAATGGCGCGGGCGCCGTAGGCCACGCGCTTGCCGCCCGAGAGGTGCCTGGCCAGCACCGGGTGGTGCTTCATGCGCTGGAACTCGTCGAAGGGCGACAGCCAGGGGTTGCGGTAGGAGAGGTCCATGATCAGGCCCACCACCACCTGCTGGTTCTCGGCGTGGTAGAGGAACCAGCCGCCGTGGGTGGACTTGTCCAGCGGCCAGCCGGAGCCGTGGAGGACCAGGCCGGGCTCGTGCTGCTCGGCGGGGATGTCCCACAGCTCCTTCAGGCCGATGCCGTAGTGCTGGGGGTCCTTTCCGGCGTCCAGGTCGTACTCCCGGATCAGCTGCTTGCCGATATGGCCGCGGGCGCCCTCGGCAAACAGGGTGTACCTGGCGCGCAGCTCCATGCCCGGCATGTAGCTGTCCTTGGGCGCCCCGTCGGCGCCCACGCCCATGTCGCCGATCAGGATGCCCTTGACCACGCCCTCCTCGACGATCGCCTCCTGGGCGGCGAAGCCCGGGAAGATCTCCACGCCCAGGCCCTCGGCCTGCTCGGCCAGCCAGCGGCAGAGGTTGCCGGCGCTGATCACATAGCGCGGCATGTCGCCGCCGGTGTTGTGCATGCTCTTCGGCACCAGGGCGTTGGGCAGCTTCTGGGCCTTCTCGGCGTCCTTGAGCAGGTAGAGCTCGTCGCGGATCGCCGGGGTGGTCAGCGGGGCGCCGCGCTCCTCCCAGTCGGGGAAGAGCTCGGCCAGGGCGCGGGGCTCGAAGACGGCGCCGGAGAGGATATGGGCCCCTACCTCGGAGCCCTTTTCCACCACGCACACGGTCAGCTCCTGCTCGGCCTCGCCGGCCTGCTGCATCAGTCGGCACGCCGCGGCCAGACCCGAGGGCCCGGCGCCGACGAT
>NZ_JACUUD010000107.1 GCF_014859505.1 Halomonas sp.
GAGCGCACGGTGTGGCCCGGGGCCTTGGGCGCGATCATGATCACGTCCAGGTCCTTGCGCGGCTCGATCTGGTTGTAGTGGATGTTGAAGCCGTGGGCGAAGGCCAGGGTGGCACCCTGCTTCAGGTTCGGCTCGACCTCGTTCTCGTAGATCGCCTTCTGGTTCTCGTCCGGGGCCAGGATCATCACCACGTCAGCGGTCTTGCACGCCTCGGGCACGCTGGCGACCTTGAGGCCGGCGGCCTCGGCCTTGGCAGCGGAGGAGGAGCCGGCACGCAGGGCGACGGTGACGTCCACGCCGGACTCCTTGAGATTGTTGGCGTGGGCGTGACCCTGTGAGCCATAGCCCACGATGGTGACCTTCTTGCCCTGGATGAGGGAGAGGTCGCAGTCCTTATCATAGTAAACGTGCATGGTGAAGCTCCTGGAACGTGGGTCGATGTGGGTCGATGTGGGTGTCGGCGTTGATGGCCACCCGCCCCGTCTGCTGCGGGACTGGTTTCGCGGCATCCGATGAAGACACCATACGCCGGCCCCGCCGTTGCGTAAAACGCTATATATGCAACAATACATGCCAGATTATGCAATAATCCAGGCATGGACATGCGCCCCCTCAAGCACTTCCTGACCCTGGCCGAGACACTCCACTTCGGCCGCGCCAGCGATGCCTGCCACGTCAGCCCCTCGACCCTGTCGCGCTCGATCCGCCAGCTCGAGGAGAGCCTGGACGTGGCGCTCTTCGAGCGCGACAACCGCCACGTGGCCCTGACCCGCCACGGCGAGACCTTCCAGGCCTACGCCCGGGAGGCCATGGAGCAGTGGGAGCAGTTGCGCCTGTCGCTACAGAGCGAGGCACTGCGCCTCACCGGCGAGATCAGCGTCTACTGCTCGGTCACCGCCAGCTACAGCTTCCTCTACGAACTACTCAGCGAATTCCGCGCCCACCACCCCGGTATCGAGCTCAAGCTGCATACCGGCGACCCTGCCGAGGCAATGGCCCGAGTGATGGCCGGCGAGGAGGACATGGCCATCACCCCTCGCCCCCGCCAGACGCCCGAGGCACTGGCCTTCAAGTCGCTGACCCGCTCGCCGCTGGTGTTCATCGCCCCCCACGACTGCCACGACTGGATTCCGGCGACCCCCGAGACGCCCAGTGCCGAGCAGTGGCGCCAGGTACCGATGATCCTCTCCGAGGCGGGCTTGTCGCGTGAGTTCGCCGACACCTGGTTCAAGGCCCTGGGCGTGACCCCAAGGATCTACGCCCAGGTGGCGGGCCACGAGGCAATCGTCAGCATGGTGGGTCTGGGCTTCGGAATCGGCGTAGTGCCAAAGATCGTGCTCGACAACAGTCCTCTCCAGGAGCGGGTGCGGATACTGCCGGTCAAGCCGGAGCTGCCCCACTACGATGTAGGACTCTGCGTGCTGGAGCGACGGCTCAAGAGCCAGTTGATCCGCGCACTGTGGGATGATGTCATCGAGCGCTGAGCGTCTGCCCGCAATACCAAAGGCCGCCCCGAGGGGCGGCCTGTGACGTCTGGCAGCTGACTGCTTACAGAGACAGGACTTTATCTCCGCGGGCTATCCCCGAGACTCCGGTACGCGCCACCTCCAGAATACCCACCGGCGCCATGGCCTGCAGGAAGGCATCCAGCTTTCCGGCATAGCCGGTGATCTGCACCGTGTAGAGGCTCGGCGTCACGTCGACGATCTGGGCACGGAAGATATCCACGGTGCGCTTGACCTCGTCGCGGGACGCGCCCAGGGCCTTGACCTTCACCAGCATCAGCTCGCGCTCGATGTGATTGCCCTCGGTGAGATCCACCAGCTTTACCACGTCGATCAGCTTGTTGAGGTGCTTGGTGATCTGTTCGATGACCCGGTCGTCGCCCACGGTGGTCACGGTCAGCCGCGACAGGCTCGGATCCTCGGTAGGCGCCACATTCAGCGTCTCGATGTTGAAGTTGCGCTGAGAGAAGAGCCCCACCACGCGAGACAGGGCGCCCGGTTCGTTTTCCATCAGAATCGAAATGATATGGCGCATCAGGTCCGCTCCGTCTTGGAAAGCAGCATGTCACGCATGGCGCCCAGGGGCACCTGCATCGGATAGACGTGCTCGTGCGGGTCGACCTTCACATCTAGAAACACCAGCTCGTGCTTGTTGGCGAACGTGCGCTCGAGAGCCGGCTCCAGCTCATCGATGGTATTCACCGTGATCGCGGTAAAGCCGTAGGCCTCGATCAGCAGATGGAAATCGGGCAGCGACTCCATGTAGGAATTCGCGTGACGAGCCTTGTAGTTCAGATCCTGCCACTGGCGCACCATGCCCAGCGAAGCGTTATTGAGATTGATAATTTTCGGGCCGATACCGTACTGCTTACACGTCGAGAGCTCCTGCATCATCATCTGGAAGCTGCCCTCACCGGTCACGCAGACCACGTCGTCATCGGGAAAATTCTGCTTGATCCCCATGGCCGCCGGAAAGCCGAAGCCCATGGTGCCAAGACCGCCGGAGGTAATCAGACGATTGGGCTTGTCGAACTTGTAGTACTGGGCCGCAAACATCTGGTGCTGACCCACATCGGTGGTCACATAGGCCTCGCCGCGGGTCACCCGGCACAGCGCCTCGATGACCTCCTGGGGCTTGAGCATCTCAGCGGGCTTCGAAGGCTCATAGAGCTTGCCCACGCGCTCCTCGCGCCAGCCGTCGATCTTCTGCCACCACTCGGCCAGCGCCTCCGGCTGAGAGGGCTCCTTGCCCTGCACCAGGCTGATCATCTCGCTGATCACGCTGCCGGCCGGCCCCACGATCGGCACATCGGCGCGCACCGTCTTGGAGACCGAGCTCGGGTCGATATCGACGTGGATAATCTTGGCCGTAGGGCAGAACTTGGAGGTGTTGTTGGTCACCCGATCATCAAAGCGCGCACCGATAGCAATGATCAGGTCGGCATGGTGCATGGCCATGTTGGACTCATAGGAACCGTGCATGCCCAGCCAGCCGAGGCACTGCCGATCACTCTGCGGGTAGGAGCCGATGCCCATCAGGGTCGTCGTGATAGGGTAGCCCAGCCGCTTGACCAGATCGGTCAACCCCTCGCTGGCCCGCCCCAAGACAACGCCACCACCGGTGTAGAACATCGGACGCTTGGCCTTGAGCATCATCTCCACGGCCTTCTTGATCTGGCCGGTATGCCCGCGGGTGACCGGGTTGTACGAGCGCATCTTCACCTTCTTCGGATAGATGTACTCGTAACGCTCGGTGGGGGCGGTCATGTCCTTGGGGATGTCCACCACCACCGGGCCGGGACGGCCGGTCGAGGCCAGGTAGAAGGCCTTCTTGAGGACTTCCGGGATCTCGCTCGGGTGCCTGATCGAGAAGCTGTGCTTCACGATAGGGCGGGTCACGCCGATGATGTCGGTTTCCTGGAAGGCGTCGTCGCCGATCAGGTGGCTCATCACCTGCCCGCACAGCACCACCATCGGGATCGAATCCATGTAGGCGGTGGCGATGCCGGTGACGGCATTGGTGGCGCCAGGGCCGGAGGTCACCAGCACCACGCCCGGCTTGCCCGAGGCACGCGCGTAGCCGTCGGCGGCGTGAGTGGCGGCCTGTTCGTGGCGTACCAGGATGTGCTTGACCTTGTCCTGACGGAACAGGGCGTCGTAGATATGCAGCGCCGCTCCGCCTGGATAGCCGTAGATGTATTCGATGCCCTCATCCTGAAGGAAGCGGGCGATCATGTCCGCGCCGGAAAGCAGTTCCACGTTGTGTTTCTCCCCTGGAGGTCTCGAGTGCGATCCGCGCCCGACGTGGGCACGGGGTCGAGTGCGGCGATATGCCGCTGCCGGACACGCCGGCACCTGATGCCAAACCCTGGCGTTCATAGACCCGGTTGGGGCCTGCACTCTCATCGCGGCGGATCGCCGCGTCGGGGCGTTGGCCGAGCCGGGCGGTTGGCCCGCACTCGGAAGTCCTTCGGCGGGTACAGGCCCCTTGGCCTACCCTTCGCGCGGGGATGGGGGGTTGCCCGCAGAGTTCCGCGCCCGCAAATCAGGAAGCGCCAAGATTCCATTAGCGACGCAACGGTGTCAACCGCGAAAAAGGCCTGAGCCCTTCTCGTGGGAACAAGCGGCGGGGACAGGAGGCGGTTATAAAAGAACCCGCCGGGCGGGAAGCCGGGCGGGCAAGGGGGTTACAGGACGCAACCAAATTCAGTGTAGACCGTCGCCGGGGACACACCCGGGCGACTGCGTAACGCTTTGTTTGCCTCAGCTCTGGAACACCAGCTGGCTGCCCTCGGCCTCCACGTGGATGACATCCCCCGGCAGGAACCTGCCGGCCAGCAGGTCCTGAGCCAGCGGATTCTCGATGCGGCTCTGGATCGCCCGCTTCAGCGGACGCGCCCCAAAGACCGGGTCGAAGCCCACCACGGCGAGCTGGGCCATGGCCGCATCGCTGACCTCGAGGCCGAGGTCGTGCTCGGCCAACCTGGCGCGCAGTCGCTCGAGCTGGATGCCGGCGATGGCCTGGATCTGTTCCTGACCCAGGGCGTGGAAGACCACCACCTCGTCGATGCGGTTGATCAGCTCAGGCCGGAAGTGGGTGCCCACCACCTCCATCACCATGGCCTTCATCTGCTCATAGTCGGCGTCATCGCCGCCCATGCGCTGGATGATGTCCGAGCCCAGGTTGGAGGTCATCACGATCACGGTGTTGCGGAAGTCCACCGTGCGACCCTGGCCGTCGGTGAGGCGGCCGTCCTCGAGTACCTGCAACAGGATGTTGAAGACGTCCGGGTGGGCCTTCTCCACCTCGTCGAGCAGCAGCACCGAGTAGGGCTTGCGGCGCACCGCCTCGGTCAGATAACCCCCCTCCTCGTAGCCCACATAGCCGGGAGGCGCGCCGATCAGCCTCGCCACGGAGTGCTTCTCCATGAACTCCGACATGTCGATTCTCACCATGGCCTCCTCGGTGTCGAAGAGGAAGTTGGCCAGCGACTTGCACAGCTCCGTCTTGCCCACCCCGGTGGGGCCCAGGAACAGGAAGGAGCCATTGGGCCGATTGGGGTCGGCAAGGCCCGCCCGGGAGCGGCGTACAGCGTTGGCCACCGCAATCACCGCCTCGTCCTGGCCAATCACCCGCTCGTGCAGCGCCTCCTCCATGCGCAGCAGCTTGTCGCGCTCGCCCTCCAGCATCTTGGCCACGGGGATTCCGGTCCAGCGCGAGACCACCTCCGCGATCTCCTCCTCGGTGACGTTGGAGCGCAGCAGCTGGTGCCTGGAGGTATCGGCCTCCCCCTCACCGGCCTCGGCGATCTTCTTCTCGAGCCCGGGAATCACCCCGTACTGGATCTCGGACATCCGCGCCAGATCGCCCTGGCGGCGGGCCTGCTCCAGCTCCACCCGGGCGCGTTCGAGCTCGTCCTTGAACTGGGCGGCCCCCTGGATGCTGGCCTTCTCGGCCTTCCAGATCTCGTCGAGGTCGGCGTACTCGCGTGACAGCTCCTCGATCTGCTCCTCGAGATTCTCCAGGCGCTTCTTCGACGCCTCGTCGGTCTCCTTCTTGAGGTGCTCACGCTCCATCTTGAGCTGGATCAGCCGGCGGTCGAGGCGATCCATCTCCTCGGGCTTGGAGTCGAGCTCCATGCGGATCCGCGAGGAGGCTTCATCGACCAGATCGATGGCCTTGTCGGGCAGCTGGCGATCGGTGATGTAGCGCGCCGACAGCTTGGCCGCGGCGATGATGGCGCCGTCGGTGATTTCCACGCCGTGGTGCACCTCGTAGCGCTCCTTGAGGCCGCGCAGGATAGCCACGGTATCCTCCTCGCTGGGTTCGTCCACCAGCACCTTCTGGAAGCGGCGCTCCAGGGCGGCGTCCTTCTCGATGTACTTGCGGTACTCGTCCAGAGTGGTGGCGCCCACGCAGTGCAGCTCACCGCGGGCCAGTGCCGGCTTGAGCATGTTGCCCGCGTCCATGGCACCCTCGGCCTTGCCGGCGCCCACCATAGTGTGCAGCTCGTCGATGAACAGGATCACCCGGCCCTCCTCCTGGGCCAGCTCGTTCAACACCGACTTGAGGCGCTCCTCGAACTCCCCGCGGAACTTGGCCCCGGCCAGCAGAGAGCCCATGTCCAGCGACAGCACGCGCTTGTCCTTGAGGCTCTCGGGCACCTCGCCGTCGACGATGCGCTGGGCCAGCCCCTCGACGATGGCGGTCTTGCCCACGCCGGGCTCGCCGATCAGCACCGGGTTGTTCTTGGTGCGCCGCTGCAGCACCTGGATGGTGCGGCGGATCTCGTCGTCGCGACCGATCACCGGGTCGAGCTTGCCGCTGGCGGCGCGCTCGTTGAGGTCCAGGGTGTACTTGGCCAGCGCCTCGCGCTGGTCCTCGGCGTTGGGGTCATCGACCCTGGCGCCACCACGCACTCCCTCGATAGCGGCCTCAAGCGACTTGCGGGTCACTCCGGCCTGGGTCAGCAGCTTGGTCACCGCGTGGCCCATTTCCAGGGCGGCCAGCAGCACCAGTTCGCTGGCGATGTACTGGTCGCCACGCTTCTGGGCCTCGCGGTCGGTGAGGTTGAACAGCTTGATCAGCTCGCGGGAGGGCTGCACCTCGCCGTCGAAGTGGGCGACCTTCGGCAGGTCGTCGAGGTGGCCCACCAGGCCGTCGCGCAGCCGGGCGGCATCGCCACCGGCCTTCTGCACCAAGGCCTTGACGCCGGTGTCGCGGGCGTCGAGCAGCGCCAGCAGCAGGTGGCCGGGCTCCAGCTGGTTGTGTCCTCGCCCCACGGCCAGGGACTGGGCGTCCGCCACGGCGTTCTGCAGCTTGGCGGTGAACTTGTCGAAACGCATGAGAACTTCCTCCATCGGGGTAGCGACGCGGTCGGACGCACCGTTCGTCCCTATTTAATTTACCTTTACTTGCTCAATGGAGTCGGTGGCAGTGGCTTTCAAGCCTCAGGTTCGACGCATCACCGTTCAGCGCTTCTGCGAGCCAGGTTCAGGAACCCAGAACAAGCTGGCGTGACACCTCGGGCTGATCCACGTCATAGCCATTGGAAATGGTGTTTAATATAATAAGATGTACTGACGACCCATCTCGGATTGACCGAAATCATGCGTGCCAAGCCCTGCGTAGAAAGAGAAATTCATGGCTTGGCCAGCACGGGCACCAGGTTCTAGAGGAGTCTCCGTGTCATCATCCAGCCAGCATCGAGCATCACCCGAGAAGCCCTTGGGTCAGGACCGCCAGTGGCTGGGCAGAAGTACTGTTCTTGACAGTCCGCGGCCCAGGATTGTCGTGCCGTGCCCCGGGCCTGCCCATCACGCCCTGTCTTCCCACCAACAGGCCGTGACACGATTACTCGCCGAGATAGACAGCTGGCGCTTTCGAGAAGGCGAGCTGCTGCATGCCGCGGTCGCCATTCCTGCCATCGATGCCTTTCACTGGTTAGAGAACAATCCCGGCGAATCCCGATGCCTCTGGCAGAACCGGGAACAGACTCTCACCCTGGCCGGGATAGGCATCGCCGTGGAACTCGATGCCGACACCGCCGAGGATTACGACCGGCTGCTCAAGCGCATCACCGCTATCACCGATGGTCGGGATACGGCTTTCCTGGGTGGCTTTGCCTTCGACGGACGATCCGGCGAGAGAGAGTGGCATGACTTCCCCGCTGCCCGCTTTGTGCTGCCGGCCATCGAACTGCGACAGCGAGACGGTGATTTTCGGCTGGCGGTGAACCTGCACGCCAGCAACCACGACGAATTCGTGCGCAACAAGACCCGGCTGATCACCCACCTTTCCCGCCTGAGCTTCGCACCACCCTTGCCGGCCGACGCTGACTGGTCAATCCGCATCACTCGGCGCCTGAACAACATGAGCTTCGATGAGTGCCAGGAACATATCCGCCACATCCTGGAACACATCGACCAGGGACATATCCACAAGGCCGTACTGGCCCGCCGGGTAGAGTTGCAGCTCAACGAGGCGCTGCCGGGCTTCATGGCCCTGAAACGCTGGCATCACTTCAACGACGGCAGCTTCTGCTTTGCCCTTGAGCATGGCCGCAAGCTGTTCATGGGCTGTTCGCCGGAGCGACTGTTCAGCCGGGAAGACCGGCGGGTATGCACCGAATCCCTGGCGGGAACCGTGCGCCGTGGCCACAGCCGCGAGGAAGACGCCCGACTGGAACACACCCTGCTGCAGGACCCCAAACTGATCCATGAACACGACCTGGTCACCCGTTACGTGCGTGAACGCCTCGCTCCCTGGGTGATACACATCGATTGCCCCGCACAGGCCGGCGTGGTGAAACTGGATCGAATCCAGCATCGCTACCTGCCCATCCACGGCACCCTCCGTCCCGGAGTCATGGACGATCAACTACTCAACGCCCTGCACCCCACGCCTGCTGTTTGCGGATCGCCACGCCGTGAGGCTCAGGACCTCATTGCTCGTCGAGAGACCAACGATCGCGGCTGGTACAGTGGTGTCATGGGCATGATTTCACCGCGATATTCGGAGTTCGCCGTGGCCATCCGCTCGGCCCTGGTGGAAGACAACCAGGTACTCTGCTATTCCGGGGTGGGCATTGTCGCAGGCTCCACCCCGGAGTCGGAGTGGAACGAGCTGGAAGCCAAGATCGAGTCCTTCCTGGCCGTGCTGTGGTCCTGAGAGTGGCGATGCAGACCGTCTTCAGCCATGTCAACGAGGTCTGGGCCACCCTGATACTGGCGCGCCTCCATGATCATGGCGTGCGGGACATCTGCATCGCCCCGGGCAGTCGCAGCGCCCCACTGGCACTCGCGGCAGCGCGCCTGGCCGACCACCGGGACGACCTGGCACTGCACACCCATTTCGACGAGCGCGGCCTGGGCTTTCTCGCCCTGGGACTGACCCGGGCCAGCGGCCGGCCCACGGTCCTGATCACCACCTCCGGCACAGCGGTGCCCAACCTGCATCCCGCTCTGGTGGAGGCCTTCCAGACCCACCAGCCGCTGGTCGCCCTCACCGCCGACCGCCCACCGGAGCTGATCCATTGCGGCGCCAACCAGGCCATCGAACAGCCCGGTCTGTTTGCCTTGCATGTGCGCTCGCAACTCGACCTGCCGCCACCGGACAAGGCCGTCAGTGCCAACTGGCTGGTCAGACAGCTGGATCACTGCCTGCAGGCGCTGAGCGGTACCGATCGCGGCCCCATCCACATCAACGCGCCATTTCGTGATCCCCTCTATGGCGGCACATCGCAACATGGCACATCGCAAC
>NZ_JACUUD010000108.1 GCF_014859505.1 Halomonas sp.
GCCGGCATGCGCTGCGTGCAGCTGATCGGCGTGCCCGACGGCGAGGTCGACCTGGGCGACGCCGACGCGGTGGTGGTGGCGCTGAAGTCCCGCTCCTGCCCGGCCCGGGAGGCGGTGGTCGACTCCCTGGCCGCCCTGGAGTGGCTCCAGGCCCGCGGCGCCCGCCAGCTCTTCTTCAAGTACTGCTCCACCTTCGACTCGACCGAGGCCGGCAATATCGGCCCGGTCGCGGATGCGTTGCTGGATCGGATCGGCAGCGGTCAGACCGTGATGGTGCCGGCCTTTCCGGTGAACGGTCGCACCGTCTACCAGGGGCATCTGTTCGTCGGCGACCGGCTGCTCAACGACAGCGGCATGGAGCGTCATCCGCTCACCCCCATGACCGATGCCGACCTGGTGCGGGTGCTGGGCCGCCAGACGGCCCACCCGGTGGGCCTGGCCGCCCGGCCGCGGCTCGCCCAGGGCGCCGACCCGACCCGCGCCCATCTCGCGGCATTGGCCGCGGAGGGGGTGCGCCACGTGATCTGCGACACCCTGGACGAGGACGATCTCGAGACGCTGGCCGAGGCGGTGGTGGAGTACCCGCTGGTGACCGGCGGCTCGGGCCTTGGCCAGGCACTGCCGGCCCAGTACCGTCGGCGCGGCTGGCTGGCCGAGGTAGCCGAACCGGGGCGGCTGGCGCCGGCGTCGGGCGGTGCCCTGGTGCTGTCGGGCAGCTGCTCCCGGGCCACCCTGGGCCAGGTGTCACACTTTCTCGCGCAGCATCCCGGCGTTGCCCTAGACCCGCTGGCCCTGGCCGCGGGCGACGAACATCTCGAGGCGGCACTGGCCTTTGCCCGCGAGGCGCTCGCCCAGGGCGGCCCGGTGCTGATCTACGCCTCGGCCAACCCCGAGCAGGTCCTGGCCGCGCAGCAGGCGCTGGGCGTGGCCCGCGCCGGGGCGCTGGTGGAGCAGGCGCTGGGCCGGCTGGCACGGACCCTGGTGGATGAGGGCGTCGGGCGACTGGTGGTGGCGGGCGGGGAGAGTTCCGGGGCGGTGGTCTCGGCGCTGGGCATCCGCCAGCTGCGGATTGGCGGCCAGATCGACCCCGGCGTGCCCTGGACCCAGGCGCCGCTGGAGGGCCGTGAGACGCCGATGTCCCTGGCGCTCAAGTCCGGCAACTTCGGCGGCGAGGCCTTCTTCACCCGCGCCTTCACGGTGCTCGACGAGCTGACCAGGGAGGGAAGGGCATGAGCGGCAGCTCCTATGTCAATAGCCCCTATGTCGACAGCCCCTACCTCGGCACCGAGAGCCGGCAGCGCGAGCAGATCGCGACCCTCGGGCGCTCGCTGTTCGAGCGCGGCCTGACCATGGGCTCCAGCGGCAACATCAGCGTGCGCACCGACGACGGCGGTTGGCTGATGACGCCCACCAACGCCTGCCTGGGACGCCTGGACCCGGCACGCATCTCGCGCCTTGACGGCGACGGGCGGCTATTGGACGGCGACAAGCCCACCAAGGAGAGCTTCCTGCACATGGCGATGTACGCCGAGCGGCCTCGTTCTGGCGCCATCGTGCATCTCCACTCCACCCATTCGGTGGCGGTCTCCTGCCTGCCGGGCGTTGACCCTTGCGACTGCATTCCACCCCTCACCGCCTACTACGTGATGCGTGTGGGCAAGCTGCCGCTGGTGCCCTACCACGTGCCCGGCGACCCGGCCCTGGGCGATGCCGTGCGCGGTCTGGCGGGGCGTCACAGCGCCGTGCTGTTGGCCAACCATGGGCCGGTGGTGGCCGGCAAGACCCTCGAGGCGGCGGTCTACGCCACTGAGGAGCTGGAGGAGACCGCCAAGCTGTTCCTGCTGCTGCGCGGCGAGAACCCCCGCTGCCTGACGCCGGAGCAGGTCGCGGAACTGGAGGCGAGATTCCCCCGGGAGTGACGCGCCACTATATCGACAAGGACACTGCCATGATCCGACTGGCCGCCAACCTCAGCATGCTGTTCAACGAAAACGACTTCCTCGACCGCTTTGCCGCGGCGGGGCAGGCCGGCTTTCGCGGCGTCGAGTACCTGTTTCCCTATGCCTATGCGCCGGAAACGCTGCGCGCGCTGCTGGAAGGCAACGCTCTCGAGCAGGTGCTCTTCAACCTGCCGCCGGGCGACTGGGAGGCCGGCGAGCGCGGCCTGGCCAGCCTGCCGGGGCGTGAGGCGGAGTTTCGCGACTCCGTGGTGGAGGCGCTGCGCTATGCCCAGGCACTGGACTGCCCGCGGGTTCATGCCATGGCGGGGCTGCTGCCCGTCGATGGCGACCCGCACGAAGCACGCGCCGCCCACCACGCGACCTATATCGACAATCTGCGCTTCGCCGCCCGGGAGGCCGCCAAGGTGGGACGCGAGGTGCTGATCGAGCCGATCAACACCCGTGACATGCCGGGCTTCTTCCTCTCCCGCCAGGCTCAGGCCATGGCGGTGCTCGAGGAGGTGGGCGAGCCCAACCTGCGCCTGCAGTTCGATCTCTACCACTGCCAGATCATGGAGGGCGACCTGACACGCCACCTGGAGCGGCAGTTCAGCGCCATCGGCCATGTGCAGATCGCCGGCGTGCCGGAGCGTCACGAGCCCGACGTCGGCGAGGTGCACTATCCGGCGCTGTTCGAGCGTCTCGAGGCGTTGGGCTATACCGGCTGGATCGGCTGCGAGTACCGCCCGGCGGGCGATACCCGCCAGGGCCTCGGCTGGGCGCGCGATGTCGGGCTGCTGCCCGGCTGAGGCGAACGGCCACGCCTTGATGCGATACGACCACCACAGATTTCAATAACAAGAGGACGCCAACTCACATGCATATCCTGATCACCGGCGCCGCCGGCTTCCTCGGCCAGCGCCTGGTGCACCGCCTGGTCGCTCGAGGCGAGCTGTGCGGCCAGCCGATCACCTGCGTCACCCTGGCCGACCAGGCCGAGGCCGCCGCCCCCCAGGCCTCGAATATTGCCTTCGACAGCCGCGCCCTGGACCTCACCGCCCCCGGTGCCTGGGAGGGACTGCTCGACGGCCGGCCCGATGTCATCTACCACCTGGCGGCGGTGGTGAGCTCCGCCGCCGAGGCGGATCTCGATCTCGGCATGGCGGTGAACTTCGACGCCACCCGAGCGCTGCTCGAGGGCTGCCGAGCCCGGGACCTGACGGCGACACGGCTGGTGATGGCGAGTTCGGTGGCCGCCTACGGCGGCGAGCTGCCCGAGACGCTCGACGACATGACTGCTCTGCAGCCGCAAAACTCCTACGGGGCCCAGAAGGCCATGTGCGAGCTGCTGATCAATGATTACAGCCGCCGCGGCCTGGTCGACGGCCGGGTGCTGCGTCTGCCGACCATCGTGATTCGCCCGGGGCGGCCCAACGCCGCGGCCTCGAGCTTTGCGTCCAGCATCCTGCGCGAGCCGCTCAATGGGGAAGAGGCCATCTGCCCGGTCGCCATGGATCAGCCGCTTTTCGTCATGTCTCCGGGCAGGGTGATCGAGGCGCTGGTGCGTGGCGCCGAGGTGGACGGCGATGCGCTGGGCAAGTTCCGCGCCTTCATGTTGCCGGGGATCACCGTCAGCGTCGCCGAGATGCTCGCCGCCCTGGGGGAGGTGGCAGGCCCGGACGCGGTGGCGCGGGTGCGCCATGAACCCGACCCGCGCATCGAGGCGATCATCGCCAGCTGGCCGGGACGTTTCGACACCGCCAAGGCCGACCGCCTGGGTTTCGTGGGCGACGACAGCTTTGCCGACATCGTTGCCGCTTTCATGGCGGAGCAGCAGTAAACCACCGCTATCGCGGCGGTGTTTCAGGATTTGGCGCAGGAGGTGCGCCATCAACGGCACGGCGCAAGACGCCGTATCGACAGCAGCAGTAACGACAACAGCAGTAACGACAACAGCAGTTTCGACAACAAAAGAGGAACGCTTCATGACTTCACGCCTTGCTCGTCGTCCCCTGGTCACCGCTATCGCCGGTGCCGTGTCACTCACCCTGGCCGGCGTTGCCCTGCAGGCCCAGGCCGCCACCGAGGTCAGCCTCGGTCACACCCTGTCGGCGACCTCCCACTACGCGGTGGGCGCCCAGGCCTTCAAGGAGACCCTGGAGGAGCTCTCCGACGGCGCCTTCACCGTCACCGAACACAGCTCGGGCTCGCTGGGCGGCGAGCGCGAGATGATCGAGGGCCTGCAGATCGGCACCGTGGACATCGTCATTACCTCCACCGGGCCGCTGGGCAACTTTGTCCCCGAGAGCTATGTCCTCGACCTGCCGTTCCTGTTCGAGAACTACGACCAGGCGCGCTGTGTGCTCGATGGGGAGCTTGGTGATGAGCTGCTGACCAAGATGGGCGACCACGGTCTGGTCGGCCTGGCCTGGTCGGAGAACGGCTTTCGCCACATGACCAACAGCCGACGCGAGATCGCCTCGCCTGCCGACACAGAGGGCCTTCGCGTGCGCACCATGGAGAACGAGGTGCACCAGGAGGCCTTCCGCCAGATGGGCGCACGGCCCACGCCGATGGCGTTCCCGGAACTGTTCACGGCCCTGCAGCAGGGCACCGTGGACGGTCAGGAAAACCCCATCACGGTGATCGTGGCGACCAACTTCTGGGAGGTGCAGGACTATCTGTCGCTGACCGGTCACGTCTACTCGCCCGCCGTGATACTGGGCTCGCCGATGTTGCTCGACGGGCTCAGTGACGAGGAGCGTGAATGGTTCCACGAAGCCTCCCGCGCCTCGGCGGAAGCCACCCGCGGCGAGGTGACACGCCTCGAACAAGAAGGGGTCGCGCTGCTCGAGGCGAACGGCATGACGGTCAAGACCGATATCGATATCGGGCCGTTCCAGGAAGCCGTTCAGCCCGCCTACGAGATCTTCACCTCGCAGCACGGTAGCGAGATGCTCGAACGCATTCAGGAAAAAGCCGCCGGCTGCTGATTCGTCCCCCAGCCCCCGGCACTTGCCGGGGGCCTCTCCGGTCATGGTGAACCTATGCTCGCTGCATTCCTGCGCTTCGAGCACCAGTTGACGCGTCTGGCGATGGCCATCGCCATCGTCATGCTGGTGATCTCGGTGACGCTCAGTTTCTATCAGGTACTGACACGCTTCGTGCTCAATGCCCCCTCGACCTGGACCGAGGTGGCCTCGCGAGCGTCGATGATCTGGTGCGTGTTCATGGCCGCGGCGGCGACGTTTCGCGGCGGCTACATGATGGCCGTCGAAGCCATCTACAAGGTGGTGCCGACCCGCTTCGGGCTGTGGCTGGAAACGGCCATCGTGCTGTGCTGCCTGTTGGTGCTGGGCGTGCTGATCTATTTCGGGATCCTGATGACCGGGCGGGTCAGCAATCAGACCATGTCAGGCATGAATATCCCCATGTCCTACGCCTATGCGGCGATTCCTACCGGCTCGGCGTTCGCTATCGTGGCCGTGCTGGCCCGGATTGGCGCCCAGCTCAGCGGTCGCGAACCGGTGGGGCCGGACAACAGCGAGGTCAGTCCCGAGGTTGAGCTGCAAGAGATGTCGCAGGCCCGGCGCGATATCCCGGACAGCAAAACGGGTGCCGGCAAGGGGGGCACACGCTCATGAACCTTGTCATCGGTCTATCGCTGCTGATCCTGTTCGCCTTCGGCGTGCCCATCGCGGTGTCGATCATCCTGGCGTCGATCATCGGCATCGAATTCTTTACCCGACTGCCGCTGCTGTTGGTGCCGCAGCAGATGTTCATCGGCATCGACAAGTTTCCGCTGATGGCGATCCCCTTCTTCATCCTGGCCGGCAACCTGATGGCTGCCGGCGGCATCTCTCAACGACTGGTCGACCTGGCCAAGTCGATCGTCGGGCAGGTGCAGGGCGGGCTGGCCATGTCCTGCGTGTTGACCTGCATGATGTTTGCCGCGGTCTCCGGTTCCAGCGTGGCGACCACCTTTGCCATCGGCGCCATCCTGATCCCTGCCATGGTCAAGCATGGCTACCCCAGGCCGCTGGCGGCTTCCATCCAGGCCTCCTCGGCGGAACTGGGCGTTCTGATCCCCCCCTCCATCCCGCTGATTCTCTACGGGGTCAGCACCGATACCTCCATCGGTCAGCTGTTTCTGGCGGGAGTGGGGCCGGGCTTTCTGATCGGCGGTGCATTGATCCTCTTCCTCTATGTGTTCTGCAAGATGCGGGGCTTCGGCAAGGAGGACTACAAGGACAGCACCGGCTTCGTGTCGTCGCTGACGCGAGCCTGGGCGGCGCTGCTGATGCCGGTGGTAGTGATCGGCGGTATCTATGGGGGCGTGTTCACCCCCACCGAGGCCTCGGCGGTGGCGGTCTTCTATGCCCTGGTGGTGGGAGGGCTCTACTACCGTGAGCTGAAGCTGGGGGACCTGTTGCCGATCCTGCGCCAGAGCGTGATCTCCGCCGCCGCGGTGATGCTGATCATCGCTGCCGCCTCGCTGTTCAGCTTCCTGCTCAGCCGCACCGGCCTACCGGCGCATATCGCGGGCCTGGTCACCGCGACGATCGATAACCCGCTGATGTTCCTGCTGGTCGTCAATGGTCTGCTGCTGGTGGTGGGCATGTTCATCGAGACCTCGGCGGCGATTCTGGTGCTGGCCCCGATCCTCACTCCGATTGCGATCCAGTTCGGCATCCACCCGGTCCACTTCGGCCTGGTGATGGTGGTCAATCTGGCGCTGGGGATGATCACCCCGCCCCTAGGGGTGAACCTGTTTGCCGCCTGCGCCGTGGCCAGGATCTCCCTGGATCAGATGCTGCCCTGGCTGGTGCGCTTCGTGCTGGTGGTGCTGGCCTGCCTTGTGCTGATCACCTATATGCCCTGGATTTCCATGGGGCTCGTCAACCTGGTTTACGGCTAAAGGAGAGTCATGATGTTCGAGATACCCGAGATGCCTTCCCAGGCGGCACTGATTGCCGGGGAATGGCTGGCCACCCCGGCGACTCTGGAGATGGAAGCTCCCTGCGATGGGCGGGTGGTGACGGCCATCGCCCGGTGTCAGGCCGAGGAGGTAGAGGCTGCGGTGGCCGCGGCCCGCGGTGCCTTCGCGGGCACCCTGGGTGACTGGGCGCAGTGGAGCGCCCGCCAGCGCGGTGAGTGGCTCCTGGCCATGGCGGCGGCCATCGATGCCGACCATCAGCGCCTGGCTACCCTGGAGTGCCTGGACACCGGCAAGCCGATGACCCAGGCGCGCGCGGATATCACCGCCTGCGCGCGTTATTTCCGCTTCTACGGCGGCGGCGCCGACAAGCTGCACGGCGAGACGATTCCCTACGAGACTGGTTTCACGGTGATGACCCTGCGCGAGCCCTACGGCGTCTGCGCCCAGATCATCCCCTGGAACTATCCGGCACAGATCTTCGGTCGCTGCGTGGCGGCGGCGCTGGCGACCGGCAACACGGTGGTGCTCAAGCCCGCCGAGGACGCTTGCCTGAGCGTATTGCGCTTGGCCGAGTTGGCCATGCAGCACGGCCTGCCGGCTGGCGTGCTCAACGTGGTGCCGGGTCTGGGGCGCGAGGCCGGGGCGGCGCTGGCGGCCCACCCGGGCATCGACCATCTTTCCTTCACCGGCTCGCCGGAGACCGGCACCCAGGTGGCCCAGGCCGCCGCCCAGCATCATGTGCCGGTGACCCTGGAACTGGGCGGCAAGTCGCCGCAGATCGTGTTTGCCGATGCCGACCTCGATGCCGCCTTCGATACCGTGGTGCGCGGCATCATCCAGAACGCCGGCCAGACCTGTTCGGCGGGTAGCCGCCTGCTGGTCCAGCGAGAGATCGCCCAGGCCTTCATCGGAAGACTGGTGGAGCGCTTCGCGGCGCTGTGCTGTGACGCCGGCGAAGCCGACGCCGACTGTGGCCCGCTGATCAACGCCCGCCAGAAATCGCGGCTCGAGGCACGCCTGGCCGCCGCCGAGGCGGATGGCATTCACATCGCCGCCCGCGGACGGCTGGCCGAGACAGCCTCTCAAACCGGGCACTTCGTGGTCCCCCATCTGCTCACCGAGATTCCCGATGGCCACGCCGTGCTTCGCGAGGAGCTGTTCGGCCCGGTACTGGCGGTTCAGGTGTTCGAGGACGAAGCCGAGGCGCTGAGCCTGGCCAATGCCACCGACTTCGGGCTGTGCGCCGGGGTCTGGACCCGCGATGGCGGGCGTCAGCTGCGCCTGGCCCGGGGCATTCGCAGTGGCCAGGTGTTCATCAACAACTACGGCGCCGGCGGCGGTATCGAGCTGCCGTTTGGTGGCGTCGGGCGCTCGGGGCACGGCCGTGAGAAGGGCTTTGAAGGCTTGCGCAGCTATACGCGCCTGAAGACTGTCGCCATCCGCCATGGCTGAACGCGCCAATAATCGATCACAACCCTCGAACACAACCCTTAATCACAACCGGGACGCGACGATGCAATCAACCACTGAGACGCCGCGCCGCATCGGCATGGTAGGCGTAGGGCTGATGGGCCACGGAATCGCCAGGAACCTGCTCAAGGCTGGCCATTCGCTGATTTTCCTCGATCACCCCGGCAACCAGCCGGTCGATGACCTGCTGGCGGCGGGGGCCGAATCCCGGGCCAGCGCCAGAGAGGTGGCAGAAGGCGCCGAGGTGGTGCTGCTGTGCGTGACCGGCTCGCCCCAGGTGGAGGCGGTGCTCCTTGCCGCCGATGGCGTGCTGGCGGGGTTGGCGCCGGACACGGTGGTGGTGGACTGCTCCACGGCGCTGCCCAGTTCCACGGCGAAGGTCGCCGCGAGTGTCGAGGCGGCCGGCGGGCGCTTCATGGACGCGGCCATGACCCGCACGCCGAAGGAGGCCGAAGAAGGGCGGCTCAACCTGATCGTCGGTGCCCCCCAGGCCCTCTTCGACGAGCTGCGTCCGCTGTTGGCGTGCTTTGCCGAGAACATCGCCCACGCCGGCGAGGTGAGTGCCGGACACACCTTGAAGCTGCTGCATAACTTTGTTTCGCTGGGGTTCGCGGCGGTGCTGGCCGAAGCCACGGCGGCCTCGCGGCGCTCTGGCATCGACGATGCGGCCTTGCTTGAGGTGCTCGGCAAGGGCGGCGGCGGCGGGGTGGTGCTGGAGCGCCTGCGCCCCTTCATCGAGTCCGGCGATGCGTCCGGCTTTCGTTTCAGCGTGGCCAATGCCAGCAAGGATCTCGGCTATTATCATGCCATGACCGATGAGCTCGGGGTGGC
>NZ_JACUUD010000262.1 GCF_014859505.1 Halomonas sp.
CGCCGCGGCCATCGCCCTGCTGGCCAGCCACGGCGTCGGCGAGGTGGCGGTGATACGCCGGCTCAAGGTCGCGCTGCTCTCCACCGGTGACGAGCTGATCGAGCCCGGTGCCCTTCGGGTGCCTGGCCAGGTCTACGACAGCAACCGCGCCATGCTGGCGGCCCTGCTGTCCCGCGCCGGCTGCGATGTGCTCGATCTCGGCGTGATCGCGGACACTTTGCTTGACCTGCGTCAGGCCTTTGCCCGGGCTCGCGACGAGGCCGATCTGGTAATTTGTACCGGTGGGGTGTCGGTGGGCGAGGAGGATCATGTGCGCCCGGTGGTGGAGCAACTGGGCGGTATCGTCTTCCACGGCGTGGCCATGAAACCCGGCAAGCCCTTCGCCCTGGGCTATCTGGGCGAGTCGCTCCAGGCCGGCACGCCGCTGATCGGCCTGCCGGGCAACCCGGTGGCCTCGCTGGTGGGCTGGCAGCTGCTGGCGCTTCCCTTCGTGCAGGGTCGCCAGGGACGGACCCCGGCGCCGCTGCAGCGGTTCCCGGTGACCGCCGGTTTCTCCCGGCGCGGCCCCAGGGGGCGGCGGGAGCTGCTGCGAGTGGTGCTCGACTGGGCGGCGGGGACGCCGGTGGCGCGCCTGGCCGGCGGCCAGGGGTCGCACATGCTCAGCGCGGCGAGTCAGGCCCATGGCTACCTGGTGATCGATGCCAACAATAATGTGGAGGAAGGCCATGCCTACGGTTACTGCCCCGCCGTCCAGTTCCTCGACTGAACTGCTGTTCAAGCCAAAGCAGCTGCGCGAGCTGGTGCTGGGTGTCCCCTGGCTCGCGACGCTGTCCGACGAGGAGGTGGAGGCGCTGCTCGCGGAGTCCGAGCTGCGCACCCTCACGCCCCGCGAGTGGCTGTTCCGCCAGGAGACCCCGGCCCAGTGGCTGCACATCGTGATCAGCGGCACCGTGCGCCTGGTGCGCTCCGCCGGTGACGGCCGCATGGCCACCATCCGCTGCGTGGAGCGCGGAGGCACCCTGGGCGAGCTGAGCATGGTCTCCAGCGCCGGGGTCTACCTCTACTCCTCGGAGGCGCTGCGCCGCACCCATGTGCTGTCGATCAGCGCGGCTCGCTGCCGGGAGATCCTCGATCGCCAGCCGGCCTGCCGGGCCGAGTTCATGAGCCGCCTGGCCCTGGAGCTCACCGAGCGGCTCGAGGACCTGGCCCTGCTGACTCAGGGCGACGCCATGTCACGGCTGGTCAGCTATGTGCTGCGCCAGCTGCCGCCGGGGCGCTCGAAGAGCCCCCGGGTGATTCGCCTGACCATCCCCAAGCGCTGGCTGGCGGCCCAGCTGGCCATGACCCCCGAGACCCTATCGCGGCTGCTGGCCAAGCTGCGCGACAGCGGCGCCATCAACATCGACCGCCAGCGGCTCACCGTGCTCGACGAGCAGAAGCTGCGCGACTTCATGATGACCGACGACTGACGTCCCCCGGGGCGTCGGCAAACCATCGGAAGAGGGAGGCAAGATGTCCCGCGCCACCAGCAAGCCCCACACCCTCGTCTATTCCTGCTCCGGC
>NZ_JACUUD010000109.1 GCF_014859505.1 Halomonas sp.
GGTGTCGCCAACCTGGGCGGAGTGGAGGGTATAGGTAGTCATGCCCAATCCTCCGAATGCAGGCACTCGGCGGTGAGGAGTGCGACATTCACCAGGCGGCGGCGGCCTACCTTGATGAAGGGAAGGTTGCCTTGCTGAATCTGGCCCCGGACGGTGTCAACGGTGAGGCCTGAAAGCTCGGAGAACCGCTCGAGGGTCATGACGGGCACGATGGCCGGGACCTGGGGCGCGTTGCTCGTTTCCATATGGCACCTGCTGGGTTTGGCTGGCTGGTGTAGACTGATCATGTGTGCTTAGCTGTGGTGGTGTGAGCACAAGTGATCAGTAGTCATATGTGAGTATAGTCATGAATGATCAGGCGTCAAGCTCATTCGGTGAGAAAATCCGCGAGATTCGAGAGGCGGAGGGAATGGGGCGCCAGGAGTTCAGTGACGTGACCGGAATACCGAAGAACACTCTGATAAGGCTGGAGCAGGGGAAGAACGAGCCGTCTGCGAAGGTGCTGTCACAGGTTTGCAAGGAATTCGGGAAGTACACGGTTTGGCTGATGGCGGACCAGGTGAACGAAGAAGCCGGGCAGATAAGCCCGGGGATTGAGAAGGCGCGGAAGACGCTCAAGCGGACAGGGACGGATACCGACTAGCCAGGAAGGCAGCGGCCAGGTGGTACCAGGGTGGCAGGCTCCAGGAGTGAGGGAGGGTCAGCGATGGGCATTCAGGATAGGGACTACTACTGGGAAGACAGGGATCGTAGGGATAAAAAATTCAGCAAGAAGGAAACGTACTACAGGCCCAAGGAGTTCAGAGGCGGAAGGGGGGCAAAGGTAGAAGGAAGCCCACCAGACGACTGGACGAAGGAACAGAAGGCAGCGTTCAGGCGTCAGGTGTATGCCAGGCCGGAGAGACGAGGGCTGATAAAGGGAATGATCCTGGGGGCCGCAGGGGGCGGGTTCGTGACCTTCTGGGTGATGCTGGCAATCCTGCACCTGGATGCCGAGGTGGTAGGGGCTCCATACCGAGCATTGGGTAGTGCCATGCGAGCGATGGGACTGCTGTAGGGTGTCAACGAAGCGTCGACAGCGTTGAGCAGAAACGGGCTAGAGTGGACTGGCCGATGGTCGAAAAAGAGCCAGTTATGGCGGTTCCAGCCATACCAGGCAGGCCGGAAAGGGCCTTGTAATCAGTAGGTCCCGGGTTCGACTCCTGGTGCCGGCACCATCTCAAACAGTGCGAAATCAGCGGCTTACGAACGAGTTGCGGAATTCCCGTGCGGGTATGGTTCTAGCCAGCTTCGTGAAATAGAGACAGATCATCAGCCTCACACTTGTTTCCATCTGGAACCGAGGTGAGGTTATGCGCGTTGTTTCTGTTATTTCGACCAAGGGCGGGGTCGGCAAGACTACCGTCACAGCCAATCTGGGCGGCCTCCTGGCCGATGCGGGCCTCAGGGTCCTGTTCATCGACCTGGATAGCCAGCCGACGCTCTCCAGCTACTACCCCCTTCGCATCGAAGCCCCCGGCGGCACCTATGAGCTGATCGCACTCAGCGATACGGCGCCTGATCGCGTCATATCGCAGACGGCCCATCCCAACCTGGATGTGGTGATCTCCAATGATCACGCCGGCCAGCTCCCTCAGCTGCTGCTCAATGCCCCGGATGGTCGCTTCCGGCTCGCCCAGCTGCTCTCCAGCCTGTCAGGCTATGATCTCGTCCTGATCGACACCCAGGGGGCGCGCTCCATCACCCTGGAGATGGCGGTCCTGGCCTCCGATCACGCTCTCTCTCCCATCACCCCCGAGCTACTCTCCGCCCGTGAGTTCGTGCGCGGCACAGTTGGCCTGCTGCGCGATCTCGAGGCGCTCAGCCAGTTCACCCACCTCTCCGTTCCCCCCGTTTCCGTACTCGTGAATCGCCTGGATGAAACCGCCGATGCGCGGGGCATCCACCAGACGCTGGCAGAGATGTTCGCCGCCGGCGAGCAGGGCGTCACCGTCATGCAGAGCACCATCCGCGCTGGTGTCGCCTTCCGACAGGCGGCCAGCGCCGGGCTGCCGGCTCACCAGTTCGAGCCGCGCAAGCCCGCCGGCCGCAAGTCGCCTTCTGCTGCCGACCAGGTCAAGGCGATGGCCTGTGAGCTCAACCCCGACTGGCAGCCGCTGATCGACGCCATGGTCAGCACCACCGCCATGCAGGGAGGCTGCCACGATGAGTGCCATTGAGAATCTGGTCGAGCTCCGGGTGGCCGAGGAGAGCCCCGCCGCCGGCTATCTGCCTCCCCATAGCCTGGAATCGGAACAGTCGGTGCTGGGCGGTCTCTTGCTGGATAACGCCATGTGGGACGAAGTTGCCGATCGCCTGGCGCCGGCGATGTTCTACCAGCAGACCCACCGCCTGGTGTTCCAGGCGATCCAGGGGCTGGCCGAGCGTGACCAGCCGATGGATGTGGTGACCGTCTCCGAAGCACTGGAAGAGACGCGGCAGCTTGAGCAGGTGGGAGGGCTCGCCTTCCTGGCAGAGCTGGCTCGCAACACCCCCAGCGCGGCCAATGTGGCGGCCTATGCCGAGATCGTGCGGGACCGCCATGCGCTGCGGCAGCTGATCCACACCTGCTTCACGCTGAACCAGCAGGCCCTGAATGCCCAGGGTCGCTCGGCCGCCGAGCTGATCGAGGAGGCCGAGCAGAAGCTCTTCGCCCTGACGGAGGAACGCCATGATCGGCTGAGCTCCATGAAGGAGATGCTGGGGGAGGCCATCAACGTCATCGATCAGGCCTTCAATGCGCAGGGCGGGGTGACGGGGATCCCGAGTGGACTGAGTGAACTAGACGCCATGACCGCGGGCTGGCAGCCCGGGGATCTCATCATCCTGGCCGGCCGTCCCTCCATGGGCAAGACCGCCATGGGGCTCGGCTTTGCGGAGCATGCGCTGACGGCAGAGGAGGTTGCCGGCCCGGTCTTTATCTTCTCCCTGGAGATGCCCGAGTCGCAGCTGATGCTGCGGCTGATCGCCAGCCTGGGCAATGTCTCCCTGCAGAAGCTGCGCACCGGAAAGATGGAAGACGAGGATTGGCCCAAGGTAACCGCCGCGGTCAGTCGACTCACCGAGCTGGACGGGAAACTGCTGATCGATGATGCCTCCGGCATCACCGCCTCCAGCCTGAAGGCCCGCGCTCGCCGCATGACGCGGCGCTTCGGGCGCCCCTCCATGATCCTGGTGGACTACCTGCAGCTGCTTCAGGAGCCGGGCAGCGAAAACCGCACCCTCGAGGTGGGTAAGGTCAGCCGCATCCTCAAGGAAACCGCCAAGGAGCTGCGCGCTCCGGTGATTGCGCTGTCGCAGCTCAACCGCTCCCTGGAGACCCGCCCCAACAAGCGCCCCTGCATGGCCGATCTGCGCGACAGCGGCGCGCTGGAGCAGGACGCCGACGTCATCGCCTTCATCTACCGCGACGAGGTGTATCACCCCGACAACGAAGAGAGCCACGGCCTGGCCGAGCTGATTCTGGGCAAGCAGCGCAATGGGCCCACCGGCACCGTGCACCTGGCGTTCCAGGGAGAGTCGGCGCGCTTCAAGCCGTTGGCCTGGCAGCATCAGGAGGTGACCCCATGAATCGGTATCGTGTGCGCACACCCGAACCCCGTTCCCGTCTTTCACAGGCGTTGGCTCAGGTCATGAACGAGACTCGCCAGCGTCAGCTTGAGGCTGAGAAGGAAGGGCTCCCAGCCCTTGAGCATTTAATCCGCGTGGCCCAGGGCCACAGTGGCCAGTCCCGTCACCTGCGCCGCCTCCTTCTCGCGCTCTACAACGGCGACAGCTGGCCCTTCGAGATGCAGCGGCTGCGCGGGCTCGATCCTGACTTGCAGGAGAGTGCCCTCGCGGTGATCCAGATGGCCGCCTATAGCGGCCACGAGATCCACACCTTCATCGAGGGCGGTGACGCCTTGTTGACACGCTTCTGGGAGATCGAGGAGGCCAACGATGAGTAAGTCACTGTCGGCAGCACGAGGGTCCAAGGGGATGCAGCGCCTGGTGCGCTATGCCGCCACCCGGGGGTGGGAGGTGCAGCGTACCAGCGGCGGGCATCTGCGGTTCAGCAAGCCGGGCTGTGCGCCGGTCTTCACCTCCTTCACCACCAAGGACCGTCGCGCTGAGCTGAATGCACGCTCCCAGCTGCGCCGGGCGGAGTGGCAGCAGAGGTGCCGCCATGACGAGTGATGCCTCCGTCATCAGCACCCAGGTGCCGCATGGCGGCGCCGCCTCAGCCAGCTTCGTCACCGAGGAATACCGCCGATGAAACGCCCAACCGACCAGCAGCTTCGCGAGCGCCTGATGCAACCCGGCCCCAAGCGTCAGGGGCAGCCCGTGGATGCCGTGACTCCACCCGACCAGGAGATGGCCGTCTGGGTCACGCTGGACATGCTCAAGCCCTATGAGCACAACCCCCGGCAGGTCCAGAACCCCAAGTATGAGGAGATCAAGGCCTCGATCCGTGCCGCGGGTCTCAAGCATAAGCCTCCGGTCACCCAGCGGCCGGGGGAGAAGCACTACACCATCTGCGACGGTGGCAATACCCGCCTGCAGATCCTGCGCGAGCTCTATGAAGAGACCGGTGAGTCGCGTTTCCACGCCTTCTATGCCCTGTACCGACCCTGGCAGTCGGAAGTGAAGATGCTGACGGGGCACCTCAGCGAGAACGACAACCGCGGCCAGCTGCTGTGGATCGAGCGTGCCAAGGGCGTGGTAGACGCCAAGGCGATGTATGAGGAGGAGAGCGGCAACACGCTCTCGCAGCGTGAGCTGATCAAGTGCCTGGCCGAGGACGGCTACCAGGTCGCCCAGAGCCATATCAGCAAGATGCTCTACACCGTCGAGCACCTGCTGCCCACCCTGCCCAACACCCTCTACAGCGGCCTGGGGCGGCCACAGGTCGAGAAGCTGATCAGCTACCGGGAAGCCTGCCGGCTGATCTGGGCGCGCTGCACCGAGGAGGTCTCACCCGAGGGCTTTGCCGAGGCCTGGCACCAGACCATGGCCTGGTTCGATGACGAGGGCCAGACGGAGATGAACTGGAGCATGGTGGTGGACCGGCTGTGCGGCATGCTGTCGGACCACACCGGCGTGCATTTCAACGTCTGCGAGCTGACCCTCGATAACATCGTCACCTACCGCAAGCGGCGCTGGGACCTGGAAGAGCATCAGGCCTTCGAGGCCCTGGACGTTGAGCTGCAGCAGATGCGCGACCCTGACGCCCAGCCGCCTTCGGTATATCCACCGCTGCCCGAGAGCGCTACCGAGCCTGCCGTGGGCAGTACGCCGAAGGCGCAAACGTCAGAGCCTGAGCCCCAAGCTGAGCAGCTGCCATCGCCTCGGACCCTCAGCAGAGACACGCCTGCCGATGACGAGAGAGCAGAGAGCACCGAACTGCTTCGGCTGCGTGAGCAGGTTGCTGCGCTGGAGCGCGAAAAGCAGCGGCTGAGTGAATCACCGGCTCCCATGGTGCCTGGTTTCAGCGAGTCTATGTCGGAGGCTAGTCCTGCACCCGTGGCAGCGTCCGCAGAGGAGGAGGCCGATTGGCCTGAGGGTGCGGCGCGATCTCAGGCCGAACGGGCCGCCCGCCTTGAGGGGCTGACCCAGTCCCGCTGGGAAGAGAGCCCGGGGAAGCGCGGCTACCGTCACCATCTGGCCAGCGAGCTCGGCGTGCCCAGCTTCGACTTCGAGCAGCTGGCCCCCCTGGCGGCACCGGTGCTCTCCGGTGAGACCACCCCGCCCATTGCCGACGTCTGGTTTATCGAAGGGGTCGAGGATGAGCCTCGCTCACTGCGTATTCGTATCCGTGAACTGGTGCAGGTTATCGCCCGCTGGGGCGGCTTCGGCGGCAGCGACGTGGTGATCGCCGATGACGACGGTATCGGTTTCGATCTCAACCCGCTGCCGGATGCTGCCGACCGCCGTGCCCGCTTCGCCTGGCAGGCGCTGGCCAGCCTGCGTGGCGAGCTCAATCCCGAGTACCCCGCCGACGCTACTCTGTGGGGATCGCTGCTGGGCACCCATCGGGAAGAGGGCGCCGAGAGCGCCTGGGACGATGCGGTACTGCTTCGTTTCTTCCGTCTGGTGCGGCTGATTCGCCGCCTTCGTGAACACCTGCAGGGACAACAGGAGGCCCAGTCATGAGCTCTTCATCCGCCAACCTGAACCAGGCGCTGCTCAGCCAGGTCATGGGGTTTCTTCGGGAGGGCAATATGCGCCGGGCGCTGGCCCTCGGCTTCAGCGAGGATGAACTGCGCACCCTGCGGCGGCTGAGAGCGAGCGATATCGACTCGCTGGCCAGTGCAGGGCCGGTGGTAGCGCGCTTCTCGGTGGACCACGCCGCACTGCGCGGCGTTCTGGCGCGCATCGATCGTGACCAGGACCGTGAGACCCTCATTGATCGCTGCCTGAGGCTGGGGGCCAGCGTCAGCATGATGGGCGCCTTCTTCGGCCTGACCGGCAACGACTGCTCGACGCGTCGCCAGCTACTGGGCATTGCGCCGCGCCAGGGCCGGCTGGCGATGCCATCGGAGCAGGTAGAGCACGATGCCTGGGAGCGCTGGCAACATATCGCCCTGGACCCCAAGGCGACCGACGACCTGCAGGGCATGGTCACCCTTGCCGAGGAAACCGATATTCCGCTGGCGGTGGTGTGGCACCTGATCAAGCAGTGGGGGGATCCCGGCCAGCCGCGCACGGCGCCTCCAGCCGAAGAGTGGATGTCTCCTGAAGGAGGGCGGTGATGGTCCATCTGCGGAACGCCACTCGGAAGGGGCTGGATCGATTGATCGGCCAGGCGGCTTCAGAGATGACCCAGCGCCGGGGCGAGCCCCCGGCGCCTGCCGTTGAGAACGGCGAGTCCGGGCGGATGGGAGAGCCAGCGTCCTCAGGTATTGATGGCCTGCTGTTTTTCGGGAATCCCCATGAGACCGTGCCGCGGTCGCTGCTGCTGGATCCGCGCCTCGGGCACGTCGACAAGCTTGGCTGGCAGATGATGCGGATGCTGGTCAATCCGGACCGAACCACCGCGGTGCCGACCTACGACGAGCTGCAGCCCTTGCTGCGGGGAGCTCCGGGCCAGAAGGCGTCGAGGGCCACGGTCGCCCGCGTTATTGCTGTGCTTCGCCTGACCCGATGGGTCAGTCTCGGTCACCGGGCGCGTAACGCGCAGAACGGCCGCATCATCGGCAACGTCTACATCCTCCACGACGAGCCGCTTTCGCCCGCGGAAGCTTCAGTGCTGGACGCCGACTATGTGGAGTATGTGTGTCGCTGCGTGGATCACCAGAACAAGGTGGTCAAGGCCGTCGCTGCCATGGTGCTCGCGGAGCTCCAGGAAGCCGGGGCCCTGCATGAGCTGCCGACGCGTCTCGATACCATGACCTCCCGGGCCAGGAGGGCTCAGCTCAGGTCGCCTGCCAGGGATGACGCCGCCCAGTTCTCCGCCGTGACTGAGCAGAAGAACCGGGGCAAAAACCAGGGCAGGCTGCCGAGTTCTCAGCGAGAACCCGGCCGAGCAATGCGAAAGAACTCCCCTGGTTTCGAGCGAGAACCAAGTCTCGAATCAAGAGCTTATCGGGCTGTCGGGGCAGTTCTCGATGAAAACTCTGGCAGTTCTTCCCGTACAGTACGTACTTCACACTGTGTAAAACCTACAGGTACGTCAGCCGTGAGCCTGCACTGGCCGGCATGTCTCTCGATGGATGAGAGCGAACGCCAGGCGACTCAGCTGCTGATGGCGGATCTGGCCGGCGACACCCAGCAGGCGATTCTCGATGAGGCGGCAGGGCGCATGAGCGGTGGCTCGGTGCGAAACCCCAAGGGCTTCCTGCGGGGGCTGATCAAGCGAGCCATCGGCGGCGAGTTCGTGGCGACCGGCTATGCCCAGACCCAGGCGGAGCGCCGGGCGGGGAGGGTGCAACAGGGGGCTCTCACCGCCACCAAGCGGCCGGCAGCTCGTAGCGTGCCACCGTCCTGCCCCCAGACAGCGGAGCCGTCGAGTGCCAAGCCGAGTACCACCTCGCCTGAGGAGGCCCAAGCAGCCCGAGAACAGTGCCTTCGCTCGCTGGGGTTATGGCCATCGGTCGGGAAAAACCCACTCAGCAGCCATTAACGATTCCCCTGTCTCCCCCACATCAACTGATTGACAGTGCCTTCCATACCGCGGACACACATCAGCATGAGGGCAACGCGACATGGCCGTTGATCGCCTGGGAGCACTGCGCAGCAAGATCGAGCTGACGCTACATACCCATCACGCAGCACGGATCTGGAAGGGGCGAGGCGTAGAGACAGGACGCCCACAAATTATCGGCATGCGGCAGTTTCTGCTGATCTGCGGTGCGATCAAGCAGAACGCTGCCAAGGACGACCCCTACGCGGATCACTGGCTGTTGCAGCTGGATGCCAAGCTCGCCGAAACGCGAGCTCAGTTGGACCAGCGCCTCCAGGAGCTGGATAGCCTGATGGCTCAGCTGCCGCCAGAGCTGGATGTGGAAGAGAACCTCAACCAGCAGCCCCTCAAGATTCCCGTCTATACCGGCGGTCAGCACGGCTGGCTCGCCCTGCGCCTGCTGATCGACTTCGACCGCTTCGTCAGGCGCGTCATGCTCGCCCACCATATCGCCCTGATTGGCCGGCGACAGATGGAGGAGTATGTCCGGGTGGGCGGTCACCTCCTGCGAAGCCTATGCGCGAGTACCCAGAAATACCCCGGCTTCAGTGGCGCCATCCGGGACGACTTCGCCGCCAACAATGCCAAGGCGCGAGACGCCATCGAGAAGTTCGGCGCACTGCCTGACGACGTGCTCTCCGGCAAGCGGCGCAGCGAGTTTGCACCGCCGATTGCCAAGCCGGCGGAGGCCGGGAGGGCCGGCAGCGAAGGCGAGTCGAAAGGAGACTCACCGCCTTCCGCGGGGGAGCAGGGGTGCGCTACCTCGACGTGATTCCACTGGAATCACCTGGGCGGCGGTGCCGAGGAGGGCTCCGAGGGTGATTCCACTGGAATCACCTGGGCGGCGGTGCCGAGGAGGGCTCCGGGGGTGATTCCACTGGAATCACTTGGG
>NZ_JACUUD010000110.1 GCF_014859505.1 Halomonas sp.
TGCTTGAACGTCAGATGCTTGAACGTCAGACGCGATCGTCAGATGTTGCGCCGGTCGCTTGAGTGTCAGTCCTCGACCACGGCCAGAATGTCGGACTCGCTCATGATCAGGACCTCTTCGCCGTCGATCTTCTGCTTCTCGACGCCGAAACCATCCTTGAAGATCACGGTATCACCGACCTTCACGTCCAGGGGACGGACGTCGCCGTTCTCGAGAATCCGGCCGTTACCGACGGCAAGGACTTCACCACGGGTCGGTTTTTCCTGGGCGCTGCCCGGAAGCACGATGCCGCCAGCGGTTTTCTGTTCTTCTTCAACGCGACGGATGATGACGCGATCGTGCAAGGGACGGATGTTCATTGCTCACGTTCTCCTGAGGGTTCACATGGCCGGGAAGCCCGGCGGTTTTGGTCATCGCCTCGCAGACGGTGCCTGCGAGGTGGAGGCGCTGGACGCCTTCCGTGTCAATGGCGCGGCAACCGCGCCGAAGCCTGCTGCTGTCCGTTAAGTGGGGCTCACCAGAGGGCTTTCAAGGCCCGCATGGAATTTTTTTTGATTCAGCCCCGCCTGTCGTCGCGGGAGATGAATTCGCCCTCGAGGGGACCGTCTCGAACGTCGTCATGGGACGATGAGGCGTCCCGGGCGTTTCCCGGCCTACGTCCCTGCGAGGCCTGCTGCCAGTCGGCGTCGGGCCCGGTCTGGGGACCACCGTCGGGGCGCCTACCGACGTGGATCCCCTGGGCGCGCACGCCAAGCCGGGCGAGCAGCTTGCCCATCAGGCGGCGGGCGTCGGGAATCAGGCACAGGAAGCCCAGGGCATCGGAGACGAAGCCGGGTGCCATCAGCAGCGCGCCGCCGAAGATCAGGGCGGCACCGGTGAGCAGTTCCCCCGAGGGAATCTCGCCCCGCTCCAGGCGCTCCCGGGCGCGCGCAAAGGTGGCGGCGCCCTCGCGTCGGATCAGGTGCAGGCCGATGAAGCCGGTGGCCAGCACCATCAGCAGGGTGGTAAGCAGACCGATCTGGCTGCCAACGGAGAAGAGGATGACGAAGTCGAGCAGGGCGAAGAGGGTAAAGGCAAGCAGAAAGGGCATGGGGACTCCGCGAATGTCAGTTCCGCAGGAGGTGGGGGCGGCCACGGCGAAATCAAGCGTTGACTGTCAGCGCTTGGTGCGACGGCGGGAGGCGCAGTAAATGATCATATGAATAGCATTATGGTGCACTGCACAAACTCTGCTATTGTATATGTACTTAAAAAGCGCGATGTCCAGGAATGAGCCGGATCGCCGGCCTTGGGTCGCTCCATTTCCCCAGGAGGTTTGACGATGAAACTTGATAAGTCCGTGATTGCGATCACCGGTGGCGCTCGTGGCCTGGGTCTGGCCATGGCTCAGCTTCTCGGTAGCCGCGGCGCCCGCCTGGCGTTGCTCGATACCGATGGTGCCACCCTGGATGATGCCGTTACCCGGTTGCACCAGGCGGGTATCGAGGCCCGAGGCTTCGTGGCCAACGTGGCCGATGAGGCGTCGGTCAAGCGGGCCTTCGGTGATATTGCCGCCTCACTGGGCCCGGTGAGCGGCCTGGTCAACAACGCCGGCATTCTGCGCGATGCTTTGCTGGTGAAGGCGAAGGAGGGCCAGGTCGAGAAGGTGATGTCGCTGGAGAACTGGCAGGCGGTGGTCGACGTCAACCTGACCGGCGTCTTCCTGTGCGGTCGCGAGGCGGCCAGCCAGATGATCGAGGCGGGCAATGAGGGGGTGATCGTCAATATCTCCAGCATCTCCCGGGCCGGCAACATGGGCCAGAGCAACTACGCGGCCTGCAAGGCCGGGGTGGTGGCGCTGACCACGACCTGGGCGAAGGAACTGGCGCGCTACGGCATTCGCACCGGCTGCGTGGCTCCGGGTTTCATCGAGACGGACATGACCGCCTCCATGCGTCAGGATATGCTCGACAAGCTGACCGCCGGCGTACCGCTGCGCCGCCTGGGCCAGCCTGAGGACATCGCCCAGAGCGTGGCCTTCATCATGGAGAACGCCTACTTCACCGGGCGCGTCATCGAGTGCGACGGCGGCCTGCGGCTCTAAGCCTCCACGTCAGTCGCTACTCGATGAAACAGAGCGGCCGCCGGGGGAGTCCCCGGCGGCCGCTCTGCGTTCGGTCCGGCTCAGAAGCTGACCTGATCTTCCAGGTTGGCCACGGTGCCGTCGCCGATGCCGCTGACCCGCGTCAGGTCCTCGGCGCTCTCGAAGGGGCCGTTGGCATCACGATCCTCGACGATGGCGGCCGCCCTGGTGGGTCCGATCCCCGGCAGCTCGGCGAGCAGCTCTGCATCGGCGGTATTGACATTGATCGGCGCTACCTCCTGCGCCACAGCGCCCAGCGGCGCCAGGCCGAGCAGTAGGGCGAGTATCACGCCGGCCAGGGCGTTACGTGTCATTCCCTGCATGATCGTCTCCTCTTGTTGTTGCTCTTGTCGTGAAAGAGTGTCCCGGGGGACACCCTTCAAGCTAGCGGTTGCCGGTGAGCCACCGTGTGGGCTGGGGACGCCAGCCACCGTAGGTGAGGACAGACAGACGAGCGTGTCGAAATGCCTATCCTGCTGGCTCGCTGGGGAGCGCGTGCCCGGGGCGATCTCCTACGCGAGTTGGCGGCTCGGGCTGATATAATGTCAATCATCCGTCCCTTGCCTGGAGCCCGGCCCGTGTCTACCAATTCGCCTCTGATCATTGCCCTCGACTACGCCTCCCTGGACGCTGCCCTGTGCATGGCCGATAGCCTGGATCCCTCACGCTGCCGCCTGAAGGTGGGCAAGGAGCTGTTCACCCGCAGCGGCCCGGACGTGGTGGAGGCGCTGCACGGCCGCGGCTTCGAGGTGTTCCTTGACCTCAAGTTCCACGACATTCCCAACACCGTGGCCGGTGCCGTGCAGGCGGCGGCGGAGCAGGGGGTGTGGATGGTCAACGTCCACGCCGGCGGCGGGCGCCGCATGATGGAGGCGGCGAAGGAGCGGCTGCAGCGCCACGGCCTTTCCACTCACCTGATTGCGGTGACGGTGCTGACCAGCATGGAGGCCGAGGACCTGGCGGAGGTGGGCGTCAGCGTCTCGCCGGCGGAGCAGGTCGAGCGCCTGGCCCTGCTGGCCCGTCAGAGCGGCATGGATGGGGTGGTCTGCTCGGCACGGGAGACGGCGCGGCTGCGTGAGCTGTGCGGGGTGGACTTCCTCAGGGTGACCCCGGGCATCAGGCCGAGCTTCGCCCAGGCCGGCGATCAGCGCCGGGTGATGACCCCGCTTGATGCCATGACGGCGGGCAGCACCCATCTGGTGGTCGGGCGCCCCGTGACCCAGGCCGAGGATCCCATGGCCGCACTGGCCGCCATCGAGGCGGAGCTGACGGGGGGCTGAGCGGCTATTCCCCTTCGATGCCGGTGATCGGCTTGGTGGTGCCCCAGCTGCGGCAGCGTGGGCACTGCCAATGGAGCTGTTCGCCGGCGAAGCCGCATCGCCGGCAGCGGTGCCGCGGCAGGGCCTTGAGCAGGGTGCGGGTGTGCTGCTGCAGCAGCTCGAGGCGTTCGAGCGACTCGCCCCGGTCATCCTGGCGATAGAGATCCATGAGGTAGTCCAGTGCCCCCAGGCTTGACTCGCGGGCAAGCTGCTCCCTGATCAGGTCGATGGCGGCCTGCAGGCCGTCGCGATGGAGAACCGTCTCGGCCAGCAGGATGATCACGCTGGTGTAGGGCGTGCGCTCCACCAGCTGCTGCAGGTGGCGGATCAGCCCGTCTTCGTCGTCGAGCAGGCGGTAGGCAGTGGCCAGGGGGGGCAGCAGGGTGGGGGTGAAGGCGGCGTCCTGCTCGGGAAGGCGATCGAGCAGGCGGATCTCCTGGCGATAGTGGCCGGTGTCGTGTTCCAGGGTGGCCAGCAGCAGATTGGCGCGTACACAGTGCGAGTCGATGCTCAATGCACGGCGCAGGTGCTTGCGGGCGAGTCCCGGGCTTGCCTCGAAGCGTTCCTGCTCGGCCAACTGGCAGAGCCAGTGGGCCGCGGCGCGGCGGACCTCGTCGTTCTGGCGAATCAACTGAGGCTCGGCCACCTCCAGGGCGGCCTTCCACTCGCCTTCCCGCTCCAGCAGATCCACCAGCAGGCGCTTGGCGGCCAGGCGCCTTCCGTCGTCCTGGGAGTCGCGCACCACGGCCTGCAGCAACCGTTCGGCGCGGTCGAGCAGCCCCAGTGCCAGGAAGTCCCGCGCCAGTTCCAGCTGCACTCGCTCGCCCTGAGCGGCGGAGAGCGTGGGGCGGGCCAGCAGGTTCTGGTGGATCTTCACCGCGCGGTCCGCCTCGCCACGGCCGCGGAACAGGTTGCCCAGGGTGATATGGGTGTCGATGGTGTCGCTGTTGACCTCCAGGGCCGCCACGAAGGTCTCGATGGCACGGTCCTGCTGGTCGTTGAGCAGGTAGTCGAGTCCCACGAAATAATCCCGCGGCAGCCCGGATGATGGCGCGGGATCGGAGGGCTTGCTGCGTTCGCGGCGGCCGAGCCACCAGCCGATGGCGACCGCTGCCAACAACAGCGTCAGCAGCAGGACATCGGGCATTCTAGGGGAGTTCCTTCAGCTCCTGGACGCGCAGGCGATCGAGTTCCTTGCGCTGCTGCTGATTGTGGCGCTGGGCGCGGGTCAGCAGGGTGCGCAGGCGAAGGTAGACGCCGCTCATGGCCAGCATGCCGAGCAGCACGCCGACGGCCAGGGAGACCAGCAACCAGACGGATAGCGAGGCTGCGGGCAGCTCGATCCAGATCAGGTTGAGAGGAAGGGCCTGCTGGTTGTTGACGGCGAAGAGAATGCCGACCAGCAGGACGACCAGCAGGATGATGGCCAGGATCAGGCCTTTTAGCCAACGCATGCGCTTGTGTCCCCTGTAATGGAAGTGCCGGTAATCAAAGTGTCAGTGGCCGAAGCCGGTCAATAGCCGAGGGCGCGGCTGGCATCAACCTGCTCGCGCAGCTCCTTGCCGGGCTTGAAGTGTGGCACGAATTTACCGTCCAGCGCGACAGGTTCACCGGTCTTCGGGTTGCGTCCGACGCGCGGCTCGCGATAGTGAAGCGAGAAGCTGCCGAAGCCACGGATTTCGACGCGCCCCCCCTCGGCCAGAGTCTCGGTGATGTCATCGAGGATCAGGCGAACGGCGGCCTCGACTTCCTTGATCGACAGCTCCGGCTGCCGTGCGGCGATCTGCTCGATCAACTCGGACTTGGTCATCGACGGTCTCCCTAGGCGGTGGGCGCAGGTATTGGCCCGCCCGGCGCTGTTGTTTTTCCAAAGCATACTCGGCAAATTCTGATAAAACAACGCACTACGACCTTTGTAAGATGGCGGTGCCGGCGGCTGCCGTTGACGGGGGGCTCGGGTATACTGTGGGCATTCATCCCACCGGAAAGGCGAGGTCGACGTTGAACGAGCAATCACCCCAGGATGTGGTACTGCGCAAGCGGCTCCACTGGCACTCACGTCGTGGCATGTGGGAGCTGGACTTGTTGCTGGTCCCCTTCCTCGAGCAGCGCTATGACCACCTCGATGAGGCGGACCAGGCGGCCTTCCGCGAGCTGATCGACGAGGAGGATCAGGATCTCTTCATGTGGCTGATGCGCCGCGAGTTACCGGAGGACCCGCGCCGACGCCGCATCGTGCAGCTGATCATCGAACATGCCGAAAGCGCCGACAGCATTGGGCATCGTCCCGTCTAGGCTCTCCCTTCTCCTGCACGCTTTGTTGGCCGCCGCGGTGGCCAGCGTGGCGTTGCTGCATGCCCCGGCTTGGCTTGGGGCTCTTGCCGCTGCCTTGATGATGGGCGTCTTTCTCTACTCTGCCCGTCGGTGCCCCCGCGGTGACCTGCGCAGCATGACCCTGGCCGACGGCAGCCTCCGCTGGGAGTGGCGCGACAGCGTCGAGGCGCCCTGGCGCGCGGTCTCCCTTCATTGCGACTATCTTGGTCCCTGGTTGATCGGCCTGTGCGTCAACGGGCGTCGGCTATGGCTCTGGCCTGACAGCAGCGATTCCGCCTCGCTGTGGCAGCTGCGGCGTCTGCTGGTGCAGCGTCAGTAGGCGGGGTTGTCGCGACGTTCTTCGTTCTTGTCAGTCGAGGTCGGCGAGATGAATCCGTGATGGCCGCGCCGTGCCCTGAGCGTGGCCGGGGCATTCCGGGTTGTAATGCAGGCCGCGTGACTCGCGCCGGGCGCGGGCGCTGGCCACGGTGAGCCGGGCCAGGCGTAGCGCCTGCCACAGACCGGCCAGGGCCACCGTGGGGGCGCAGGTGGCCACCAGCGGGGCGAGCTCCCGCTGCAGCTTGGACAGTTCCTCGGCGGCCTCGGCCAGGCCCCCGTCGCGTCGGACGATGGCCACCCGGGCGCTCATCACGCGGCGCATCCGCTCGCGGATGTCGGCCAATACCTGCGGGTCGGCGCTCCGGCTTCCAGCGCCGGGGGGCGGCATCAACGGCGCTGGCGCAGTCGCATCGTCTGGGTCGACCTGACGGATCAGTGTCGCGGCACAGCTGCGCGCGAACACCAGGCACTCCAGCAGTGAGTTGCTGGCCATGCGGTTGGCCCCGTGCAGGCCGGTGCAGGCCACCTCGCCGATGGCGTAGAGGTGCGGCACCGTGGTCGCGCCGGCAAGGTCGGTGGTCAGCCCCCCGCAGCTGTAGTGGGCGGCAGGCACCACCGGGATCGGCTCTCGGGTGATGTTCAGGCCGCGACCGGCGCAGTGGGCCTGGATGGTGGGAAAGTGGTGGTGGATCGCCGCCTCGCCCAGGTGGCGGATATCGAGCAGCACATGGTCGCTGCCGGTACGCTGCATCTCGGCGTCGATGGCGCGGGCGACGATATCCCGTGGCGCGAGCTCGGCGCGCGGGTCCAGGGCGGGCATGAAGCGCTCGCCAAGGACGTTGAGGAGTCGACCTCCCTCGCCGCGTACCGCCTCGCTGATCAGGAAGGGGCTGCCCTGGGGGTCATAGAGACAGGTGGGGTGGAACTGCTGAAACTCCAGGTTCTTGAGCTCCGCTCCCAGCTCGGCGCCCATCAGCATGCCCTCGCCGCTGGCCGGATGGGGGCTGGTGGTATGGCGGTAGAGCCCGCTGGCGCCGCCGGTGGCAAGCGCGGTGTCGCTGGCCAGCAGTTCGTGCAGTTGGGCCCGGCTATCCAGGCAGCGGGCACCGCGGCAGTGGCCGGTGGTGTCGCCGATCAGGCCGATGGCGGTGAGGTCGTCCAGTACCTGGATGGCCGGATGAGCTGCCACGTGGGCCTGAAGGGTCTCCATCACCGCAAGACCCGTGGCATCGGCGGCATGGATGATGCGCCGGGCACCGTGTCCGCCCTCACGGGTCAGGTGGTAGGGGTAGCCGGCATCGGGGTTGGGGTCCGGGGTGAAGGGAACCCCGAGCGAGAGCAGCCACTCGATGGCGGACGGCCCGTGTTCGACGGTGAAGCGCACCGCCGTCTCCTCACACAGGCCGTCGCCGGCCACCAGGGTGTCGGCGACGTGGGCGTCGAAGTCATCGCCGGGGGAGAGCACCGCAGCGATGCCACCCTGGGCCCAGCGGCTGGCGCCCAGGTCGTCGCTGGCCGGACGCAGCAGGGTTACCCGACGCTGGTCGGCGAGCTCCAGGGCCAGCACCAGGCCGGCCACGCCGCCGCCAATGATCAGCACATCATGATTGCCGTGGGTCATCTTGCGCTCCTTTTTCGATCGTGGCGGTGTCGCGTCGCCCCCACTTGCGCCCGGAGGCGCGATGCAGGCGGCGGCTGGGCAGTCGGGTCAGGGCGCCCAGGCGGGCGACCAGGTCACCGGTGAGGCGCGCCAGCTCGCGGTTGAGCCAGAGGTAGCCGCTGGGACTGAAGAGGGTGCGCCCCTCGTCGCTCACCGCGGTGGTGGCCAGTTCGGCGTGTCGCTGCAGGTTGAACTGGCTCACCGTGATCGCGATGGGCTGGCCGGTGCGCACCTGGAAGGCGAGGGTGCCGAGCTCTCGGGCGAGCCGGTGCTGCTCCTCGCGCAGGCCCGCCATGGCCTCGATGCGGTCATGGCCCGCCCGGGTGGTCCAGTGGGTCTCCAGCAGCAGTTCGATGGTGGAGAGCATGCGGCGCTGCAGGGAGATGATGTCATCGAGTTCGTCGCGATCCAGTCGTCGCTCGCGATGGATGGCATCGACCAGGCCCCGCTGCTTGACCAGTGCCGAGCTGGTGGCCTTGAGCAGGGCGCGGCTGTCGACGTCCACGGCCGCTGCGGCGGTGGTGTGAGCGTGGAAGAGCCGCGCAATGCGGTCGAGGTTCTCGGCCAGCATGAAGCGCATCATGTCGGTGGCCTTCTGGGGCAGTACCAGCATGGTCACGCTGATGCCTACCAGGGTGCCCAGCAGCACGTCGAAGGCGCGCCACAGGCCGATGTCCAGGGAATGGCTGCCGTCGCCGATGACCAGCAGCAGGCTAATGGCGAACATCAGGCCGCTGTAGCCGTGGCGATTGCCGAAGGTGAACCAGGTGGCGATGCCGATGGCGGCGAGGCTCCCGGCGGGGATCAGCAGGTGCAGGGCGGGGGGGAAGAGGATCAGCGCAAGGCCCGTGGCCGCGCCGAGCACGGTGCCGAGCAGCCGCTGTCGACCCTTGTCGAGCACACCGCCGATATGCGGCAGGTTGCCCATGACCATGACGGTGCTGACGAGCGCCCAGCTGGAGTGGGGAATCTCGAACAGACGAATGATACCGAAGGTGATCAGCAGAGCGAGCAACACGCGCAGCACATGCAGGCGGCGGCGATAGCGATAGGTAAAGAAGGGGTCGCGCAGGGGCGGCAAGTTCATGAGGCAGGGCCCCGCAGGTGTGCCGCGTTGGTGTCGGCCCAGGCGAAGGACGAAGTGACTGGTGCCCGGAGCCGGGCTCGAACCGGCACGGTGTCGCCACCGAGGGATTTTAAGTCCCTTGCGTCTACCAATTTCGCCATCCGGGCGGCACGGTGTCGAGCAGAATGATCAGGGGAAATGGAGGCTGGAGTCGGAATCGAACCGGCGTACACGGAGTTGCAGTCCGCTGCATAACCACTCTGCC
>NZ_JACUUD010000111.1 GCF_014859505.1 Halomonas sp.
TCCACCTACGCCACCTGGTGGATCCGTCAGGCGATCACCCGCTCCATCGCCGACCAGGCGCGCACCATCCGTATTCCGGTGCATATGATCGAGACCATCAACAAGCTCAACCGGGTCTCCCGGCAGATGCTGCAGGAGATGGGCCGCGAGCCCACCCCCGAGGAGCTGGGTGAGCGTCTCGAGATGCCCGAGGACAAGGTGCGCAAGGTGCTCAAGATCGCCAAGGAGCCGATCTCCATGGAGACCCCCATCGGTGACGACGACGACTCGCACCTGGGTGACTTCATCGAAGACGGCACCATGATCCTGCCCATCGATTCCGCCACCGGCGAGGGGCTGATCGAGGCGACCCGCAACGTGCTCGGCGGTCTCACCGCCCGCGAGGCCAAGGTGCTGCGCATGCGCTTCGGCATCGACATGAACACCGACCACACTCTCGAGGAGGTCGGCAAGCAGTTCGATGTCACCCGCGAGCGGATCCGTCAGATCGAGGCCAAGGCGCTGCGCAAGCTGCGCCACCCGTCACGCTCCGAGCCGCTGCGCTCCTTCCTCGACGAGTAGGGTCAGGAAGCAGGCTCTGGGCGAACGCCTCGGCCGCAACGAAGAAGCCCCGCAGGCAGTGCCTGCGGGGCTTCTTGCTGGTTGGGGGAGGCGCTGCAGCGCCTCATCTGGCCGGATCAGCCCGCCCGGCGGGCCAGGACCCATTGCCGGGCCAGCAGGGTCAGCTCGATCACCGCGATCAGGATCAGCGCATAGCCCAGCAGCTCCACCACCTCCTCGGCGGCGTCCTTGAAGGTGCGCACATAGTGCTCCTGAAGGATCGCTTCCCAGAAGGCGCCACGGCCGTAGAGGCGCGAGAAGACATAGGTCACCAGCACCCCGGCGGCGAAGAGGCCGAATGAGAAGCTGTTGGCGTAGCTCGCGAACTCGGCGACGAAACGCCGGCGCTCGCGGATGACCCAGAAGAGGCTGGGAACGACCACCAGGGCGACCAGCACCTTCCAGGTGTGGCGCGCCACCCAGGTATCCAGGAAGTAGTCCTGCTCGCGGATGAAGGAGCTGAAGGTGAAGGCGAACATCAGCAGGGTCACCGTGGGCAGCACCCTGAGCAACTGGCGGATATAGAGCAGCAGCAGCGAGGCCGTGAGCAGCAGCACGCTCTGGGTAAGCTCGGTGAAGCCGTACTCGGAAAAGCGAACCTCCGGGTAGTGCAGTGCCTCGATGAAGGCGCCCTGGGCCAGGCCCGCGATCAACAGGATATAGAGCGTGGCGCGGATGCAGGTGGAGGTGAAGCCGATCGGCCAAGGATGGCCGGGAGGGGGAGTCTGGGTCATGGAGAAGGGGCTTCCGATAAGAGCATTCAACTACGAATGCCATTCTACCTGCTTAATCCTGGGCTGCCCATGGTCAGCTGAACGCCACCTTGGCCATCCGTGACCTAACCATCGGTCGCCAGGAGTGCCGGCGGCGTGAAGGCGGGACGCCCGGGAAATGCCTTGTGCATCAATGGGCTGGCTTGCATGAAATGTTTGTTTTCAAGCTATTGAAAACACCAGCCCTACGCCATTGGTCGAGTCATGCCCATCGGGCTATTGCCGTGTCGCGCCGAGTCCTCTAGCTTACGTTAACGTAAAGTGCCGGCAAGCCTCGCAGGATGAGTGCCCGGACAGTCCGATGCCGAGATGGCCAGAACAACGACAACGGCATACAACAACGACAACAGCACCAACGGCGGATCGCTTGCGCGATCCAGAGAGGACGTCACATGACCCAGAACTTCATTCTGGAGACTCGGGGGTTGACCAAGGAATTCCGCGGCTTCACCGCCGTGGACGATGTCAACCTGCAGGTCCAGGAGGGGCATATCCATGCCCTGATCGGCCCCAACGGGGCGGGCAAGACCACGGTCTTCAACCTGCTCACCAAGTTCCTGCCGCCCACCCGCGGCGAGATCCTCTACCGCGGCAAGCCGATCACCGGCATGAAGGCCAACGAGATCGCCCGCCTGGGCCTGGTGCGCTCCTTCCAGATCTCCGCGGTGTTCGCCCACATGACCGCCATGGAGAACGTGCGCGTGGCGCTGCAGCGTCCCATGGGCACCTCCTTCCACTTCTGGAAGTCCGAACGAACCCTCGATCACCTCAACGACCGCGCCATCGAGCTGCTCGAGGAGGTGGGCCTGCGCGAGTACGCCGACGTGCTCACCGTGGAGATGCCCTACGGGCGCAAGCGGGCCCTGGAGGTCGCCACCACCCTGGCCATGGACCCCACCATGATGCTGCTCGACGAGCCGACCCAGGGCATGGGCGCTGAGGACGTCGACCGCATCGTCGAACTGATCCGCCGCGTGGCCCGCGGGCGCACCGTGCTGATGGTGGAGCACAACCTCAGCGTGGTCAGCCGGCTGTGCGACCGCATCACCGTGCTGGCCCGCGGCGCGGTGCTGGCCGAGGGCGACTACGCCACGGTCTCCGCCGACCCGCGGGTCAAGGAGGCCTACATGGGCAGCGAAGCGGCGGAAGAGGAGGCCAGCGCATGAACCAGGCAGCCGAGAGCCTGATGGAGTACCAGGACCGCGACGGCGCCGAGATGCTGCGGGTCAGCGACCTTCACGCCTTCTACGGCGAGTCGCACATCCTCCACGGCGTCGACTTCAACGTGAAGCGCGGCGAGCTGGTGACCCTGCTGGGGCGCAACGGCGCCGGACGCAGCACCACCCTCAAGGCGATCATGAACATGGTCGGCCGGCGCACCGGCTCGATCATGATCAACGGCAACGAGACCCTCGACATGAAGCCCCACCGCATCCCGCGGCTGGGCATCGGCTACTGCCCCGAGGAGCGCGGCATCTTCGCCAGCCTCGACGTCGAGGAGAACCTGCTGCTGCCGCCTACGGTGCGCTCCGGCGGGATGTCGATCGACGAGATCTACGAGATGTTCCCCAACCTCTACGAGCGCCGGCGCAGCCCGGGCACGCGGCTCTCCGGGGGCGAGCAGCAGATGCTGGCCATGGCGCGGATCCTGCGCACCGGGGCGCGGCTGCTGCTGCTCGACGAGATCACCGAGGGGCTGGCGCCGGTCATCGTCCAGGCGCTGGGCCAGGTGCTGGTCAAGCTCAAGGAGCGCGGCATGACCATCGTGCTGGTGGAGCAGAACTTCCGCTTCGCCGCCCCCCTGGCTGACCGCCACTTCGTGATGGACCACGGCCTGATCGTAGAGGAGATCTCGGCGGCCGAGCTGCCGAGCAAGCGCGAGCATCTGCACACCCTGCTGGGCGTGTGAACCGTCGCGGCCGCTGGCCTTCACAACGCAAATAAACGCTACCGCCGTCGCAGCAACAGCCACAATTATCGCTGCCACAACAGATACAACGCCAGTTGCAGCAACATTCGCAACAACAACAAGAGCCCCGCTTCGGGGCAGAGGAGAGCCACATGACCTTCATCAAGAAGAGCCTTACCACCGCCGTCGCCCTGGCCGCTACCGCCACCATGGCGACCACCGCCCAGGCCGAGATCAGCGACGGCGAGATCCGCATCGGCTACCTGGCCGACATGTCCGGCACCTACCGTGACCTGGCCGGCCCCGGTGGCCTGGAAGCCCTCAACATGGCCGTGGAGGACATGGGCGGCAGCATCAACGGCGCGCCGATTCAGGTCTTCAGCGCCGACGACCGCAACAGTGCCGACGTGGGCGCCAACACTGTGCGCGAGTGGTTCGATACCCGCAACGTCGACCTGGTCTCCGGCCTGGTGGCCTCGTCGGTGAGTATCGCCGCGACCCGGGTGATCGAGGAGAACAACGGCCTGGGCATCGTCTCGGGCTCCGCCGCCTCCAGCATCACCAACGAGCACTGCACCCCGAACCATATCCACTGGGTCTATGATACCTACCCGCTTGCCAACGGCACCGCCAAGGCGATCGTCGACCAGGGCGGCGACAGCTGGTTCATGCTCACCGCCGACTACGCCTTCGGTCACGCCCTGGAAGGCGACGTGACGCGGGTGGTCGAGGACAACGGCGGCGAGATCGTCGGTGGCGTGCGTCACCCGTTCCCGACCGACGACTTCTCCTCCTACATCCTCCAGGCCCAGGGCTCGGGCGCCAAGATCATCGGCCTGGCCAACGCCGGCGCCGATACCGTCAACGCCATCAACACCGCCGCGCAGTTCGGCGTGGTCCAGTCGGGGCAGCAGCTCGCCGGCCTGCTGGTGTTCCTCAACGACGTCTACGCCATGGGCCTCGAAACCACCCAGGGTTTGCTGCTGACCACCGGCTGGTACTGGAACATGGACGACGAATCCCGCGAGTGGGCCGAGCGCTACTACGAGCGCGTGGGCCGCATGCCGACCATGGTCCAGGCGGGCATCTACTCCAGCACCATGCACTATCTGCAGACCGTGGCCGAGCTGGGTACCGATGACCCGGTCGCGGTGCGCGCCGCCCTGGGCGAGAGGCCGATCAACGACTTCTTCTCGCGCAACGGCCGGGTTCGCGAAGATGGTCGCATGGTCCACGACATGTTCCTGGCCCAGGTGAAGTCGCCTGAGGACTCCGAGCATGAGTGGGACCTCTACGAGATCCTCGCCACCATTCCCGCCGAGGAAGCGTTCCGTCCGCTCTCCGAGAGCCAGTGCAAGCTGGTGCAGAACTGAAGCGAGCAAGACCGGCGGCGGCGCAAGCCGCCGCCCCCTCTGACGGGAGATTCCTGACATGACGATGATATTCGGGGTACCGGCGGCGGTATTCCTCGGCCAGCTGCTGCTGGGCCTGATCAACGGCGCCTTCTACGCCCTGCTTAGCCTGGGCCTGGCGGTGATCTTCGGCCTGCTGAAGATCGTCAACTTCGCCCACGGTGCCATGTACATGCTGGGGGCCTTCGCCACCCTGCTGGGCATGCGCTACCTGGGCATCAACTACTGGGCGGCGCTGCTGCTGGCGCCGCTGGTCGTCGGCCTGTTCGGCATGCTGCTCGAGCGGTTCATGCTGCGCCGCATCGCCCACCTGGATCACCTCTACGGCCTGCTGCTGACCTTCGGTCTGGCGCTGATCTTCGAGGGCTCGCTGGTCAACTTCTTCGGCGTCTCCGGGGCGCGCTACCCGACCCCCGAGTTGCTCCAGGGCGGTTTCCAACTGGGCTTCATGTTCCTTCCCAAGTACCGCGCCTTCGTGCTGGCGGCGGCCATCGTGGTATGCGTGTTCACCTGGTTCATGATCGAGCGCACACGGCTCGGCGCCTACCTGCGCGCCGGCACCGAGAACCCGGCGCTGATGCAGGCCTTCGGCGTCAACGTGCCGCTGCTGATCACCCTGACCTATGGCTTCGGCGTGGCCCTGGCCGCCTTCGCCGGGGTGCTGGCCGCACCGCTCTACCCGGTGTCGCCGAACATGGGCTCCAACCTCTTGATCGTGGTCTTCGCCGTGGTGGTGATCGGCGGCATGGGCTCGATCCTGGGCGCCGTGATCACCGGCCTGGCCATGGGCCTGATCGAGGGCCTCACCAAGGTGTACTACCCCGAGGCGGCCAACACCGTGATCTTCCTGGTGATGATCCTGGTGCTGCTGCTGCGACCCGCCGGCCTGTTCGGCAAGGAGGCATGACCATGTCCGCGACCCAGACCCAGACCCAGACCCAGACGCTGACCCCCTCCATGAAGCGCCAGCGCCGTGCGGATATGCGCCGCAACGTCTTCTACCTGGTGCTGATTGGCATCGGCCTGGTGGCGCCCTTCGTGGCCTACCCGGTGTTCCTGATGAAGGTGCTGTGCTTTGCGCTGTTCGCCTGCGCCTTCAACCTGCTGCTCGGCTACGTGGGGCTGCTCTCCTTCGGGCACGCCGCCTTCCTGGCCACCGGCGGCTATGTCACCGGCTACCTGCTGGCTAGCCACCCGGCGCTGACCCCGGAACTGGGCATCATCGCCGGGACCCTCGTCGCGGTCGCGCTCGGTGCGGTGTTCGGCGCCCTGTCGATCCGTCGCCAGGGCATCTACTTCGCCATGGTGACCCTGGCGCTGGCCCAACTGGTGTTCTTCGTCTACGTCCAGTCGCCCTTCACCGGCGGCGAGGACGGCCTGCACGGGGTGCCGCGGGGCGACCTGTTCGGCTTCATCAGCCTGCGCAGCAACCTGGCGATGTACTACTTCGTGTTCGCCATCTTCCTGATCGGCTTCGCGATCATCCAGCGTGCCGTGCATTCGCCCTACGGCCAGGTGCTCAAGGCGATCCGCGAGAACGAGCCGCGGGCGGTCTCGCTGGGCTACAACGTCGACGCCTACAAGTGGGTGGCCTTCGTCCTCTCCGCGGGTCTGGCGGGCCTGGCCGGCTCCACCAAGACGGTGGTGTTCCAACTGGCCTCGCTGACCGATGCCCACTGGCACATGTCCGGCGAGGTGATCCTGATGACCCTGCTGGGCGGGGTGGGCACCCTGTTCGGCCCGGTGGTCGGTGCCGGTATCGTGGTCAGCCTGCAGCACCTGCTGGCGCAGTCGCCGCTGGGCAACTGGGTGGGGCCGATCCTCGGGATCATCTTCGTGGTCTGCGTGCTGAGCTTCCGCAGCGGCATCGTCGGCGAGATCCTCAAGTCCTACCGCAAGAACTTCAAGTGACGCGGCCAGTCGCGCAACGCTGACGCCTCACATGCTGCCAGGGCACCCCACGGGGCGCCCTTTCAGGTTCCTGTCCAGGCTTGCTCGCCGATCAGCGCGGCGCGGGCAGTGTCTCGTTGATATGCTCGATCAGGTAGTCGATGAACTGCACGACTTTGGGCGAGCGCTGCCGATGGCGGGGAAAGACGGCCCAGACGGCCGTATCGGCGTGACGATAGGCCTCCAGTACCGGGATCAGTTCGCCGCTGTCGAGGTAGGGGTCCACGTAGTAGTCGGGGAGCTGGGCCAGTCCCAGTCCCTTGAGGGCGGCATCCAGCAGGGCCGGCCCCGAGTTGGCTCGCCAGCTGCCCCTCACGCGGACTTCCCGGCGTACACCCTCCACGGCGAAGCGCCAGTGATCACGGCTCCCCTCCAGGCAGCGGTGGCGGGACAGTTCCGCCAGGGCGTGGGGCTGGGAGATATGGGCGAAGTAGGCGGGCGCTCCGACCACATGCTCGCGCCGCTCGCAGAGCCGTCTCGCCACCAGGCTCGAATCCTCCAGGCGCCCCATGCGGATGGCGATATCGAACCCCTCGTCGATGATGTCCACCTGACGATTGGTGAAGTGCATGCGCACCTGGAGCCGCGGATGCGCTATCAGGAAGTCGTTGACCAGCGGGGCGATGAAGCGCTCCCCGAAGGTGGTGGCCGAGGTCAGGCTCAGCAGGCCGCGAGGCTGCGCCTGCAGGTCGTTGATGGCGGCCTCGGCATCTCGCAGGCCGTCGAACAGGTGCTGGCAGTGCTCGTAGTAGAGCGCCCCGGCATCGGTCAGCCGGATCTGGCGGGTGGTGCGGTAGAGGAGGGTGGTTCCCAGCTGGGCCTCCAGCTGGCTGACCAGTCGGCTGACATGGGAGTTGGATACCTTCAACTGCCGAGCGGCGGCGGCGAAGGTGCCCAGCCGCACCACCTCGACGAAGGCCTCGATACGGTCCCAGCGCTGCATGGCTCCTCCTCGCCGATGGTTGCCGATTGATTGTTGCCATGTGGCAATAATGTCGTGCCTTTGATGCAGTTTATCCCGGTGGGAACTCTTGCCTAGACTGACGAGAGAACTTTACCCGAACGAGGAGACCTACCATGAAATCACGTGCCGCCGTCGCCCTGGAGCCGGGCAAGCCCCTGGAGCTCGTCGAGATCGACGTCGAGGGTCCCAAGGCAGGCGAGGTGCTGGTGAAGATTGCCGCCACCAGCGTCTGCCATACCGACGCCTACACCCTCTCCGGCGCCGACCCGGAGGGCAACTTCCCGGCGGTGCTGGGCCACGAGGGGGCCGGCATCGTCCAGGAGGTGGGCGAGGGGGTCACCAGCGTTCGCCCCGGCGACCACGTCATCCCGCTGTATACCGCCGAGTGCGGGCAGTGCAAGTTCTGCCTCTCCGGCAAGACCAACCTCTGCGGCGCGGTGCGCGCCACCCAGGGCAAGGGCCTGATGCCCGACGGCACCAGCCGCTTCTCGCTGGATGGCAAGATGCTGCACCACTACATGGGCACCTCCACCTTCAGCGAGTACACCGTGCTCCCCGAGGTGTCGCTGGCGGTGGTCTCGAAGGAGGCGCCGCTGGACAAGATCTGCCTGCTGGGCTGCGGCGTGACCACCGGTATCGGCGCGGTGATGAACACCGCCAAGGTCGAGCCGGGCTCCACCGTCGCCGTCTTCGGCCTCGGCGCCATCGGCCTCGCCGTGATCCAGGGCGCGGTGATGGCCAAGGCGAGCCGCATCATCGCCATCGACGTCAACCCGGAGAAGTTCAAGCTGGCCGAGCAGTTCGGCGCCACTGACTTCGTCAACCCCAAGGACTACAGCGACCCGATCCAGCAGGTGATCATCGACCTCACCGACGGCGGCGTCGACTACTCCTTCGAGTGCATCGGCAACGTCAACGTCATGCGCTCGGCGCTGGAGTGCTGCCACAAGGGCTGGGGCGAGTCGATCATCATCGGCGTGGCCGGCGCCGGCGAGGAGATCTCCACCCGCCCGTTCCAGCTGGTCACCGGCCGGGTCTGGAAGGGCTCCGCCTTCGGCGGCGTCAAGGGGCGCTCGGAGCTGCCGGGCTACGTGGAGCAGTACATGAAGGGCGAGCTCAACATCGACGACTTCATCACCCACGACATGCCCTTCGAGAAGATCAACGAGGCCTTCGA
>NZ_JACUUD010000112.1 GCF_014859505.1 Halomonas sp.
TCTCGCCGGGGGCCAGCGCCAGGTCGACCCCGGCGAGCACCGTCAGCGGCCCCTGAGGCGTGGCGTAGGCCTTGTGGACCTGACGAAATTCGAGCATGGAGAGTTCCCGGTGGCGTTCCCTCCGGCATGGTGGCACAGAATGTTCCGCCGCCACAGGCGACTCACGGAGAAGTGAAGCCGGCAAGGCGATCGCGTATAACCGAGGGCATGCCGGGGCATGCGGCCTGATGGCCAGGGGAGGGCAGAGTGACGGTCACGGTATCGAGACATTTCGTCTGTGAGCTGTTTCGGGGGGTGCCACAGCTTCACCGCGAGCGCGGCAGCCTGCTGCGCCGCGCCGGCATCTCGCCGGGCTGGCTGGACACCCGGCACGGGCGAGTCACCGTGGAGCAGTTTGCCACCCTCTATCGCCTGCTGGTCAACGAGTGCGATGACGAGACGCCGGGGTTCTTCTCCCGGCCGCTGCGTGGCGGCACCCTCAAGCTGCTCTGCCTGAGCCTGCTGGAGGCACCGACCCTCAGGGTGGCGCTCCACCGCTATCGGCTGTTCTTCCGCATCCTGCTGGATGACTTCGGCTACGAGGTCAGCCACGGCGACGAGCGGGTTCGCATCGGCCTCGTAGAACACTGCGCTCCGGCAGGCAGCCGCATCCTGGTGCACGAGCTGATGCTGAAGCTGCTCCACGGCATCGCCTCCTGGATGATCGCCCGCAAGATTCCACCGCTGCTGATGGAGTGCGCCTACCCCCAGCCTGCTCATAGTGCCGACTATCGCTACTTCTATCCGGGACGGGTGCTCTTCGACTGTCCCCAGACCGCCATCTACTTCGATCGAGCGGTGCTCGACGAGCCGATCCGCCAGACCAAGCAGCACCTGGGCGCCTTCCTGCAGCGCGCTCCGGCGGACTGGTTCTATGTCTCCTTCGAGGAGCGCCTGCTCGCCCACCGGGTGCGCGAGTACCTGACCCGCCACGGCGTCTACTCGGCCAGCGTGGCGGAGGTGGCCGAGGCGCTGCACCTGTCGGTGCGCACCCTCTCGAGGCGCCTGGCGGCGGAGGGTACCCGCTTCCAGGCGGTCAAGGACGAGTGTCGGCGGGACTTCGCCATCCAGGCGCTGACCCGCAGCGAGCAGCCGTTGACGACCCTGGCCGAGTCGCTGGGATTCCAGGACCAGGCCTGCTTCAGCCGCGCCTTCCGCGGCTGGACCGGGGATACCCCCGCCGCCTATCGGCGGGCGTTGGCGGTACCCCGGTAGCGCCCGGGGCCCGTCCCTCAGGCCTCCTGGCGGATGCGCTTCTTGTCCAGCTTGCCCACGCTGGTCTTGGGGATCTCGTCGACGAAGCGGATGGAGGAGGGCAGCGCCCAGCGGTTGATGCGCCCTTCGCTCACGAACTGCTTGAGGAAGGTCAGCACCTCGTCGTCGGTGGGCGGGGCGTTGAGGTCAAGGGGCACCACCAGGGCGGCAGGGCGTTCGCCCCACTGCTCGTCGGGCACGCCGATCACCGCCACCTCGGCCACGCCGGGGCACTGGGAGATCAGGTTCTCCAGTTCCAGGGAGGAGATCCACTCGCCGCCGGTCTTGATCACGTCCTTGATGCGGTCGCGGATCTGCAGGAAGCCGCGCTCGTCGAGGGTGGCCACGTCGCCGGTATGCAGCCAGCCGTCGCGCCACAGCTCCTCGCTGCGGGTGGTCTCCTTGTAGTAGGCCTGGGTCAACCAGGGGGCGCGCACCCGCACCTCACCGACGCTCTCGCCGTCCTGGGGCAGCGGCGTGCCGCTCTCGTCCACCACCTGCAGGTGCACCAGCGGCACTGCCACGCCCGCCTTGCAGCGCCATGGCAGCTGGGTCTCGAAGTCGGCCTCGGCGATATCCCGGGGCAGGATGACGGCGGTGAGCAGCGGGCAGGTCTCCGACATGCCGTAGGCGGTGCGGGTGTCGATGCCCAGCTCATGGGCTCGCCGGGCCAGCGCCTGGGTCAGGGGGCTGCCGCCGATCAGCAGCTTCCAGCCGGAGAGGTCGACCCGGCCCGAGGCGACCGGCTCGGCGCCCAACACCATGCCGAGCAGGGTGGGTACGCAGTGGGAGAAGTCCACCTTCTCGCTGACCAGGAGCTTGACCAGCATCTCCGGCTCGTAGCGCCCGGGGTAGACCTGGGTCGTGCCGAGCAGGGTGGCGGTATAGGGCACGCCCCAGGCATGCACGTGGAACATGGGGGTGATCGGCATGTAGACCTTGTCGCGATCGAGCAGCTCGCACCCCGGGGCCTGGAAGGTGCTGGCCTCGCCCAGGGTGTGCAGTACCAGCTGGCGGTGGGTGAAGTAGACCCCCTTGGGGTTGCCGGTGGTGCCGGTGGTGTAGAACAGGGTGGCCACCGCGTTCTCGTCGAAGGTGGGGAAGTCGTAGTGGCCAGGCTGCTCGGCCAGCAGCGTCTCGTACTCGCCCACCAGCGGCAGGCGGGTCTCGAGGGGCGTCTCCTCCTCCTGGCAGAGCAGGTAGCCGCGGATGCGCGGCAGCCGCTCGTGAAGCCCCTCCAGCAGCGGCACGAAGTCGCGATGCACGAGCACGAAGTCGTCCTCGGCGTGCTCCATGGTGTAGTGGATCTGCTCCGGGGAGAGGCGCACGTTCACGGTGTGCAGGATGGCCCCCAGCATGGGCACGGCGAAGAAGGCCTCCAGGTAGCGGTGGCTGTCCCAGTCGAGCACGGCGACCACGTCGCCGGCGCGCACGCCCTGGGCACTGAGCAGGTGGGCGAGCTGGTGCACGCGTTCGCGAAAGCGACGGTAGTCGTGGCGGCTCAGATCGCGGTAAACGATCTGGTTGTCGCCGGCCATGCGTACGCCGCTCTCCAGCAGCTCGCCTATCAGCAGCGGCGGGTTGGTGGCTGATGGCGTGGGCGGCAGGATCCGGGGGTGAACGGTGGTCATGGTGTTCTCTCCTATGGTCACAGGCGCTCGATCAGCAGGGCGATGCCCTGGCCGCCGCCGATGCAGAGGGTGATCAGGCCATAGCGGCCGCCGGTGCGCTCCAGCTCGGCCAGCGCCTTGATCACCAGGATGGCGCCGGTGGCGCCGACAGGATGACCCAGCCCCACGGCGCCGCCGTTGGGGTTGAGGCGCTCTGCCGGGAAGCCCAGCTCGTCGGCCACCGCCATGGCCTGGGCGGCGAAGGCCTCGTTGGACTCGATGACGTCGATATCGCCGATGGCGAGCCCTGCCTGCTCCAGGCAGCGGCGCACGGCGGGAATCGGGCCCAGCCCCATCAGGTGCGGCTCGACCCCGGCGGTGGTGCCCACCAGGAAGCGTGCACGCGGCGAGAGACCGCGGCGCTCGGCCTCGTCGGCGTGGGCCAGCACCAGGCTCGCCGCGCCGTCGTTGAGGCCCGAGGCGTTGCCGGCGGTGACGATGCCCTCCTTCTGGAAGGCGGGTCGGAGCCGGGCGAGATCCTCCAGAGTGACGCCCTCGCGCACGTGCTCGTCGCGGTCGAAGACGCGCTCCTGGCGGCCCTGGCGCACCGTGACCGGGACGATCTGCTCGGTGAAGCGCCCCTCGGCGATGGCCCGGGCCGCCTTGTGATGGCTCTCCATGGCGAAGCGGTCCACCGCCTCGCGAGTGAGGCCGTAGCGAAGGGCGATGTTCTCGGCGGTGCAACCCATGTGGCCGCTGCCAAAGGGGTCGCTGAGGATGCCGAGGGTCAGGTCGGTGACCGCCGCGTGGCCCATGCGCAGGCCGCTGCGCGCCTGGGGCGGCAGCAGGTAGGCGCCCCGGCTCATGGACTCGGCGCCTCCGGCCAGGGCCAGGCGGCTGTCGCCCAGGGTGATCTGCTGGGCGGCGGAGAGCAGCGCCTGCACCCCGGAACCGCACAGGCGGTTGACGTTGAAGGCGCCGGCCTCGTCGGGCACGCCGCTCTCTCGGGCGATATGGCGCGCCAGGTAGACGTCCTCGGGGCCGGTGGTGATGATATGGCCGTAGACGGCGTGGTCGATGGCCGCGGCCTCGACGCCTGAGCGCTTGAGCGCCTCCCGGGCGGTGACGGTGCCGAGCTCGTGGGGCGCAAGGCCGGCCAGGCTGCCGCCGAAACCGCCTATGGCGGTACGGGCGCCACCCAGGATGACAACGGAATCCAGACGCATGGGGTCTCTCCTGATTCAGGTCCTGCCCAGCAGCGAGCGGGCCACGACTTCCTTCATGATCTCCGAGGTGCCAGCGTAGATGGTCTGCACCCGAGCATCCAGATAGAAGCGCGAGATGGGGTATTCGCGGGTGTAGCCGTAGCCGCCAAACAGTTGCAGGCAGGTATCGGCGGTGGCGCACTGCATCTCGGTTAGGCGCAGCTTGAGGATGGCGGCCTCGGTGGGGCCCATGGCGCCCTGGCGATACTGCGCCATGCACTTCTCGAGGTAGGCGCGGCCCAGCTCGATGTCGGCCTGCACCTCGGCCAGGGTGAAGCGGGTGTTCTGGAAGTCGCCCACCCGCTGGCCGAAGGCGCGGCGCTCCTTGACGTACTCCAGTGTCAGCGCCAGGGCACCCTCCATGGCGCCCAGGGCCTGGGCGCCGACGCCGAGGCGCTCCCGGGGGAGCTCCTGCATCAGGTAGGCGAAGCCCCGGCCCTCCTCGCCGAGCAGGGCACCCTTGGGCAGCTCGATGCCGTCGAAGAAGAGCTCGGCGGTGTCGCTGGCGTGCTGGCCGATCTTCCTGATCGGCTGGCCGCGGGAGAAGCCGGGCAGGGTGGTGTCGACGAGAAAGAGCGAGACCCCCTTGGCGCCCGCCTCCGGGTCGGTCTTGGCGCAGACGATCACCAGGTCGGCCACCTGGCCGTTGGTGATGAAGAGCTTGCCGCCGTCCAGCCGCCAGCCGCCCTCGGTGCGCCGGGCGCGGGTCTTCATGGCGGCCAGGTCGCTGCCGGCGCCGGGCTCGGTCATGGCGATGGCGCCGATCACCTCCCCGCTGGCCATGGCCGGCAGCCAGCGCTGCTGCTGTTCCGGGGTGGCGATATGCAGCAGGTAGGGCATGACGATATTGGCGTGGATGTTGTAGGCGCTGGCCAGGCCGCCGTAGCCGCGCCGCGAGATCTCCTCGATGACCAGCTGGGTGATGGCGAAATCGGCGCCGGCACCCCCCAGGGACTCCGGCATGTCGATGCCCAGCAGTCCGGCCTCGCCCATTTGCTTCCAGAGTGCGCGGGGCACCTCGCCGGCCTCCTCCCACGCCTCGTAGTGGGGTGTCACCTCCTGTCCCAGGAAGCGGCAGATCATGTCGTGGAAGAGCGGCGTCAGCTCGTCCTGGGGAGTGGCCTGGGTCACGCGTTCAGCTCCTTGCGCAGGTGTCGCTTGAGAATCTTGCCGGCGGTGCTCTTGGGCAGGGCATCGGCGAAGAGCACGCGCTTGGGCACCTTGTAATGGGCCATGACGCGCTTTGCGTGGGCGATGAGCGCCTCCTCGCTGGCCGCCTCGCCCTCCTTGAGCACCACCACGGCGGTGATGGCCTCTATCCACTTCTCGTCGGGCAGGCCGATCACCGCCACCTCGGAGACGGCCGGATGCTGGAACAGCCCCTCCTCCACCTCGCGGCTGGCCACCACCACGCCGCCGGTGTTGATGACGTCCTTGATGCGGTCGACGATGAAGAGATAACCCTCCTCGTCGACGTAGCCCACGTCGCCGGAGTGGAACCAGCCACCGAGGAAGGCCTCCTCGGTCATCTCGGGCTTGTCCCAGTAGCCGGTGAGCAGCTGGGGCGAGCGGTGGACGATCTCGCCGTGCTCCCCGGTGGGCACGTCGTTCATCTCGGCGTCGACGATGCGGGTCTCCACGGTGAGGATCGGACGGCCCGCCGAGGCCGGCCGGGCGTCGTGCTCCTCGGGGCGCAGCACCGTGGCCAGGGGAGCGATCTCGCTCTGGCCGTAGCAGTTGTAGAGCCCCACGCCGGGAATGCGCCGGCGCAGCTCCTCCAGCACCGGCACCGGCATGATGGAGGCGCCGTAGTAGGCCTTCTTCAGGCGGCTCAGGTCGGAGCGCTCGAAATCGGGGTGGCGCAGCAGGCTGATCCACACCGTGGGCGGGGCGAAGAAGGAGGCGATGCCCTGGCGGCTGATCTGGGCCAGGCAGTCGTCGGGCAGCGGCGCCTCGCGCAGGTGGACCGGCGCGCCCAGCAGCAGCGCCGGCATCAGGAAGACGTGCATCTGCGCGGAGTGATAGAGCGGCAGGGCGGCCAGCATTGGCTCGTCGCCCTTGATGTCGAGCTCCACCATGCAGGCCATGTACTCGGCGAGCAGGGCCTGGTGGGTCATCATCGCCGCCTTGGGCGCGGCGGTGGTGCCGGAGGTGTAGAGCAGCTGGGCGAGGCTTGCGCCCTCCACCGCCACCTCCGGCTCGGCCTCGCCGCCCTCGCCCATGGCCGCGGCCAGCACGTCGAAGCCGTCGCTCTCCCCGGCATGGAGGGTGCCCGACAGTGCCAGCGCCTTGCCCTCGGTGGCGGCGGTCACCGTGTCGGCCAGGCCGAGGTCGCTGAGCAGGCCCGTGGCGCCGGACTGCTCGAGGATGTAGCCGAGCTCGTCGGCGGTCAGGGCGTAGTTCACCGGCACGTGCACCAGGCCGGCCCGGGTCGCGGCCAGCCAGGCGATCACGTAGGCGTCGGAGTTCTTGCCGTAGACCGCCAGGCGGTCCCCGGGAGCGAGGCCCGACTCGAGCAACCGGTTGGCGACCCGGTTCACCGCCCGGTTGAGATCAGCGTAGGACCAGTGGCGGTCGTTGAAGGCCAGTGCCAGCTTGCCGCCATGCTTGCGGGCGCTGCGGTTGAGGGCCGCGCCGATGGTGTTCTGCTGAGTGCGAGTCGCTGTTCTTGAGCTTGTCATCGTGCTGGGCATCGTCTGCTACCTCATGGATCCGTCCGATCGTTCATCGAGTGGGAGCGCCGCCCGGTTCGATGCCGCGACGGCAGCTTGGGCATGCCCTGCGGGCCTGCCGTCCCTTGCCTGGGGCGGGCGCTCTGCCGTCTCGAACTCCTCCGGGCACAGCACCCAGAACAACGAGGCCTTGAGGCCTGAGTGAGGCGGTTTGATGGTTGACGTCATGGGCTGGGCTCGCGGGCGATGTTCAGCTGCTCTGATTGACCAGATGACACTGGCTTTCGGAGAGCGGGCGGAAGGCCTCCTCGGCGGGGATGGTGCGCACCAGACGGAAGAGGTCGTCCTCGTCGGCGGCTTCCTCCGGCGACTTCACCTCCACCAGGTACATGTCGTGCACCATGCGGCCGTCCTCGCGGATGTAGCCTCCCCTGGCGAAGATGTCGTCGATCGGGGTCGCGGCCATCTGCTCGCGCACCGCCTGGGCCTCGTCGGTGCCGATGGCGTCGACCGCCTGCAGGTAGTGCAGGGTGCTGGAGTAGAGGCCGGCGTGGACCTGGGTGGGCATGCTGCCGGTGCGCTCGCGGAAGCGCTCGGCCCAGGCGCGGGACTCCTCGTCGCGGTCGTAGAACCAGGCGGTGGTGAACTGCAGGCCCTGGGCGGCGTCCAGGCCGATGCTGCGCACGTCCGTGCTGAACAGCACCATGCCGGCCAGGATCTGGCCCGCCTGGGTGATGCCGAACTCGCCGGCGGTGGTGATGGCGTTGATGGTGTCGGAGCCGGCGTTGTTCAGCGCGATCACATCGGCCCCGGAGGCCTGTGCCTGGAGCATGAACGACGAGAAGTCGGTGCTGGGGAAGGGGTGGCGGGCGCTGCCGACGATGGTGCCACCGTTCTCGACGACCACCCGCTCCACGTCGGCCTCCAGGGCGTGGCCGAAGGAGTAGTCGGCGCTGAGCAGGTACCAGTTGAGGTTGCCCTCCCGGGTGATGGCGCTGGCGGTGCCGTTGGACATGGCCCAGGTGTCGTAGACCCAGTGGATATGGTTGGGCGAGCAGCTCTCGTTGGTCACCCCGGAGGAGACGGCGCCGTTGACCAGCCCCAGGCGGTTCTCCTCCTCCAGCAGGCGCACGGCGGCCAGGGTCACGGAGGAGGCCACCAGGCCGGTGACCATGTCGACGTTGCGCTCGTCGATCCACTCGCGAACGACGCTGGAGCCCACGTCGGCGCTGTTGCGGTCGTCGGCGCTGAACACCACGATATCGGCGCCGGCCACGCTGCCACCGACGTCCTCGATGGCCATCTGGATGGCATCGAGCCCCAGGGGGCCGATGGGGTCGCGGTAGACGCCGGACATGTCGGCCAGGTAGCCGATGCGGATCTCGTTGTCGGTGATCTCGGCGGCGCCCGCCTGGGAGGCGAGCAGGACGGAGGCGGCGAGGGTGCCCAGGGCGAACTGACGGGTCTTGATCATGGTGAGGCCTTTGCGTTGTCGCGTTGTTGTTGTGCGTTGCTTCTGGTGCGCCGAGGCCGGCGCCCGGTATTCATGGTAGGAGCAAAGGCAGGGCCGGAATTGACCTATCGAGCCAGATTTTTTGCATTTCGTGCCAATCTGATGGGCATTTTTATCAAGCAGGCAAACGAAAGGGACAAAGTGCCGACATAATCGGCCAGGCGGAATAGAGGGTGCCGTAAACGTCAGGGGGCACCCGAAGGCGCCCCCTGTACGTTACCGCCGAGCCTTTCGCTCAGTGGCGATGGCCGTGGCCATGATCGTCTTGGCCGTCTTCGCCATGGCCGGGCTGGGCCAGGGCGTCATGCA
>NZ_JACUUD010000113.1 GCF_014859505.1 Halomonas sp.
CCACGTCCTTCTTGTGCTCGACCAGGCGCTTGGCCTTCTCGATCACCATCTCGGCCACCTGCACGTGACGCGCCGGCGGCTCGTCGAAGGTCGAGGCCACCACCTCGCCGCGCACCGTGCGCGACATCTCGGTCACCTCTTCCGGGCGCTCGTCGATCAGCAGCACGATCAGATGGCACTCGGGGTTGTTGCGGGTAATGGAGGTGGCGATGTTCTGCAGCATCAGCGTCTTGCCCGCCTTGGGCGGGGAGACCAGCAGGCCGCGCTGGCCCTTGCCGATGGGCGCCGTGAGATCGATGATCCGCGCCGTCAGATCCTCGGTGGAGCCGTTGCCGATCTCCATGCGCAGCCGCTCATCGGGGAACAACGGCGTGAGGTTCTCGAACAGGATCTTGTGCTTGGCGTTCTCCGGCCGGTCGAAGTTGATGTCATTGACCTTCAGGAGCGCGAAGTAGCGCTCCCCCTCCTTGGGCGGCCGAATCTTGCCGGAGATGGAGTCGCCCTTGCGCAGGTTGAAGCGCCGGATCTGGGAGGGCGAGACGTAGATGTCGTCGGGCCCGGCCAGATAGGAGCTGTCGGCGCTGCGCAGGAAGCCGAACCCGTCCTGCAAGATCTCCAGCACGCCATCGCCGTAGATCGGCTCACCGCTCTTGGCATGCTTCTTGAGGATGGCGAAGATGATGTCCTGCTTGCGGGAGCGAGCCAGGTTATCGATGCCCATCTCGCGGGCGATCTCCAGGAGATCCGGCACGGACTTTTGCTTGAGGTCGGTAAGATTCATCGGTGTGATCAGAGATTGCTCGTGGAAGCCGGGCGTCGGTGCGCCGCGTGTGGCGGGAGGCGAGACGATAGCGCCGCGTGAGGTGCGTTCAGAGCCCTGAGAGGTATCACTCGTCATCTTGTATCCAGATGGCCATGGGGGAAGCAACCGCAGGGGGTAGCCGGCCGATAAGGGAGTCGAGGGAGCAGATTCGTTTTCGCCTGACCAGCGGCTACGGCTTGGCCGGGTATCGCTGGGCATTGTGGGCTGACTGACGACTTGGAGTTGACCGAGACGGGATCGCCGCAGGACGGTCGGAAAGCATTCGAAACAGGCGAACGTAACGATACTAGACAAGGCCCCTGGGGAACGCAAGCCCCTCGGCGATTGACAGGGCGGGGGGCGCACCGCAACCTTTCTCCCTCAGACAACGTCAAGGACTCACCATGACCTCGCCAGTGGAGCCGGCCCTGCCCCCTACCCGACGCCTCGCCGCCATCGACCTGGGCTCCAACAGCTTCCATCTGCTGGTCGCCAACTACCAGGACGAGCGCCTGCAGGTGGTGGCAAGGCAGGGAGAAAAGGTCCAACTGGCCGCCGGCCTCGACGACGAGGGACTGCTCGACGAGGACACCATGCAGCGCGCACTGGGCTGCCTGACTCGCTTCGCTCCCTTCGTGGAGGACATCGCCCCGGGGCAGCTGAGGGTGGTGGGCACCAATGCCCTGCGGGATGCGACCAACAGCCAGGCACTGATCGAGCGCGCCGAGGCGCTGCTGGGCTGTCCCATCGAGATCATCGCCGGGCGAGAGGAGGCGCGCCTGATCTACCTGGGGGCGGCCCACGCCCTGGCCGAGGAGGGGCGCCGATTGATCGTCGATATCGGCGGCGGCTCCACCGAGTTCATCATCGGCGAACACTTCGAACCCCAGGCGCTGGAGAGCCTGCGCATGGGCTGCGTGACCTTTACCCGGTGTTTCTTCGACAACGGGGAGATCACCGACAAGCGCATGCGCAAGGCCGAACTGGCCGCGCTCTCGGAGCTGGCCAATATCCGTCGCCAGTACCGAGAGCTGGGCTGGGAGGATCCCGTCGGCTCCAGCGGCACCATCAAGGCGGCCGCCGCGGTGATCCATGCCGCCGGGGACGCCACCGAGGGCGTTATCACCCGGAAGGGGCTGACCACCCTGCGCGAGCGGCTGATCAAGTGCAAGCGCCTCGACAGGGTCAGCCTGGAGGGGCTAAAGCCCGATCGAGCGCGGGTCTTCCCCGCCGGCATCGCCGTACTCGGTGCCGTCTTCGAAGCCTTCGGCCTCGAGCAGATGCGTTACGCCGACGGCGCCCTGCGCGAGGGAGTGCTCTACGACATGGCGGGGCGCAACAGCCCGGAAGACTCGCGACTCAAGAGCCTCGAGTTGCTCGAGCGCCGCTACGGGGTGGATAAACGCCAGGCCGCCAACGTGGCCAGCAGCGCCGCTGCCCTGTTCGACCAGGTGCGCGACGCCTGGGACCTGGACGACGACCAGGCGCGCTTCCTCGGCTGGGCCAGCCGCCTGCACGAGATCGGGCTGGCGATCTCCCATAGCCAGTTCCACCGCCACGGCGCCTACCTGCTGGAGCATTCCGACCTGGCCGGCTTCTCGCGCCCGGAACAGCGCCTGCTGGCCTTCCTGGTGCGCGCCCACCGCCGCAAGTTCCCGACCCGTGAGTGGCAGGCGCTGCCTGCCTCCGTGCAGCGCTCCCACGCGCAGCTGGCCCGCCTGCTGCGCCTGGCGGTGCTGCTCAACCACAGCCGGCCGGAACAACCGCCCGGCCCGCCGCGCCTGGAGGCCGACGGCGAGGTGCTGCGGCTGTGGCTCGCACCCGGCGAAGACCCCATGCTGCTGCTCACCGACCTGGAGCAGGAATTCACCTACCAGCAGAACGCCGGCTTCAGCCTGGAACTGGTCTCGACGCCCTGAGCCCGGGTCTCCATGGCGATTCCCCCCGCCATCCCGGCGCCACCCCGAGCCAGCGCTCGTTCACGGGGTCGAGCAGCGCCACCACCGTCTCTCCCTGCCACACCACCACCAGCCGCTGGCGCTCCCAGGGCGGTATCTCCAGTTCCTGAAGTCGCCGCTTGAGGTCGCGAGAGCCGCGACCCGCCAGATCGAGTCTTTCGCCGCCACGACGCGGACAGAGGCGCAGCGCGGCGCCCCCCCCAGGCCCATCCGGCAGCAGCCGCACGTCACACCCCCCCAACGGGGTCGTCAGCGGCCCATCGCCGCGCCAGCGCGTTTCCCAGCCCTCCGGCAGCGAGGACGGCGGCACCAGCAGGTAGAGCCCTCCGCGCCAGACCCGCGCCTCGGCGCCCGCCCAGGCCACACGCGCTTCGGCATCCCTTCGCGAGGCCAGTTGTTCCAGCAGCGTCGCCAGGCGGGCCGCCGGCGGGGTCGGCAGGCCCAGTCGCGCGCAGACGTGGCGCACCAGCAGTCGCTGGCGGGCCGCCGAAAGCGCCGTCAGCGCCATGACGGAGAGGCGGGCCGGCTCGCCGCCCAGGCGCTCGAGATCGAGCTCGGCCAGCTCGCCTAGCAGCCCATCGGCCTCCCCGGCCAGGGCGGCGCTGCGCGACAGGGACGCGGCGGCGCGGGGCCAGCGCGCCGTCAGCCCCGGCAAGACGGTGTGACGCAGGTAGTTGCGATCCAGGCCCTCATCGGCGTTGGAGGGGTCCTCCACCCAGGCCAGCCCCAGCCGAGCCGCCTCGGCCTCGAGCTCGGTCCGGGAGACCGCCAGCAGCGGTCGCGCCAGCACCCTGCCCCGCCAGGCACGCGCCGGCGGCATGCCGGCCAGGCCGCGCACGCCGCTGCCACGCAGCGCGGCGAGCAGGAAGGTCTCGGCCTGGTCATCGCGGTGCTGGGCCAGCCAAAGGGTCTCGCCGGGGGCGACACGACGGGCGAAGGCAGCATGGCGGGCCTCCCGGGCCGCCCCCTCCAAGCCCCGTCCCGTGGCGAAGTCGACATCGACCCGCTCGACGAACAGCGGTACGCCCTGCCGCGAGCAGAGTCGCCGGCAGTGGACCTCAAAGCCGTCGGCGGCAGCCTGCAGGCCGTGGTGCACGTGCAGGGCTCGCAGCGGACGGGGATGACGGCGGCACGCCTCGGCGGTGAGCGTCAGCAGCAGCGCGGAATCGAGGCCGCCGGAGAGGGCCACCCAGACACAACGCCCCGGCGGGGTCTGGGCCAGGGCGCTGTCGATCAATGACTGCAGGGACATGACGGCTCAGGCAGGGGCGCCGTAGCTCATGAGGCGTTCGTATCGACGCGCCAGCAGGGCGTCGGTATCCATGGCGTCAAGGCGCTCGAGGCTCGCGAGCAGTGCGTCCCTGACCCGCTCGGCGGCAGTGACCGGCTGCCGGTGGGCGCCGCCCAGCGGCTCGGGGATCAGGGTATCGACGAAGCCCAGCTCCCGGAGGCGCTCGGCGGTCACGCCCATGGCCTGGGCGGCGTCGGAGGCCTTGTCGGCGCTGCGCCACAGGATCGAGGCACAGCCCTCGGGGGAGATCACCGAGTAGGTGGAGTACTGCAGCATCGCCAGCTCATCGCAGACGCCGATGGCCAGCGCCCCGCCGGAGCCGCCCTCGCCCACCACGGTGGCGATGATCGGCGTGCGCAGGCGCGACATGACGGCCAGGTTGTGGGCAATGGCCTCGGACTGGCCGCGCTCTTCGGCATCGATGCCCGGGTAGGCCCCCGGCGTATCGATGAAGGTCAACACCGGCATCCTGAAGCGCTCGGCCATCTCCATCAGGCGGCATGCCTTGCGATAGCCCTCGGGGCGCGGCATGCCGAAGTTGCGGCGCACCTTCTCCTTCACCTCGCGCCCCTTCTGGTGGCCGATCACCATCACCGGGCGATCATCGAGGCGCGCCACGCCACCGACGATGGCGGCGTCATCGGCGAAGTGGCGGTCGCCGTGGAGTTCGTCGAAGTCGGTGAAGACGTGCTCCAGATAGTCCAGGGTGTAGGGCCGCTGGGGGTGACGGGAGAGCTGGGAGACCTGCCAGGGAGAGAGATCCTTGAAGATGGACTCGGTGAGCCGGCGGCTCTTCTCCTCGAGGCGCTCGATCTCGTCGCTGAGGCTGACCTGGCTGTCGTTGCCGACCAGACGGAGCTCCTCGATCTTGGCCTGGAGCTCGGCGATGGGCTGTTCGAAGTCAAGATAATTGGGGTTCATTGGCCGAATGCCTTGTCGTATTTCACCGCCCTGCCCATCGAGGCCAGGCGCGGCGCGAAAAATGAGGTGGCTGGCATTATCGCACCCTCAACGAGCGGCGCAAGGCGACGCCTCAGCGGTACTTCAGCCGCACCCCGTCCTGGCCCTGCACCTCGCGCAGGCGGATCAGCAGATCGTCGGTGGGCGAGACCTTCCAGGCGGCGTCGAGCTCCAGCCAGCCGGTGGCCTCGGCGTTGCGGTAGCGCAGGCGCACCGGCAGGCCCTCGGCGTCGCGGTGGGGGTCGAGGCTCGCCCGCAGGGAGTCCACCAGCCGGCCATTGATGGCCGCGCCGTCCAGGGAGAGCTCCACCGCCTGCCCGTAGCGGGTGCGTGCCGCCACCATGGGGGTGATCTCCTTGCCGCGCAGGCGCAGGCCCCCGGAGTAGTCGTCGGAGGAGACCTCCCCCTCGATGATCAACACCTGATCCGCCTCGATCTGGCCGCGCAGCTGGTCATAGAGCTCGCCGAACAGCGACGCCTCGATGCGCCCGGTGCGGTCATCCAGGGTCAGGAAGGCCATGGTGTCGCCGCGCTTCGACTTCATGGTGCGCACCCCCACCACCAGGCCCGCCACCCGCTGGGGCTCCCGGGAGGGCTTGAGGTCGCTGATGCGGGTGGAGACGAAGCGCTCGAGTTCCTTCTCGTACTCGTCGATGGGATGGCCAGTCAGGTAGAGCCCCAGGGTATCCTTCTCGCCGGCCAGGCGCTCCTTGTCGGTCCATTCGCGCACCCGCCGATACTCGATGTAGACGTCGCCACCCTGGGCCTCCTCGTCGACGAAGGCCTCACCGAACATGTCGATCATGCCCAGGTTCTGGTTGGTCTGGGTCTGGGCGGCGGCCTTGAGGGCGTCATCCAGGGCCGCGGCCAGCACGGCGCGGTCGGGGCCGAGGTTGTCCAGCGCCCCGGAGCGGATCAGCGCCTCCAGGGTACGCTTGTTCATGCGCTTCGGGTCGACGCGGCGGCAGAAATCGAAGAGGTCCCCGAAGGGACCCTCCGCCTCGCGGGCCTCGACGATGGCGCCGATGGGCCCCTCGCCCACGCCGCGGATCGCCCCCAGGCCGTAGACCACCCGCCCCTCGGTATCCACGGTGAACTTGTACTCGCCGACGTTGACGTCCGGCGGCGTCACGGTGAGCTTGAGGTTGCGGCACTCCTCGATCAGCGGCACCACCTTGTCGAGGTTGTCCATTTCGGTGGAGATCACCGCCGCCATGAAGGGGCCAGGATAGTGCGCCTTCAGCCAGGCGGTCTGGTAGGAGACCAGCGCATAGGCCGCGGAGTGGGACTTGTTGAAGCCGTAGCCGGCGAACTTCTCCACCAGGTCGAAGATGTTGCCCGCCAGGTCCTTGTCGATGCCGTTGGCCGCGCAGCCCTCCATGAAGCCGGCGCGCTGCTTGGCCATCTCCTCGGGCTTCTTCTTGCCCATGGCGCGACGCAACATGTCGGCCTGACCCAGGCTGTAGCCCGCCATCACCTGGGCGATCTGCATCACCTGTTCCTGGTAGAGGATGATGCCATAGGTGGGCTCGAGCACCGGCTTGAGCAGCTCGTGCTGGTAGTCCGGGTGGGGGTAGGAGATCTCGGCCCGGCCGTGCTTGCGGTTGATGAAGTCGTCCACCATGCCCGACTGCAGCGGGCCGGGGCGGAACAGGGCGACGAGGGCGATCATGTCGTCCAGGGAATCGGGCAGCAGCCGCTTGATCAGCTCCTTCATGCCGCGGGATTCGAGCTGGAACACCGCCGTGGTCTCGGCGCGCTTGAGCATCTCGAAGGTCCGGGCGTCATCCAGCGGGATGCTTTCGATCGCCAGCGGCCCCTGGCCCTCCACCGCACGCACCTTGTCGACCATCGCCAGCGCCCAGTCGATGATGGTCAGGGTGCGCAGGCCGAGGAAGTCGAACTTGACCAGCCCGGCCTCCTCGATGTCGTTCTTGTCGAACTGCACGACCAGTCCCGCGCCATCCTCGTCGCACAGCAGCGGCGAGAAGTCGGTGAGCTTGGTGGGCGCGATCACCACGCCGCCGGCGTGCTTGCCGGTGCCGCGGGTGATGCCCTCGAGCTTGAGCGCCATCTCCCAGATCTCGCCGGCCTCGTCGTCGTTCTCGACGAACTCCTTTAATGCCGGCTCCGCCTCGATCGCCTTGGCCAGGGTCATGCCCACCTCGAAGGGAATCAGCTTGGAGAGCTTGTCGCCCAGCGAATAGGGACGCCCCTGGGCGCGGGCCACGTCGCGCACCACCGCCTTGGCGGCCATGGTGCCGAAGGTGACGATCTGCGACACGGCGTTGCGGCCGTAGCGGTCGGCCACGTACTCGATGACCCGGTCGCGCTTCTCCATGCAGAAGTCGACGTCGAAGTCGGGCATCGAGACCCGCTCGGGGTTGAGGAAGCGCTCGAACAGCAGGTCGTAGCCGATGGGGTCGAGATCGGTGATCTTCTGGGCGTAGGCCACCAGGGACCCGGCGCCGGAACCGCGGCCGGGGCCCACCGGCACGTCGTTGTCCTTCGCCCACTGGATGAAGTCCATCACGATCAGGAAGTAGCCGGGAAAGCCCATCTGGATGATGATGTCGAGCTCGAAATCGAGCCGCTTGCGATAGCGGGCGTCGATCTCGGCGAACTCGGCCCCGTCGCGGGGGTAGCGCTCGGCGGGGAACAGGAAGTCAAGGCGTTCGGTGAGCCCGTCGTGGGAGACCTTGCGGAAGAACTCGTCCTGGGTCATCCCCTGGGGAATCTCGAACTCCGGCAGGAAGATCTCGCCGAGGCGTACCTCGACGCTGCAGCGGGCGGCGATCATCACGCTGTTGGTCAGCGCCTCGGGGATGTCGGCGAACAGCTCGGCCATCTCCTCGGGGCTCTTGAGATACTGCTCCTCGGTGTACTTGCGCTCGCGACGCGGGTCGTTGAGGGCCCGCCCCTCGCCGATGGCGACGCGGGTCTCGTGGGCCCAGAAGTCCTCCTTCTCGAGGAAGCGCACGTCGTTGGTGGCGACCACCGGGGTGCCGGTCTCCACGGCCAGCGCCACCGAGAGGTGCAGACACTCCTCCTCCAGGGGCCGGCCGGTGCGGGTCAGCTCCAGGTAGAAACGGCCGGGAAAGGCGGCGTTCCACTCCGCCAGCAGCTCGCGGGCCTCGGCACCGTGGTCGCTGAGCAGGTGGCGGCCGATCTCGCCGTCGCGCCCGCCGGAGAGCGCGATCAGCCCCTCGCTCTGGGCCAGCACCCAGTCGCGCCTGAGCTCGGCAAGCCCCAGCCGCTGCCCCTCCATCCAGCCCCGGGAGATCAGCTCGGTGAGGTTGCGGTAGCCCACATCGTTCATGGCCAGCAGGGTCAGCCGATAGGGGTGCCCCTCGTCGAAGGGGTTGGCCAGCCACAGGTCGGCGCCGATGATCGGCTTGAGCCCGGCGCCCTGGGCGCCCTTGTAGAACTTGACCAGGCCGAAGAGGTTGGCCTCGTCGGTGACGGCCAGCGCCGGCATGCCGTGCCCGGCGGCCGCCTTGACCAGCGGCTTGAGCCGCACCAGGCCGTCGACCAGGGAGTATTCGGTGTGGACGCGGAGATGAACGAAGGGCGTGGTCATAGGGAGCTCGGGGCTTG
>NZ_JACUUD010000114.1 GCF_014859505.1 Halomonas sp.
CACACCCTGCATGCTGGTGCTGGGCGGGCGCCTCGAGCGCCGCAAAGCCTCCTAGAGCTCCGCAAAGCCTCCTAGAGCTCCGAGCGAAGCTCGGCGCGGGCGGCATCCGGGGCGTGGGCGGCATGAACACGGCCGATCAACCGGTCCTCGAGGCTGAAGCGCTCGGTGAGACCGTGGGCCAGCCTCTCGAGCCAGGCGGGCAGTCGGCCGAGATGCTGGCGCACGCGGCCCGGGCTGTCGTACTCGGCGTCGAAGGAGAGCACCAGCTCGGTGGACATCTCCAGCCGCGCCAGCAGGCTATCGGCCAGGCCCAGGGCGGCCTCGTCGCCGAAAGCCCTGGCCTCCTCGCGCAGCTGGGGGTAGATCTCGAAGTGGCCGGCGCTGATGTAGTCCATCAGCACCTCGCTGAAGCGGTCGATCTGGTCCTTGCTCACCGCCTCCAGCTCGATATCGCAGGCTTCCTTGAGCTCGACGAAGTGGACCAGCAGCTCGCGGCGCTCGTCCAACCAGCGATCGATCAGCTTGTGCACGCCGCCCCAGCGCTCCAGCGCATTCTTGCAGTCTTCCAGCATGGGGGCCTCCCTTCGTTTGGTGGAGCCAGATCGGTGAGGCCGGGAGCGTCCTTCGCCCGGCTGGAACTCAAGACTCGCCCGCGCCGCCGGCGGTGTCAATCCCCGGCAGGCGACGCCAATGGCAGGGGACGCCGGGGTCTCTCAGACTCGCTCCCGAAACGCCATGAGCACAAGGCCCAGCGGCGCCACGGCCAGCACCAGAAAGCCGATCAGCGTCCAGCCGGGCAGCGAGATGCCCAGCAGCAGGAAGTCGATCTCGGCACACTCCCCGGAGCCGGAGAACACCATGGCGACGACGTCGCGCCAGGGCAGCAGATCCATCATGTAATCGAGCCCGGGGCCGCAGCTGGGTACCTCCTCCGGGGGCAGCGACTGCAGCCACAGGTGGCGCCAGGCCACGCCGATGCCGCCGATCACCGCGGACAGACCCAGGGCGCCATAGACGGCCGGGGCGACCCGTCCCCCGGGGTTGTGAAGGGCGGCGACAGCGAAGACCGCCGCGGCGGCGAGCACCGCCACCCGCTGGAAGATGCACAGCGGGCAGGGCTCGAGCCCGACGACATGCTCGAGGTAGAGCGCCACGGCCATCATCAAGGCACAGAAGGCCAGCCCGGCGAGGCTCCAGTGGCGCACGCCCAGGCGAGCCAGATGGGGGCTCATTGGCCGGGCTCCCCGAGGAGGCGCGACTCCCGGGCGCGGGCGAAGTAGTCGGCCAGGAAGTCATCGAAGGCGAGGCGATCGGCGGCCTCGATCTCCTCCTGCTGGCGCATGGACGTTCCTACCAGCTCCTCGAAGAGCGCCTCCCGGGCCGGGTCCATGGGCTCGCCACGCAGCCGCTCGGCCTGCTCGCGGGCGATGGCCAGCATGGCGTCACTGAACTCCTCGCCGTTCTCCTGCAGGCGCGCCAGCAGCTGCCCCGAGGGCGTCAGCGACGGGTCGGCCAGGCGCGGGGCCATGGCGGCCACGGCATCGCGGTGGGGGCTGCCCTCCTCCAGCTGGTCGAGCAGGCCCGCTACCTGGTCGATCTCGGCCAGGATCTCATCGCCCCACTCCGGCACGCTGCGATCCCGACCGCGATCGCTCAGGCGAAGCTCGGGGTCGCGGCCTCGCTCCACCACCAGGCGACGGTTGTCGTCGAGGCTCTCGCACTCCTCGTCGGAGATCCACGGGCTATCGGCGAGCAGGCACCACATCACGAAGGCGTCGACGAAGTAGATCTGCTGCTCATCCAGCCCCAGGGTCAGCAGCGGGTTGAGGTCGAGGCAGCGCACCTCGATGTATTCAACCCCGCTGGCCTCCAGGGCCTGGCTCGGGGTCTCGCCGTGGCGGGTCACCCGCTTGGGACGGATGTCGCTGTAGTACTCGTTCTCGATCTGCAGGATGTTGGCGTTGAGCTGGCGCCACTCGCCGCCCTCGTTCACGCCCAGCGCCGCGTAGGCGGGCCAGGGGGTGGAGATGGCGTTGCGCAAGGTGCCCACATAGTTGGAAAGCGAGTTGAAGCAGATCTTGAGCTGCGCCTGCACCTTGTTCTGGTAGCCCAGGTCCGACATGCGCAGGCTGGTGGCCCAGGGGGAGATCAGGGTCTCGGCGCCGTGGGCCTCGAGCTTGTCGGGGAGTTCACCGTCGGGCAGGAAGCTGCGATCCAGCGCCGGGGAGGCGCCGAACAGGTAGAGCAGCAACCAGCTGTGGCGGCGGAAGTGGCGGATCAGCCCGAAATAGCGCTGGGAGCGATACTCGCCCATGGGGGTGTCGGCCGCGCCATCGATCTCGCGCAGCAGTTCCCAGAGGTCATCGGGCAGCGAGACGTTATAGTGCACCCCGGCGATGGCCTGCATGATGCGCCCATAGCGCACATCCAGGCCCTTGCGGTAGACCCGCTTCATGGTCCCCACGTTGGAGGTGCCGTAGTCGGCGATCGGCACGCTGTCGTTGCCGGCAAGACGCGAGGGCATGCTGGCCGGCCAGATCAGCTCGTCACCCAGATAGCGGTAGGTGAAGCGGTGCAGGTCGCCGAGGAAGGCCATGGCATCCTCGGGACGACAGTAGACCGGCGTGATGTACTCCAGCAGCGCCTCGGAGTAGTCGGTGGTGATGTGCGGATGGGTCAGCTTGGAGCCCAGCGCGGCCGGGTGCGGGGTCTGGGCGATGCGCCCTGCGCCATCGACGCGCAGCCCCTCCTTCTCGAGGCCGCGGCGCAGTCGGCTGAACTGCCCCTGGCGGGCGGGGCCGACCAGGCGCTCGATGAGGGTGGCGAGTGAGTCGGACAAGGTAGCACCCCTGATGGTGGAAAATTAGCGTGGAAAATTAGCGTGGAAGGTTAGCGCTTCTGTTTGGCCTTGAGCAGGGCGGCACCGAGCGCACCCACCTGCCCCTGTTGATCATCCGAGCCGTGGCCGCCGCCCTTGCGTGAGGGCTTCTGGCCATCGGCCTTCCGGCTGGCGGCTCCCCGGGCACCGTTCTTCTGGGCGCTGGATCTCTCCCTCCCGGGCTGGCGACGCTCACCACCGCGGCCTGGGCCATCGCCCTCCTCACCCGGCTGGTCGTCCAGGCGCATGGAAAGGCCGATGCGGGCCCGAGGGAGATCGACGCTCATCACCTTGACCCTGACGATGTCGCCGGCCTTGACCACCGAACGCGGGTCATCGATGAAACGGTCGGAGAGTGCCGAGATATGTACCAGGCCATCCTGGTGGACGCCGATATCCACGAAGGCGCCGAAGTGGGTGACGTTGGTGACGCTGCCCTCGAGCACCATGCCGGGTTCCAGGTCCTTGAGGGTCTCGACCCCCTCGCGGAACTCGGCGGCCTTGAACTCGGGGCGCGGGTCGCGGCCCGGCTTGTCCAGCTCGGCGAGGATGTCGGTCACCGTGGGCACGCCGAAGCGCTCGTCGGCGAACTCGGCGGGCCTGAGCGACGTCAGCGTGGCGCTGTCGCCGATCAGGCTGCCCAGGTCCCGGCCGCTCTGCCTGGCAATGCGCTCCACCAAGGGGTAGGCCTCCGGGTGCACGGCGCTGGCGTCCAGCGGGTTGTCGCCGTTCATGATGCGCAGGAAGCCGGCGCACTGCTCGAAGGTCCTGGGCCCGAGACGGCTGACCTCGAGCAGCGCCTTGCGGCTGGTGAAGGCGCCCTGGGTATTGCGCCGGGCGACGATGGCCTCGGCCAGTGCCGGCGAGAGCCCGGCCACCCGCGAGAGCAGCGCGCTCGATGCGGTGTTGAGGTCGACCCCCACGGCGTTCACGCAGTCCTCGATCACCGCCTCGAGGCTGCGCGACAGCTGCAGCTGGGAGACGTCGTGCTGGTACTGGCCCACGCCGATGGACTTGGGCTCGATCTTGACCAGCTCGGCGAGAGGATCCTGCAGGCGCCGAGCGATGGAGACCGCGCCGCGGATAGTGACGTCGAGGTCCGGCAGCTCCCGGGAGGCATACTCCGAGGCGGAGTAGACCGAGGCGCCCGCCTCGCTCACCATCACCTTGGCGAGCGCTCGCTTGCCCGGCCCTTCTTGTGAAGAGCACCGCTTCACCAGGTCGCCGGCCAGGCGGTCGGTCTCGCGGCTGGCGGTGCCGTTGCCTACGGCGATCAGCGCCACGTCGTGCTTCTCGACCAGCCGGGCCAGCTCGGCCAGGGCGGCGTCCCAGCGCTTCTGGGGCGCGTGGGGATAGATGGTGGCCTCCTCGAGGAACTGGCCGGTGGCGTCCACCACCGCCACCTTGCAGCCGGTGCGCAGGCCCGGGTCGATGGCAAGCGTGGCCTTCTGCCCCGCCGGCGCGGCCAGCAGCAGGTCCTTGAGGTTGGCGGCGAAGACCTCGATGGCGGCGAGCTCTGCGCTCTCGCGCAGCCGGCCCATCAGCTCGGTCTCGAGATGGGCGTAGAGCTTGACCCGCCAGGTCCAGCGCACCACGTCGCGCAGCCACTTGTCGGCGGCGCGCCCCTCGTCTCGGATCGCAAAGTGGCGGGCGATGGCCACCTGGGCCGGATGGATCGGCGCCTCGTCCTCGCCTGGCAGCCGGATGGCGAGCGTCAGCACGCCCTCGTTGCGGCCGCGGAACATGGCCAGCGCCCGGTGGGAGGGCGTCTTCGCCAGCTTCTCGTCATGCTCGAAATAGTCGGAGAACTTGGCGCCCTCGGCCTCCTTGCCCGGAATCACCCGGGCGCTGAGCTCGCCCTCCTGCCACAGCCGCTCGCGCAGCCGGCCCACCAACTCGGCGTCCTCGGCGAAGCGCTCCATCAGGATCTGGCGGGCGCCGTCCAGGGCCGCCTTGGCGTCCTCCACGGCGGGGATGTCACCCTCGGCGGCGCGAAGGTACTTCGCCGCCTCGGATTCCGGGTCCAGGGTCGGGTCGGCCAGCAGCGCATCGGCCAGAGGCTCGAGTCCCGCCTCCCGGGCGATCTGGGCCTTGGTACGACGCTTCTTCTTGTAGGGCAGGTAGAGGTCTTCCAGGCGCTGCTTGGTGTCGGCGGCCCGGATCAGCCCGGCGAGCTCGGGCGTCAGCTTGCCCTGCTCGTCGATGGCGGCAAGCACCGCGGCACGGCGCTCCTCCAGCTCGCGCAGGTAGCCGAGACGCTCATGAAGGTTGCGCAGCTGGGTATCGTCGAGCCCGCCCGTCACCTCCTTGCGGTAGCGGGCGATGAAGGGCACCGTCGCCCCGCCGTCGAGCAGTTCCACCGTGGCCGAGACCTGCTGCGGGCGAACGGAAAGCTCCTCGGCGAGGCGCGAGATGATGCGGCTGGTGGCGTCCATGTAACCCCTTCGCTGATGCTCGAAAATCGATCGCGACAAGGTATCACAAGCGCCCCGTCCGCGGCAGGCTTGACGTCCGTGTAAAGCAACAGCCCCACGGCCGGGGGCGCGTGGGGCTGTTGCGGGGTCACCAATGCCGCCGGCGGCGGTCAACCGTCAGGTCAGGCTGGGGCCCGCCTTGACGATGGCTTCGCTGACGCCGTCGAACTTCTTGAAGTTGTCGACGAACTGCGCGGCCAGGTCCTGGCGCTTGCGGTCGTAGGCATCCTTGTCTTCCCAGGTATCGCGCGGATTGAGCAGACTGGAGTCGACACCCGGCACGGCCAACGGCACGTCCAGGTTGAGCCCGTCGATGCGCTGGGTCTCGACCTCGCGCAGCACACCGGCCTGGATGGCGCTGATGATGGCGCGTGTGGTGGGGATGGAGAAACGCGAGCCGCCTTCGCCGTAGGAGCCGCCGGTCCAGCCGGTGTTGACCAGGTAGACCTGGGCGTCCTTCTCGTCCACGCGCTTGATCAGCAGGTCCGCGTACTCGCGGGCCGGGCGCGGGAAGAAGGGGGCGCCGAAGCAGGTGGAGAAGGTGGTGGAGAGACCTTCGGCGGAGCCCATCTCGGTGGAGCCCACCTTGGCGGTGTAGCCGGAGAGGAAGTGATAGGCCGCGGCTTCCTTGGAGAGCACGGAGACCGGCGGCAGCACGCCGGACATGTCGCAGGTCAGGAAGACGATGGCGTTGGGCTCACCAGCGCGGTTCTCGGGCACGCGCTTCTCGACGTGCTCCAGCGGGTAGGCGGCGCGGGAGTTCTGGGTCAGGCTGTCGTCGGCGTAGTCGGGCTCACGGCGGTCGTCGAGGACCACGTTCTCCAGCACGGTGCCGAACTTGATGGCGTTCCAGATGACCGGCTCGTTCTTCTCGGAGAGGTCGATGCACTTGGCGTAGCAGCCGCCCTCGATGTTGAAGACGGTACCCGGGCCCCAGGCGTGCTCGTCGTCACCGATCAGGTAGCGGGCCTGATCGGCGGAGAGGGTGGTCTTGCCGGTGCCGGAGAGGCCGAAGAACAGGCAGGTCTCGCCGTCCTCGCCGACATTGGCGGAGCAGTGCATCGGCAGCACATCGGAGGCCGGCAGCAGGAAGTTCTGCACAGAGAACATGGCCTTCTTCATCTCGCCGGCGTAGCGCATGCCGGCGATCAGCACCTTCTTCTGGGCGAAGTTGATGATCACGGTGCCGTCGGAGTGGGTGCCGTCGCGGGCCGGATCACACTCGAAGCCGGCGGCGTTGATGATGGTCCACTCCTCCTTGGCGGAGGGGTTGTAGCCCTCCGGGCGCACGAACATGGTGCGGCCGAACAGGTTCTGCCAGGCGGTCTCGGTCTGCACGCGCACCGGCAGATAGTAGGTCGGGTCGCTGCCCACGTGGAGCTCCGACACGAAGTGCTCACGGCCCAGCAGGTAGTCCTCGACGCGGGCCCAGAGGGCATCGAACTTCTCGGCGTCTAAAGGACGGTTCACGCTGCCCCAGTCGATCTGCGCGCTGGTGGAGGGCTCATCGACGATGAAGCGGTCCTTGGGGGAGCGTCCGGTGCGCATACCGGTATTCACCACCAGGGCACCGTTGGCGGCCAGGCGGCCCTCGCCGGTGGCCACGGCACGCTCGATCAGTTCTGCGCTGCTGAGGTTGACGTGGGCTTTGGGAGCTTGGGGTGTGGTCATGTCGGTTCCTGGGCCTTGCGGCCGATTCTCTCGTGTGCCGGGCGTCGGTGGCGACGCAGCGGATACCTGACATCGATCGTCGCTGCGGGTTTCCCGTCTTGAGGCGAAGCGATCTAGCCGAAAAAAAGCGGCGCCATTATGGCAAAAAGCACCGCCGCGGGGAACGCCGTTTTTGAGCGAAATTCATGTAGTTTTTCTACAACATCGCGCCATTTCACTACAGGATCTGTTGTGCATCGCAGCAACGACGTCAGTGGACCACGGGGGGCGGCGCATCGCCCTCGGCCAGCAGCGCCTCGACGTTGGCTTCGTCGAAGTGGTAGGCGGTGTGGCAGAAGTGGCACTGGGTATCGATGCTGCCATGCTCGGCCAGCACCTGGCGCAGCTCTTCCTGGCCCAGGGTCAGCAGCGCAGAGGCGATGCGCTCCCGGGAGCAGGTGCAGCCGAAGCGCAGCGGCTTGGGGTCGAAGATCCGCATCGTCTCCTCGTGGTAGAGGCGATGCAGCAGCGCCTCCGGGCCGAGCATCAGCAGCTCCTCGTCCTTGACCGTGTCGGCCAGGACCACGGTGCGGTCCCAGGCGTCGTGGTCCTGGTTCTTTGATTCGTCGGGCATGCGCTGCAGCAGCAGGCCGCCGGCCCGTTGGCCGTCCGCGGCCAGCCACAGCCGGGTGGGCAGCTGCTCTGACTGGACGAAGTAGGCGGCCAGGCAGCCGGCCAGGCTGTCGTGATCCAGGGCGACGATACCCTGATAGCGGTGCCCCTCCCGGGGGTCCAGAGTGATCATGATCTGGCCCCCGCCAAGCAGCTCGACGAAGCCCACGTCATCCGCCGGCATAGGAGCGTCCTCGGCCAGCCGGGCGATGGCACGCAGTTCGCCACCGGGGTTGGATTCGGCCATCAGCAGGGCCAGCGCCCCCTTGCCGCGCACCTCGATGCTCAGAGTGCCATCGAGCTTGACGGTGTCGGTGAGCAGCGCCACGGCGGCGAGCAGCTCGCCGAGCAGGCGATTGACCACCGGCGGGTAGTCGTGGCGCTCGAGGACCTCGGCGTAGGCCCGCTCGAGGATGACGAGCTCGCCGCGCACGTTGGTGTTGTCGAAGAGGAAACGCTGGATCTGGTCGGTCATCATCACTCTCTGTGAGTCGTCGGCCGGCTGGCTAGTCGTCCGGCTGCTGACGCTGGAAACGCTGGATATCCCGGCGCTGTTTCTTGTCGGGGCGCTTGAGCGGGTGCTGCATGGCCTGGTTGGTGAGGCGGCGCGCCTCGGCCTCACGCTCGCGGCGAACCGCGCTCTCCTCGGTCTCGCGGTAGAGGGCGCGGGCCTCGGGGGCACCGCGGCGCTGGTCGGAGAGCGCCACCACCTCGACCTCGAGAAGATCCCAGCCCTGGGGCACGCGCACCAGGGCGCCCACCTCGACGGTCTTGCTGGTCTTGGCCCGGGCGCCGTTGTAGTGGACCTTGCCGCCCTCGATGGCCTTCTTGGCCAGGCCCCGGGTCTTGAAGAAACGCGCCGCCCAGAGCCACTTGTCGAGCCGCACGCTATTCATAC